>JAOQAP010000092.1 GCA_025963465.1 Flavipsychrobacter sp.
CGGTCACGATCATCGCCAACTACATTCCTTTCGAATCTCCGGAGGGTGGGCCAAACTACTTCACATTTGGTGCCAATGTGCGGTACGAGATACACATTAAGAACAACGCAGCGACTACCACCGACGATATTACCTATCGCTTTACGTTCTCTAAAGCTAACCAGGACCCAACCACGTTCTTCAACATACGCCTGGGTGCCCAGAATGACAAGACAACCTATATGTGCGAAAAAAGCACAGACGGCGGTGCTAGCTGGACCACAATAGTAAGCACAGGAGAAGTGCCTGCAAACAACATAGGCCCACGCTCTATACAGGATGCCACTGTAGGCCTGGGTATACCCAGCTACACAGGGTATATGAACTCTAAAATACAGACAGCTACTACCAGTGAGCAGATATTCTGCGGACCGGTAGATGATCCATTCTTTGTAGACCTTGCAGGCGCTTTTGACCTTGGTAACTTCCGTCCTGATGGGCTGAGCAAAGCCAATACACCAAAGGATGGCCTGGCACGTTTTAACTGCCATACCATAGCGATGAAGATACCTATCAGCATGCTGCAGAAAAGCGGCCTGCCGGTAACATCTGCCAAGAACATACTGGACCCTGATTTTGTAATAGGTGTATGGGCATCAGCAAGCCGTCCGCAGATAAGGACACTGGCTGCAGGCAGCGAATCATATACAGGTACATGGGTGCAGGTATCGCGCATAGGTATGCCACTGACCAACGAGGTAATCATACCTGTAGGTGAAAAGGACAAATGGAATGCAAGCAATCCTAAGGATGATGCACAGTTCGCGGCTTATTTCAGCAATCCTGAGCTGGCATTGTATATGGATGATTCAAAGTTTGGTGGTGCAGTACCTGCGCTTAACGGACTGCGTATCCAGAAAAAATCACTGGGCAGCTTTGACTTCCGCAATGGCGCTGAAGGCCTGTTCTCACTGAAAGGCACGGCTGCAGTAGCAGGTACGGCGCTTGATAATGCGGCTTTTGGTGCAGTGCTGTTGCCTGATAACAAGAGCCCACGTGCGGTAGATATACTGCCTATATTCTATACAGGTGTTCCTAACCTGGCACCTTACCAGCTGGCCACAGGCAAATTCCTGGGCAACCCGCTGGCGCATGGTAAACCATTTGTGAACAACTTCCTGCCTACTCTTGGCGATATGCTGCGCCTGAACATGGCAGTACCGGTAACATCACGTACAGATCCTAACTTCAGCTCTGAAGGGCTGCTGCAGGCTGCGGTGCTGGGCCTTACCTTGTCTAAATACAACGATACATTACTGGAGTTTATCCCTAACATGGATGGTTTCCCTAACGGCCGCAGGCTGGAAGATGACGTAACTACCATAGAGCTGCAGGCAGTAAGCGGAGTAGCACTGGCGGCAATAGGCCTGTGGTATGATGACTATAGCGGAAGCGGATCGGCGGTAACACCAAACCTGGTGCATGTGCTGAGCTTTAACGCGGGCATCACTCACAACGATACTACATTCCAGGCTTCATTCCCTTATGTGCAGCAGCCATGGCGAGGCTATGACTACACAGCGCAGGCGAGGTTTTAATTCATTCCATAAAACAAAACGACAGTTATGAAAAATATAATCAATAAATTTTTTGTGGGAGCGCTTATATGCATGCTGCCGCAGATCACAGCGATAGCTTCATCGCACAGGGAAGCGCCGCTAATATCGAATGACCCGCTTGCTGATAATACTGACCTGTATGCATTCAGAAGCCCATGCGATACCAATAATATCGTGATAATAGCGAATTACATTCCTTTTGAGCACCCTGCGGGCGGCCCAAACTGGTACAGCTTCGGAGAGAATATACGCTACGAGATACACATCAAGAATACGACCGCTACAACCGGTGACGATATCACATATCGTTTTACGTTTACCCAGACGCATGAAGACCCGACAACGTTCTTCAACATACGCCTGGGCAAACAGAACAGTAAAATGACCTATACCTGCGAAAAAAGTATAGGCGGTGGCCCGTTTGTAACTATTAAAAGCGGCGGAGCAGTTCCTCCACCAAACATAGGCCCACGCTCTATAGAAGGTGGTGCCGGCCTGAATGACCCTGCTGGTTACGACCATGTAATGATGAATGCGGTAACCACAGCCAGCACAGGTGAAAAACTTTTCTGCGGCCCGGCTGATGATCCGTTCTTTGTAGACCTCGGTGGTGCGTTTGATGTTGGTGGTTTCCGTACTACAGGTCGTGACGGCCTTGCAAAATTCAATTGCCACTCTATAGCGCTGGAGATACCTATCAGCATGCTGCAGAAAGATGGCAAAACAGCTGCAATGGCTGCTAACATACTGGATGCTGATTTCGCAATAGGCGTATGGGCATCTGCAAGCAGGCTCGCTATAACCACACTAAATACTACAGGTGGCGGATCGGTAGGTTCAGGTTCATGGATACAGGTATCCCGCCTGGGCATGCCACTGACCAATGAAGTAGTAATACCTGTAGGTATGAAAGATCAGTGGAATGGCGCTAATCCTTATACTGATGATGGTGCTTATATCCAGTATTTTGAAAATCCTGAGTTGGCATTATACATGGATGCTTCCCTGTATGGTGGCGCGGTTCCGGGCCTTTCAAAACTGCGTATACAGCGTAATTCGCTTGGTGCATTTGACTTTGGTAATACACAGCAGGGCTTATGGTCGCTGAAAGGCTCACCTGCTGTAGCAGGTACGGCGCTGGATGATGCTATATTCGGTACTATATTATTGCCTGATAATCATAGCCCGCGTGCCGTGGATATCCTGCCAATATTCTATACAGGCGTGCCTAACCTGAACCCATACCAACTAGCTACAGGTAAAACAGGCGGTCCGTTGTCGAATGGTAAACCATTTATCAATAACTTCCTGCCTACACTGTGCGACATGCTGCGCCTGAATATGGCGGTGCCTGTTACCTCACGTTCAGATCCTAAGTTCAGCTCACTGGGTATAATAGCGGCTGCGGTACAGGGTCTTACAGATCCTGCATTTGCAAACACATCTATCCAGTTCATACCTAACATGGATGGGTTCCCTAACGGCCGCAGGCTGGAAGATGATGTAACAACCATAGAATTGCAAGCAGTATCAGGGGTTGCACTTGCGGCAATAGGCCTGTGGTATGATGACTACCCAGGTACCGGCAGCCCTGTGACACCTATGCTGGGTAATGTACTTGGTTTCAATGCGGGTGTAACTGTAAATGATACTACACTGAAGGGTTGTTTCCCTTATGTGCAGGATCCATGGCCAGGTTTCACTGGTGCAGGTTATGTAGGCCCTATTCCAGGTACTACGCCTCCTAATGGTATTGGCCAGTTGCCGCTGAACACACCGGTTATTGTGATGAATGCATTCCCTAACCCATTCAGCAACCAGCTTAATTTCCGTTATAAAATGGAATTTGCGGGTAATGTAACCATCCAGATCGCTGATATGAACGGCAGAGTGGTGAACGTGATCAATGAAGGCAGCAAAAAGCCGGGTGAATATACACACCAGTTGAACACTAATGGCCTGGCAGCAGGTAACTATATAGCTACCCTGAGTGTGAATAACCAGCAGGTACAGACAATAAAAGTGGTAAAGGCTAACTAATAGTCTATGTAATAACAGATTGACGGCAGCCGGGCTATTGCCCGGCTGCCGTTTTTGATCAAATAGAGCACTTCAACTAAAAAAATTATCTGCTTTGAAAACAATATGCGCGTTAGCTACGTATATAATTACATCAAACAAACCACATATGAAATACACTACACAATTCTTACTAATGCTTTTACTGTGCTCAGGCACGTTCTTCCTGCCATCATGCAGTGAAAAGAAAGAAGAAGTACCGGCACTGCTGGAAAGAAAGAAGCCGATAGGCCCGGATGAAGAAAAGGCGGCAATTAGAAAAACATATGATAAAGCGCTGGAGGCAGTGAAAAAAGACCCGGATGACCTGAAGCAATATATAGCGCTGGCAACAGCGTTTATATCTGAAGGCCGTGTGACGGGCAACAATGGTTACTACAGCAATGCAGCAGTGCAGATGCTGGACAAAGTGACCACAAAGACAACTGCAAATAAGGACCTTGTATTCCAGGCACTGAGCCTTAAATCTGCAGTGCTGCTGAATATGCACCAGTTCAAAGAGGCTGCAGAGACTGCAAAACAGGGAGTGGCACTCAATGACTTTAACGCCGGTATATATGGTGCGCTGGTAGATGCGAATGTAGAACTGGGCAACTATAAAGAAGCGGTAGCCGACTGCGACAAGATGATGAGCATACGCCCGGACCTGCGCTCTTATTCACGTGCGTCTTACCTGCGGCAGATATATGGCCAGAACAGCGGCTCTATAGAAGCGATGAAACTGGCGGTGGGCGCGGGCATGCCCGGCGCAGAAAATACAGAATGGGCAAGGACCACGCTTGCAGACCTGTACCTGAACAACGGTAATGCAGACAGTGCAGCGCTATTGTATCGTGAGTCGTTGGTGTACCGTCCTAATTATCCTTTTGCCATGATAGGTATGGCTAGGGTAGGGAAGGCCAGGAAAAATTATGACACAGCGATCGCCTATACTAAGAATGCAATAGGCGTATTGAGCGAGGCAGCATTTGTATCACTGCTGGCTGACCTGTATGAACTGAAAGGCGATGCTGCAAAAGCAAAAGAGACACGCAATGATGTAGTAGGCCTGCTGGAAGAAGGGCAGAAAGAAGAACCTAAGGATGCGGCTGTAAAGCACAACGTAAGCCGCGAAATGGCGACTGCCTACCTGAATGCCGGCAACCTGGACAAAGCGCTGCCATATGCACAGACTGACCTGGAAATGCGCCCGGAAAATATAGATGCCAACGAGCTGGTAGCATGGATATACTACCTGAAAGGCGACTATACAAATGCCAAAATACATGCTGATAAGATGCTGGCAACTAATACGAAAAATGCTAACAAGTTATATGAAGCGGGAGCCATCTATGCCAGTGCAGGAGATATGACCAAGGGAAATGAGCTGATGGCGGAGGCTACGAAAGTAAGCCCGTACATTGATCAAAGAATCATTAACCAGACAAGAAGTGCGCTGGTAATGCAAAAACAATAATATAGATAACTATTAAAACTGCCACCGGCTGAAATTGTATAAAGCCGAATCAAGAATTTTGTGTGGTTTGAAAAATGCCCCTCCGCATTGTCTAATGTACGAGGGGCCTTTTTATGCAATAAATAAGTAAATTTGTGAAAAGGACACTTTATGAAAGGAATTAGTTTTGTAACAGATGAAACTCATAACAGGCGATACGCTCAAATTGATTTGAAAGGTATCGCGAAATATGATGATGATGCACTTGAGGATCTAATGGATATTCTTATTGCAGAAGCAAGGAAGGATGAAAAAAGCGTTCCCTGGGAAAGCGTAAAATCAGAATTAATACAAGAAGGGAAGATCAATGTACCAAATCGTCGTAAAACCGTCAGCAAAAAGAGAGCTTAAGAAATTATCCGTTTCTGTTGCGACATTAATCGTGAATAAAATAGATACACTTGCTAATAATCCTCGTCCTGAAGGGTGCAAGAAGCTCGTTAATAATAAAGAAGAATTATGGAGAGTGCGTGTTGGCGACTATCGCATATTATACGCTATTGATGATACCATAAGAATAGTAGACATTCATCATGTAGGAAATAGAAGGGAGATATATAAATAGGGTGTAAAAACAGAACATACTTTTCTTCTAATCCGCTGATACAAACATTTCAGCGGCTATCCGGTCTGCAAATAATTTTCCTTCATTGGTCAGTACCAGTTTCCTTCCTTCTTGTGTTAGCCATTTCTTCTCGCGGCAGAGGTGACTGCTTTTTTCTACCATAGTGGCGCATGTATCATCCCATTCCCGGGCTATTTTATCCAGGTCGCAACCCCACATGGTACGCAGGGAGGTCATAATATATTCGTTGAGGTGCTCTATTGCCGTTAGCTTTTCTTCTTCGTGAGGAACAGTGTGCTCCTGTAATATGTTCTTTGCATACAGGGCATTGTTGGCTACATTCCACCTGCGGGTAGCACCATCAAATGAATGAGCCGACGGGCCTATGCCCAGGTAGTGCATGCCCCGCCAGTAATTGGTATTGTGTATGGCATGGTGGCCGGGACGGGCAAGATTGGATATTTCGTAATGATCATAACCCATAGCAGCAGCCTGCTCCATCAGTATTTCGAATTGCCCTGCAGCCTGTTCCGGGTCTACGGGTACTGCTTTTTTCTTTTGTATGGCCTGCTGCAGGGCGGTCTTATCTTCTACAGTAAGGGCGTAAGAGGAGAAGTGGGGTATGCCCAGCTCTGTAACTTTTGCCAGGTTTTGTTTCCATGCTGCATCGGTAAGTCCGGGAGTACCATATATAAGGTCTATGCTCAGATTGGTAAACCCGGCATCCTGGGCGGTCTTTATTGCATAATCTGCTTCCTGTGCATTGTGTGCCCGTTTCATATACAACAGGTCTTCTTCCCTGAAAGATTGTACGCCGATACTAAACCTATTGATGGGGGTGCTACGCAATGACTTCAGGTAATTCTTGTCCAGGTCATCGGGGTTTGCCTCGAGGGTAAACTCTTTGATATGGTCGACGGGGTGGTATTTAAGTATGGTATCGAAAATCAGGTTTATTTCATCTGCTGAGAGAAGTGACGGGGTGCCACCTCCCAGGTACACGGTTTCTACCGTAGTGCCTTGCAGGTATTCCCGTCGCATTTCTATCTCCTTCAATATCGCCTGCAGCACCTCGTCCTTACCCCTCAACGAGGTGGAAAAGTGAAAATTGCAATAGACACATGCCTGCTTACAAAAGGGAATATGCAGGTATATGCCTGCCGCATTGGGGGTGTTCGGGTGGTTTTTGGGAGTATCCTGGGGCATTATTTTGTAAAGATACGGATACAAATTCAGGTGTAAACAGGCTTAAATACAGTCACTTTAGATAATTTTAACAACCTTTCTGCTCAACCTATGTAAAAAAGCGTTACATTTGCAGCCCCGTATTACTTTTTTAATCCCCTATCGGATAAAACAGTGTAGCGTATGAAAAACTTTATTAAAATTAATTTACTGATGTTAAGCCTGCTGGTGGTAATGACTTCCGCCCGCGCGCAGAATGCAACGTATATTTCCAACCACAGGATCATAGCGGCGGTGTTATCGCAGCGCTATGGCATACCCGCCCCGGTAATATTAGCGGTGGCCGCTATCGAGTCTTCAGGTGGGAAGGCTCCGGTGGCTAAAGTGCTGAACAATCACTTTGGTATGTGCGGCAAGAATAACATAGTAAACCATAAAGGCCACAAAAGCCGTTATAAACAATACGCCAACGAGATCGAATCTTATATAGATTTTTGTGGTGTTATTTCCCGCAAACATTTTTACTCACGCCTGAAGGATAGTGACAACTGCCGTGCGTGGATAAAAGCCATGAGCCATGCCGGTTACTCTGAAGTGCCTGAAGAATGGGAACAGAAAGTATTAGGCGTACTCTCCCGCATAGAGCATTCTACTGACCTTGCTTTAGGGTTTTAAGATCCGTAATTTTTTACTTTTTTCGTTTGGCCCGTTCATATTGTACGGGCCATTCCATTTCTTCATAGTTTAGTTCCCGTGCCGCATGCATTGGGAAATAGGGATCGCGCAATAATTCCCGCGCCATAAATATGAGATCGGCTTGTTCATTGTTAAGTATTTCTTCCGCCTGTTCGGCGGCTACAATAATGCCTACCGTGCCGGTAAGGATACCTGTTTTGCGCACAGTATCTGAGAACGGTACCTGGTAGTTGGGCTTTGCAGGGATCTTAATGCCGGATGCCACACCGCCCGATGAGCAGTCCATCACATCCACACCTTTTTCTTTTACTATGTCTGCCAGCCTCACAGAATCTTCCACTGTCCATCCTTCATCAGACCAGTCGCTGGCGGAGATGCGCAGGAACAAAGGGAGGTCTGCGGGCCATACACTGCGCACCGCATCTATGATCTCAAGAAGGAAACGTACTCGGTTTTCAAACGAGCCGCCGTATTCATCTGTCCGCTTATTGCTGAGCGGCGATGTGAATTCATTAATGAGATAGCCATGCGCGCCATGTATCTCTATCACTTTAAATCCCGCAGCCAATGCCCTTAGCGTTGCCGCTTTAAAGTCTGCAATTACCTTATCTATACCTGCTTTGTCAAGGGCTACTGGGGTATCCTTATGTTCGTCAAATGGTATAGCGCTTGGCGCTACGGTCTTCCAGCCACCTGCGGATGATGGGATCAGTGTGTCGCCATTCCATGGCTCTGAAGTGCTGGCTTTACGGCCAGCGTGTGCCAGCTGTATGCCGGGTATGCTGCCATGAGCTGCGATGAATGAGGTGATGTTTTTTAATTCGGCTACGTGTTCATCCTTCCAGATGCCAAGGTCGCGAGGGGATATTCTGCCTTCAGGGCTTACGGCCGTGGCCTCGGTAAATACTAATGCAGCGCCACCTACCGCCCTGCTGCCCAGGTGTACCAGGTGCCAGTCATTGGCAAAGCCATCTGTGCTGGAATACTGGCACATAGGCGATACCACAATGCGGTTCTTCAACGTAAGGCCCCTTATAGTAAGGGGTGTAAACAACTTCGGCATAACAACTCATTTGTTATGCCGAAGTTAGGTAATGCCTGCTAATTATTATTTACTGCTTTGTTACTCTAGCGGTGTTCGTTATCCCGTTCTTATTAGTAGCATGTAACAGGTAACTGCCTGCCGGAAGACTCTTCAGGTCCATTACAGTCATATTGTGCTGCTCATTTGTTGTCATGACCTGGCGGCCTGCAGCATCATATAATGTCAGTGTGCAGCCTTCAGTATTTGTTACCACTATGGTATTTGTTGCCGGATTTGGATATACTGCTATATTGGTAAGGTTATGTTTATCGATGCCGGGCACCGATAGCTCTTTAGTAATTTTTCTCACGCGGAAATTGTTGCCATCTGCAATGTAAATATTGCCTGTGCCATCTATAGCAACTCCCGAAGGGCCGGATATCTGTGCTGAGGTCGCGCTGCCACCATCGCCGCTGTAGCCCGCTACTCCATTACCTGCTATAGTGCTGATAATGCCGGAAGTGTTGATCATCCGAATCCTGTTGTTATTGCAATCAGAGATATAAATATTGCCATCGCGGTCTGTTTTTATACCTCCGGGTCCTCTGAATGTCGCTGCGGTTGCAGGGCCTCCATCTCCGGAATAACCAAATGTTCCATCGCCAGCAATTGTCCTGATGATACCCATTGTATCTACTGCTCTTATCACATTGTCATTGCCGTCGGCAATGTATACAGTTCCGTATTTGTCTACTGCTACATCGCTCACCTGTAATTGAGCATCTTGTGCCGGGCCACCATCACCACTGTAGCCATAGACGCCTTTGCCTGCTATAGTAGTGATAATACCGTGGGTATCAACTTTACGGATAGCATAATTAAATTCATCGGCTATGTATACATTTCCTGCATCGTCCACAGCTATACCGCAAGGGTCAAATAGCTGCGCGTCAGTAGCCGGGCCATGGTCGCCGGAGTATCCTGAACCACTACCCCCGGCAAATGTGGTAATGATACCAGAAGTGTTTACTTTTCTTACCACGCTATTCATGTAGTCGGCTATGTACAAGTTGCCATTTTTGTCAACAGCTACTGCGTAAGGATCCCATATTGTTGCATCTGTTGCAGGCCCCCCGTCCCCGGAATAGCCGGACGCGTTGGCAAAGCCTGACCCTGCTACCGTTGTCACAATTCCTGATGGTGTTATTTTACGTATCCTGCTGTTATAGGTATCAGGTATGTATACATTTCCGGAATCATCGGTTGCTATATTGTAAGGCACTGTTATTTGCGCCTGCAGGGCAGGGCCATCGCCGAATATCCCATTCCGGCCTGCAATACCAGTGATGGTACCTGTTGTACTTACCTTGCGCAGTTTGTTGTTGTATTGATCAGCCAGGTATACATTGCCTGCAATATCAGTAGCTATGCCCGGTATACGACCGAGGTTTGCCGCCAGGGCACTTCCGCCATCACCGCTATATCCGGACGTTCCGTTACCAGCGATGGTGGTAATAATGCCGGATGTTGCTACGCTCCTGATACGGGCGTTAAACTCGTCTGTGAAAATGATATTGCCCGCAGTATCAATAGCTATTGAGGCAGGAAAACTAATGTCTGCCGCAGTTGCCGGACCGCTATCGCCGGAAAAACCCGGGGTGCCTGTACCTGCAACGGTGGTAATGATGCCGGTAGTGCTGCTTACCATGCGAATGCGGGAGTTGTATTCGTCTGCTATATACAGGTTGCCGGCTTTGTCAACAGCTATATCTGTTGGGTAGGACAGGTCTGCAGCAGTGGCTGCTATGCCATCTCCATTGTAGCCGGAGCTGCCTGTACCTGCAATAGTAGAAATAGTACCAGACGGCGATATCATACGGATCACACTATTGCCCATATCAGATATGTATACATTATCCATACTGTCTACTATGACGCTATTGGGGAAAAACAGCTCTGCATCTGTTGCCGGTCCACCATCGCCGGAATATCCCGTCGTACCACCGGCTATTGTATTAATGATGCCGCTTGTATTGATCATCCTGATCCTGTCATTGCGCTGATCAGCAATATAAATATTGCCATGCCTGTCCATTGCTATTGACTTTGCAAAAGAGAAAGCTGCCGCGGTAGCGGGGCCGCCATCGCCGCTAAAATCCTGACGGCTGTTGCCTGCTATTGTGGTTGCAATGCCTGCGCCGTCTATCTTTCGTATTCTTCCGCCGGAGTTCTCGATGATATAAATATTCCCGGCCGCATCTACTGTTGCATCTGTAGGGCGCATAAGCTCGCAGGTAGCTGCAGCGCCATTGTCTCCTATGCCTGATCCTGCAATGGTAGAAATATTTTGTCCCTTAACAATTGTTGGGGCCGATGCGAGCAAAGCGATGCCCGCAGTAATGCACATAAGTACATTTCTGTTCATGGTGTGTTTCTTTTAGCTATATAAAATGATTGTCTCCCTGACCATGTCTGACACATGCAGGTATAGGATAGTTGTACTCACAACCGACCTACGGATATATAGACGTAGAAATGGCGCCTAATCTTTGGTGCGGAAGAAAAAATAATGGATGCCTGCGCAGAATTACTGCCTGAAGTGTACCTGGCAGCCTATAGATCTGGTTTCTTTTACAGCTACTTCTTTGCCATTTAACAAGGCATCTACAGCCTCGGCTATGTACGAATGTTTTACCTGTTTTGGCTGCGCCCCATTGTCATCAATAGCGCCGCTGTACTTTATTATGTACTGTCCATGCTCTTTCCATACCACAAATGCGTGAGGGGTTTTCTGAGTGGCGAAGTTTTTTGCTACCTGTTGCGCTCCATCGAACAAATAGGGGAAATTGAATTTCTCCTGCTTTGCTTTTGCTACCATTTTAAGGTATGTATCTTCTTCAAATACTATTGTATCCGTAGAACTTATGGCAATAAGCGGAACGCCTAATGCCTTGTATTTTTTATTCAATTCATTCAGCCGCGGTGGGTATAGTTTTGCAAACGGGCAATGATTGCAGGTAAAGACTATGATGAAACCCTTTGCTGATGGGTAATCTTTTAGCGCTACAGATTTGCCGTCTATATTCTTCAGGCTGAAGTCACTGATAGTTTTATCAGCAGCATAGCTAAATGAACTGAGCAATATTGCGACCGTGCACGCTATTGCAGACAAGTAAGTGCTGTTTATCCTGCTGCTCATTCTTTTGCAAATTTCTTTGTTGTTGTTGTCTTGGTCTGCTCATCTGTCAGCTGCAGAAAGTATATGCCTGCTTTGAAGCGGCTCATATCTATGCCATCTGTTAGTTGCGGGCGTGGTAGCATGTATACTGTTCTGCCTACTACATCGGTAATGGTAATATAGTATGCTTTCATCGCAGGGTCATTGAAAGCAATATAGAGCTTGCCATTCACAGGGTTAGGATATATAGTATAGTCTGCGCCGCGCTGTTCTGTTTGTGCTATGCCAGCAGGATCGGTTACTACAAATTGCCCCATCATACCACCATCTTCATGTGGGGCAAAGTGACAATGGTACATGAATGGGTGCAGTGCATCGGCATAATCGTCAAACTTAGCAACAAAGGTCACAGACTCATTTACCGGTAGATAATAAGTATCCTTCCAGCCGGATTCATGCGAACCTACAGGTCCTGAACTGCGGGAAATTATTTTGAACTCCACATCATGAATATGGAACGAATGGCCGAACACATTGTTATTGGTCACGGTCCATTTTTCAATAGCATTAAGCGAGACTGTTTTGTTGATAGTGGTAAGCGCAAAAGGAGTATGGTCGAGGGAGAACGGGGTGCCAGGGCCGCCGGGTCCACCCGGAGTACCATCAGTTACATTTACTGTTCTGCTGATAGTAGCGTCTGCAGCAGTAAGATAAGTGTTAGCTACAAGACTGGCCGGCAATGAGGTTATAGCTCCGGTTGTGGCTGCAACTACATTAATGTGCAGGATATTAAAGTCAGTATTGTTTAAGAGGCTACCAAAGGCGCCTGTTGTGCCGGGCTCGCTTCCGGGAAACCCGAATGGCTGGCCCGCATTGTATGCTTTCAGGTCTATGCTGTTTCCGGTGGCATCACCGGTCATGTCGACCAATATTTCAAGGCGCTCTCCTACCAGTAATTTCGCCCTTGTAACTGATACAGGTGCATCTAACAAACCACCATCATTGCCAATGATGTAAAATGTCCTGTTGTCACTGAACCCGATATTGTAACCTCTTTCCATTTCGGCGTTCAGTACTCTCAGCCTTACAAATTGTTTTCCGAAATTTACTTCTGGCTTCAATGTCCCATTGACCACCATCTCATCGCCGTATGGGCCGGGAAGATATTTAAAAGCGTTGCTTGCATCAAAGGTCCTGCTGGTGAGTGCCAGTGGTATATCGTCTACGCCATAGGTGCGCGGCAGCGCCAGGGAGGCCTCTGCAGCATCTCTTACTATTATGAATCCGCCGAGCCCTTTGGTCATTTGTTCTTCGGTCATTGTATGCAGGTGCGGATGATACCAGTAGGTAGCTGCGTTATTCTTTACCTGCCAGTAAGGCTGCCATATGGTGCCGGGTGGTATCACCTGGTGCGGGCCACCATCCATTACTGCGGGGAGGTGCATGCCATGCCAGTGAAGGGTGGTAGAATCATTCAGGAAATTATGCACATTCATGTGCACGGTGTCGCCTTTCTGAAAGATCAGTGTTGGCCCCCAGAAATCCCCATTGATACCTGCAGTGATAGTTTGATTTCCTGTTTTGTATTGGACAAAAGTGTCTTTGAGGTTAAGATTAAATGTAGTTCCGGAAATAGTGTCTGGTATATGCAGCGCATTGTATTGTGCATGGGCAGTAAATGTCATCGGTAGCAAGACAACAAGAAGCGCATTGAAAAGAGATAATCTGCGGGAAAACATCATTTGACGGAATTTGGTTGTGTATATTTTGGACGTAATCTATTGCATATTCCTTCGATAGTTATACATATAAATTTCATGCTTTTGTTTTGAGTGCCATATTGTAATGGCTTAGCGCTTTTAAGTAACTTGCACCGCTTATGTTCGCTGACATTATCCTTCCCTTAAATCTGCCGCAGATACTGACGTATGGGGTCCCGCACGAAATGCAGGACCTCCTGAGGCCGGGAATGCGTGTGGAGGTAACCCTTGGGAAGAACAAACAATATGCGGGCATTGTAGAGCGATTGCATAATGAACGGCCGGAAGCATACCAGGTGAAGCCTGTAAGAGGTATAATAGATGAGGAGCCAGTGGTAAGTGAACGACAGCTGCAGTTCTGGCGGTGGATACAGCAATACTATATGGCTGCCCCTGGAGAAGTAATGCAGGCAGCCCTGCCCGCCCACCTGAAGCTAATGGGTGAGACCCGGCTGGAATGGATAGGTGAGCAGGATGTGCTGTATGAATGGAGCGATGAGGCCTTTATGGCTACGGAGGTGCTGCTGCTGAAAGGAGCGGTGACCATAACTGAGCTACGTAATCTTGTGAGTGTGCGCTATTTTGCTGCTGTGCTCAATGAGCTGCTGGAGAAAGAGGTGATCCGTATCAATGAAACACTGGAAACGACCTACAAGCCCCGCAAGGAGAAAGTGGTGATACTGGCAGAGGTATATAAAGACCAGAAAGCTTTGATGGAGTTGTTCAATCAGCTTTCCCGCGCGCCTAAGCAACTGGAGTTGCTGATGGCATATACAGAGCTATCCATTAAGCACGGTGTGGTGCGCCAGGCAGACTTGCTGGAACGTACAAAAGCATCTGCTGCACAGGTGAAGGCACTTGCAGATAAAGGCGTCTTTACCGTAGCCGAAGTAAATGTAGACCGCCTGCAGGCAGCCTCCATAACCAATATAAAAGAAATAGTATTTACCCCCGCACAACAGACGGCATATGACCAGCTTAACGAAGGACTAAAGGATAAAAATGTAGCGCTGCTGCACGGTGTTACCGGTAGTGGTAAGACCCTCCTGTATATTCATAAGATAAAAGAGTGTATAGCTGCAGGCAAGCAAGCCATACTGCTGCTGCCGGAGATAGGACTTACAACACAATTAGTAAGCCGCCTGCATGCATACTTTGGCGATATACTGGGTGTGTATCATTCTCACTTCAGCAATAATGAGCGGGTAGAGATATGGGAAAAAGTAAGGAAGGGCGCTTATAAAGTAGTGGTAGGCCCACGCTCTGCTTTGTGGCTTCCATACAATGATATTGGCGTCATTATCACAGATGAGGAACACGACAGCTCTTTCAAGCAGAAAGATCCTGCACCGCGCTTTCATGCGCGTGATGCGGCAATTTACCTTGCAGGATTATTTGATTCAAAAGTGATACTGGGTTCCGCTACTCCATCGGTAGAAAGCCTGTATAATGTACAGCATGGCAAGTATGCATATGTAGCACTCAAAGAAAGATACCAGGGTGTGAAGATGCCGGTGATAGAAGTGATCAACGCTAAGTCGCTGGAAACAATAAGGAAACTAGGTGTAAAAATAATTACTCCTGAACTGCAGGCAGCCATGCTGGAAGCGCTTCAACAGCGCAAGCAGGTTATTCTTTTCCAGAACAGGAGGGGCTATACGCCTATGCAATTATGCACTGTTTGTGGGTATGTGCCACAATGCAAGAACTGCGCAGTATCGCTTACCTATCATAAAAGTACAGACAAACTCCACTGCCACTACTGCGGACTGAAAACCACGCCTATACAGACCTGCCCGTCATGCGGCAGCCATAGCCTCGTGAGCAAAAGCTATGGTACGGAGAAGATAGAAGAAGAGGTGCAGTTGATATTCCCTGATGCTAAAGTGGCAAGAATGGACGTGGATAGTATGCGCGGCAAACAAACCATGAAGGAGCTGCTGGACATGCTGGAGAAGCGAAAGGTAGATATACTGGTAGGCACACAGATGGTCGTTAAGGGTCTTGACTTTGCATCTGTTGGCCTGGTGGGTGTACTTAGCGCCGACAGCCTGCTTAGTTATCCTGATTTTCGTGTGAATGAACGCGCCTTCCAGCTCATGGAACAAGTAAGCGGCAGGGCCGGCAGGGTAGACGGCGCGGGCAGGGTACTGATACAGGCATATAATATCCAGCATCCCGTGTTGCAATGGGTGAAAGCGCATGATGTGCATGCATTTTATACCCAGGAGATCAAGTATCGCGAGTTTTTTGCCTATCCACCTTTTACCCGCTTACTGAAGATCACTTTCCGCCACCAGGATGAGCCCAAGACGATGGCCGTAGCCACAAAAATGGCAGAGGCGTTGCTTACTTTTCCTGCTATTGCCGTGCAAGGGCCTGCCCCGGCCACTGTGCCCCGTGTACGCAACCAGTTTATACATGAGATATGGATAAAGTGCCCCAGGGATAACAAGATACTCAGCGATGTAAAACACTTCCTGAAGACGCAAAAACAAAACATACTTGCGAACAAGGGCAATACGAACGTTCAGATCATATTTGATGTGGATCCTATGTAAAACAGGGTGGCATTTTGCATAAAATGTATATGATGTACCAAATGCGGGTAGTTATTAGTAAAATAATAATTTCAATAAAGCAATAGTTGATAAGTTTGCTTTTTTAAGCCAAACAATAGTATTTTAGCAGAATTAGTACAATACAGTAGATGGAATACGAAATAAAACAAGCAGGAAAATTTAAATACGTAGAAGAAGGACAGGGAGAACCATTAGTATTACTACATGGTCTTTTCGGGGCGTTGAGTAATTTCAAGGATCTTGTTGATTACTTCAAAAAGACACACAGGGTCATTATACCCCTGTTGCCATTGTACGATCTTATCTTAATTGATACAAGTGTTTCCGGTCTTGCCAAGTATTTTACCAAATTTATAGAGCACCAGAAGCTGAAAAATTTTCATCTTTTAGGTAACTCTTTAGGTGGCCATATAGGACTGGTATATGCGCTTAAGCACCAGGAGTTAATAAAAACCATCACGCTTACCGGCAGTTCCGGGTTATTTGAGAACGGTATGGGCGAGACGTATCCCAAACGAGGTGATTACGAATACGTGGAGAAGAAGACAGCGCTTACGTTCTACGATCCTAAGGTAGCTACCAAAGAGCTGGTGGACGAGGTGTTCAGCATTATCAACAACAGGATGAAGGCGCTGAAGATCATTGCGCTTGCGAGGTCGGCTATACGTCATAACCTGGGCGCTGAGCTGCAGGAGATCAAAGTGCCTGTTTGCCTTATCTGGGGTAATAATGATACCATTACGCCTCCTATGGTGGCCCATGAGTTTCAGAAGCTTTTACCTGGTTCTGAACTGCACTGGATAGACAAGTGCGGCCATGCGCCAATGATGGAGGTGCCTGATGAGTTCAATATGATACTCTCCACTTTTCTTGCAAAACACAAGGCATAACTTATTGTAATCCAATTGCCATTTTTCTGTTACAGCGCATACTAAGCAAATTTGGTATGCGTTTTGCAGTGTATACTGTATATATCATACTAAGATGAATGTAGACCAATTGATAGCCCCGTCAGTACCTGTCTTATCAACCGAAGATACCGGCGATCGTGCGCTGGCAGTGATGGAAGAAAATAACCTGACACAGTTGCCGCTTGTAGCGGAAGACCAATATATAGGCCTGGTACAGGAAAATGAATTGCTGGAATGGCAAGACACGCAGTCGCTCTTAAGTACCGCTGAAAATCATTTGAACAAACCTGCTATCGTAGCATCGGCACACCCGTTCGAAGCTATCCGCATTATGAACCAGATGAACCTGTCCATACTGCCGGTAATAGATAATGAGCGCAGGTATGTAGGCACAGTGACAAAAGATACGCTGTTGAAATTCGTTGCTGAAACAAGTGGTATAGATAATCCCGGCGGTATCATAGTGCTGGAAATAGCGCCAAGAAATTACTCGCTTTACGAAATAGCGCGCATCTGCGAAAATGAAGATGTAATGATCATCAACCTGCAGGTGCATACCAATGAAGTAGGTAAGCTGGAAGTGACCATGAAGCTTAACCGGACTTCGCTGGAAGCGGTGGTATCATCGTTTGAAAGACATGATTATCATGTGAAGGAAGTATTTGGTGAAGAGGCGAATGCTGCAGATATAGAAGGCAAGTATAACCTGCTGATGAACTACATAAATATGTAATGTCCGCAATTGCTTAACTTTGCAGCCAATAATCTAAAAAAGACCTGATGATCGCAATAGATAATGTGCTGCTGAGTGATGAAGTTGTAGACGAACAATTTGTTTGTGACCTGAACAAGTGTAAAGGTGGCTGCTGTGTAGATGGTGACTGTGGCGCGCCGCTTACCAAGGACGAAACAAAGATCATTAAAAAGATATACCCTACTATCAAATCTTACCTGACTCCCGAATATATTGCTGAAATAGAAAAACAGGGCACTCACACTACCGATCCTGAATATGGCTATGTAACACCTACGGTGAATGGTGGTATATGCGTATATGGTATTACCGATGAACTGGGAATAGTAAAGTGTGGTATAGAAAAAGCATGGCGGGAAGGCAAAGTAGATTTCCGCAAACCAATAAGCTGCCATTTATTTCCTATCCGCATTACAAAGTTTGATGGTTACGAGGCTGTGAATTATGAGCCGCGTGAAGACCTGTGCAAAGCAGCATGTAAACAAGGCAAGGCCCTGAAAGTGCCGGTATATGTATTCCTGAAAGATTCATTGATCAGAAAGTATGGTGAAGAATTTTACGGAACACTTGATGCAGTTGCGCAAAAAATGAAAAAGGACAAAGCAAGATCCTAAACGGAACCAGATTGTCCTTTGTATTTTTTATTTCAGTAGAATGTGCAATTGTCGCATTAATCACATTCCCGCATTAATAATTATATCCACCCGTTGTGATGCAGCAGCTTGGCTATCTGCACCGCATTGGTAGCTGCGCCTTTACGCAGGTTGTCAGCTACTATCCAGCAGTTAAGTGTGTTAGGTTGTGAGTAGTCTCTTCTTATCCTGCCTACAAATACTTCGTCCTTACCTTCTGCATCTATCGGCATTGGGTATCCGTTCATAGCAGGGTTGTCTATTACGACCACACCTGATTGGTTAGACAGCATTTCCTTAATGTCTGACTCATGAAAATCATGCTTCAACTCTATGTTCACGCTTTCGCTATGCCCGCCAGTTACCGGTACGCGTACTGTCGTTGCTGTTACACGTATATTGTCGTCTCCCATTATCTTGCAGGTCTCCAGCGACATTTTCATTTCCTCTTTTGTATAACCATTGTCCTGGAACACATCAATGTGCGGTATCACGTTCATGTCTATACGGTATGGGTATACGCCATGCCCATTTCCCCCTGCACGCTCATCCATCATTTCCGCAACGGCTTTTTGGCCAGTGCCTGATACTGATTGGTAAGTGCTTACTACCACGCGTTTGATGCCGTATTTCTTATGTATAGGCTGCAGCACCATTACCATCTGTATGGTAGAGCAGTTTGGGTTGGCTATTATATAATCATCCTTTGTAAGTACATGTCCGTTCACCTCGGGTACTACCAGCTTTATGTTTTCCTTCATGCGCCATGCTGATGAGTTATCTACCACACGGCAGCCCACAGCTGCAAACTTAGGGGCCAGTTCCAGAGATATAGTACCACCGGCAGAGAACAATGCCAGGTCAGGCTTCATGCTTATGGCGGTATCTGCAGACACTACGCTGTATTCCTTACCCTTAAACGATACTTTGGTGCCTACAGAGCGCTCAGACGCTACAGGTATCAGTTCCGTAACAGGAAGGCCGCGCTCTTCCATTATTTTCAACATGGTGCTGCCCACAAGACCTGTGGCGCCTACTAAAGCTACTTTCATATCTGATCAAAAAATTGAATTGCAAAAATACTGTGTATTTTAGGAGTAGAGAAAAACTATTACTGCAATATTATTTTATAACTTTCAACAGTTCCGTTATTAATAACCTGCAGGATATACGTGCCGCGTGCGTTTCCGGATATATCTAAAACTGTCTTTTCTTTACTATCGTCAATATTGAATTTTGTTGTTTGTCCGAACGCATTTAAAACCCGAAATTCGGAATTTTCATGATTTCCGTTCATTTTGATATATATATAGCCCGAGGTTATTGTCGGATATACACTACTGGTTTTATTGTTATATTCTGTAGTCTTTATTTCACTTGGTATGCCATTTAATTTAATCGCCCAGCAATCATTAGATCCGTGATTACCGGTTACATCACCATTTGTAGAAGTAGTTTCACCAAACAAAACATACCCATTATCTGAGGATTGAATAATTGAATAAGGAATGTCATCACCGCTGCCCCCAAAGGGTTTTTGCCATATCAAAGTTCCAGCACTATTCAACTTAACGATCCAATAATCAACACTGCCATTATTAAAAGAAACATCGCCATCACTTGATTCTGCCGCACTTAGCAGGGCGTATCCCCCATCATTTGTTTGTATTATATCTTTT
Organism: Flavipsychrobacter sp.; assembly: GCA_025963465.1. Taxonomy (GTDB): domain Bacteria; phylum Bacteroidota; class Bacteroidia; order Chitinophagales; family Chitinophagaceae; genus Nemorincola. The sequence goes on from JAOQAP010000092.1 coordinate 20,139, forward strand.
GTGGTTTCACTGTTCGTGCCTCCGAAAGATTTTTGCCAGGTAAGTTTGCCAGATCTGTCAAGTTTTATAACCCATGAGTCATATCCTCCATGATTAATAGTAACATCGCCATCTATGGAACTTGTTTCTCCAGCAATTATGTACCCGCTATCAGTAGTTTGCCGAACGGAAAAAGCACCATCATTGTTCGTGCCACCAAGAGATTTCTGCCAACTTATAGTTCCTGTTGCAGTAAGTTTCAATATCCACATATCATAAGTGCCCGGCTGATGGTTAAAGGAAACATCTCCATTATCGGACAGTGTAGTCCCTGCTACGACAAATCCTCCATCATAGGTATGCTGAATGGCAGATGCGTTGTCGCTATTTGTGCCGCCATAAGTTTTTGACCAGAGGATTTTTCCTGTGTCGTTTAGTTTTAATATCCAGTAATCATCATTTCCGTGTGAGCCTATTACATCTCCGTCATTCGAGGTGGTCCACCCTGCTACAATATAGCCGCCATCTAACGTTGTATCAATAGACATTGCGTACTCATTGCCAGAACCACCATAGGTTTTTTGCCATACAATTGCCCCCGCTTTATCCAGTTTTAGAACCCAGTAATCTCCAACCCCCTGATTTTTATTGACATCTCCGTTGGATGACCATGATCCTCCTGAAATGATATAACCACCATCGGATGTTTGCTTAATAGAGCTGCCTGATTCTAAAGCAGTGCCTCCATATGTTTTCTGCCAGGTAATAACTCCTGTTGAGTTAATTTTGCATACCCAAAGATCTCCCTTACCATGATTGCTTGTGAGGTCGCCATTAAAAGAATATGACTGGCCGACAAATACGTAACCACCGTCGCTTGTATTTTGAATAGACGCCCCGGTTTCGAAATCTGTTCCACCATAGGTTTTCTTCCAACTAATGCCCGGAGCCTGGGCCAACGAATTAAAAGCTGATGCGAGAAATGATAAAAAAAAGATGTATTTCATATGCTATTTAGACTTGTATGCCTTGGGAGGGCATCAAATTTCTTGCAATACTACATCATTATCAGTAATTGTATTATTTGAGTATCAATAAATCTCCGACATTTGCAGCGATGAAGAACCTGGGGTCGCTGAATAAATATTTTGTTAAGTATAAGTGGCGTTTGTTTTTGGGCTTGCTGTTTGTTGCTGTGTCCAGCAAATTTGCGGTAATGCCGGGAAATGTCATCAAAACCATCCTCGACCAGGTACAGCAACTCGCATCCACCGAAGCAAAACGATCTGAGATCATTGCTGTAGTATTTAAGGGTGGTTTGGCATTGCTGGGGTTGGCGTTGCTGAGGGGCTTGTTCATGTTCATGATGCGGCAGACTATCATTGTTATGTCGCGGCACATAGAGTATGACCAGAAGAACGAGATATACAACCACTACCAGCAGCTGAATACCCAATTTTATAAGGCCAATTTTACCGGCGACCTCATGAACCGTATATCTGAAGACGTATCCCGTGTGCGTATGTACACAGGGCCATCTATCATGTACTTTACTTCAGTTGTGTTCCTGGCCATCTTTTGTATCTGGGATATGTTGAGAGTAAACCTGATGCTTACGCTGTGCGTTGTGGCGCCGTTGCCATTGCTTGCATTTGCTATTTATATGGTGAACAGGGTCATCTTTAAAAAGAGCGGCAGGATACAGGCGCAGTTGTCTGCATTGACCACTACAGCCCAGGAATCATATTCCGGTGTGCGGGTCATCAAATCATTTGTGCAGGAAAAGAACATGCTCCGTTTTTTTGAGACCAACTCGGAGGAGTATCGCAAAAGCACTATCAACCTGTCCCTGACGGAGGCTGTATACTTCCCGGCCATGAACTTATTCATAGGACTGAGTATGCTGTCTACCATACTGATAGGCGGGCATTTTGCTATCAGCGGGCAGATCACCACGGGCAACATTGCCCAGTTCGTTATTTATATCAATATCCTCATGTTCCCTATATCAAGCATAGGTATGGTAGCCAGCATGACACAACGTGCGGGTGCGTCGCAAAAGAGAATAGACGAGTTCCTGCATACAACACCGGATATTGTAACCCCGCCAAATGCGAGTGAACAGCCATTGCATGGTGCCGTGTCGTTTGATGATATTACATTCACTTACCCACACACAGGTATCACCGCATTGCAGCATTTTTCGCTCGATGTAAAAGCAGGGCAGAAGGTAGCTATCATAGGTAAAACAGGTTCCGGTAAATCTACACTTGTGCAGTTGATGCTCAGAATGTATGATACTACAGCCGGGCGTATGTTGCTTGATGGTAAAGACATTAAAGGGTATCACCTGGAACATCTGCGGAAACAGATAGCTTATGCGCCACAGGAGGCGTACCTGTTCTCAGATACCATTTTCAACAACATTAAATTTGGTAAGGACGATGCCACGGCAGCGGAGGTAAGAGAGGCTGCCCGTATGGCCGACCTGGACAAGGATATTGTTTCGTTTGCAAAAGGCTATGACACCATGATAGGAGAGCGAGGTGTAATGCTTTCCGGCGGACAAAAGCAACGTATGGTACTGTCAAGGGCTATACTGAAAAATAGTAAGGTGCTGATATTGGATGATTGCCTGTCTGCAGTAGATACACAGACAGAAAAGGTAATATTAGCTAACCTGCAAGGCTTCCTTGAAGACAAAACCACATTCGTTATCACCCATCGTATTTTCACCAGCTGGACATTCGATCAGATAGTCATTCTCGACAACGGTACTGTGGCTGAGCATGGTACCCATGAGCAGCTGATGGCGCTCAATGGCAGGTATGCCAAGCAATACCGCCACCAGACAAGCTAATAATCAGCTATCCTTAACGCTTTCTCAATTTAATGCCACTTGGGGTTAGTGCATTAAATATATTTTGCCATGTTCCGAAACTAATATAATTTTGATATCAAATTGATATCAAATAACACACCTTATGGAAAAGATAGTAAAACCAACGAACGGCTACACAGCCTTATTTTTATCACTGATATTTTTCGTTATCGGCATTTGCAGTTTTGTGTTCATGGGCAATAATCAGGAGCCGAAATATCTGATCCCCGGATTTATTGGTATGCTTATCTGTTTCTTCATCTGGAAGGGCCTGATGATCATACAGCCTAACAATGCTGGTATTCTCAATCTCTTTGGTAAGTATGTAGGGTCTGTAAAGGACAATGGATTATTCTTTATTAATCCTTTCTATACAACAGCCAAGCTGACGATGCGTGTCCAGAACCTGGCGATACCTACGCTTAAAGTGAATGACAAGATGGGTAACCCTGTAGAGATAGCTGCTGTAATAGTATGGCAGGTAAAGGATACCTACAAGGCACTATATGAAGTAGCAGACTATTATGCATTTGTAAAGATGCAGAGCGAGGCAGCACTACGTACGCTCACGATGGGCTTTGCGTATGATAATATTGAAGATGAACATGCCGCCGTTACGCTGCGTGAGGGTGGTACCAAAATAAATGAATTGCTGCAACAGGAACTGAATGAGCGCCTGTCAACTGCGGGTATTATTATACAGGAAGCCCGCATAAGCCACCTGGCATATGCACAGGAAATAGCAGGCGCTATGCTGCAGCGCCAGCAGGCCTCGGCTATTGTTGCGGCTCGTTACAAGATAGTAGAAGGTGCAGTAGGCATGGTGGAGCTGGCATTGGAAATGCTGAGCAAAAAAGACATAGTGCAGCTGGATGAAGAAAAGAAGGCTGCCATGGTCAGCAACCTGATGGTGGTGCTATGCGGAGAAAAAGGCGCGCAGCCGGTATTGAACACAGGATCGTTATATCAATAAGCAATAGCAGGTGGCAGGAAAAAAAACATTTGTATTAAGGCTGGACGAGGACGTGTATAAAGCCCTTGAGAAATGGGCTGCGGACGAGTTTCGTAGCGTGAATGGCCAGATAGAATGGATCATTGATACCTCTATGAAAAAGGCTGGCCGCACAAAAGCAGCCGATAAGAAAAAGGAGAAGCCGGAATAATTCCGGCTTCTCCTTTTAAAATATCGCGTTCAGATTTGACAACTTTTCAAAAGTTGTCAAATCTATGTGTTATATAAATTTATTGTCCTTCGCTGCTTTTATTGCGTCAGCTTTAGAGTGTACATTCAGTTTGTGGTAAATGTTCTTGATGTGCGATTTTACAGTCTCGAGGTCTATGTATAGCTCTTCCGCTATGCGCTTGCGGCTTTTGCCGGTCGCTATCTGTTCCAGTATTTCTGTTTCCCTGCGGGTAAGTGGGGTAGATTCATTCCTTTTGAAAGATGAAATGACCATACGGGCTATGTGAGCGCTCATAGGGCCGCCACCATCCATTACTTCGTGTATAGCAGCAACTATTTTTTCGGGTGGAGTATTCTTGGTCAGGTAGCCCGCGGCGCCATTACCCAGCGCTCTGAATATGAGCATCTCCTGTTCGTAAACAGTCAGTATCAGTATATGCGTTTCAGGCAGTAGCTTTTTTAGTTTTGGCAATGCCTCTATACCGGATATGCCCGGGAGCTCTACGTCCAGCAGCAGAACATCCGGATCATCGTGTGCTATCTTTTTCAGCGCTTCTTCGCAGGATGGGTAGGTGCCTGCTATCTTATACCCCGGAGTATTGCCGATCAGGAAAGCATAGCCCTCCCGTATGGTCTCGTCGTCTTCTATTATTGCTACACGTATATCCAGGTCACGTTTCATGCTCTTGATGTTTACGTAAAGTTCCTGAATATTTCTTAACGGAACATCACCTGTTTAGCGGTATTTTAAAGGTGAGATTGATGATCGTACCCTTATTTTTTCTCGAATCTATATACAGCTTGCCATGAAGGCGTTCTGCCCGTATGTCCATATTATTCAGGCCATTACCGCGTTTTACGGTCTGCTGGTCAAACCCTTCGCCATTATCTTTCAACACCAGTTGCAATACGTTCCTGTTCCGCAGGCTTACTTCTAGCGATACATTGGTAGCCTTGGAGTATTTAAGAGTATTGTTCAGCGCTTCTTTGAATATCATGATGAGGTTGCGGCTGGTATCCATAGGCAGGCGGTAATTACGCCATTTCTCATCTGTTCCTTTGAACGCAAAATTAACTTCAGTATCCTGGAACAATTCATTGCCGAAGTCCCTGATGCGGTGCAGGATCTCGTACAGGTTGTCATTAGACGGCTTCAAAGACCACAGTATATCCCTTGTGCCGCTGTATAGCTGGGCAGTATTATCTTCTATCTGCCCCAATATTCTTACAGAGTCCGGTGTAACAGGTAGTTTCTTTTTCAGCACGCTGGTCAGCACATTGATGCGGGTCAGCTTATTGCCTATCTCATCATGAAAGTCTTCCGCGGTGCGCATTCTTATCTTGCCCTGCTCTTCTGAACGAAGCTTCGATAATAGTTTTGCTCTCCTTTGTTTCCGGTTATTGTACAGGTACTGCACCAGTATGCCCAGCAGTATGCAGGCAGCCAGTATAGCATACTTGAACCATATGGTCTTATGGAAAGGGGTAATGATCTCAAATGCATAAGTAAGCTCGGGGTCAGCCTGTCCATCAGCGCCTTTGCATTGTACATGGAAAACATAATTGCCCGGAGGTAATGCAGAGTAGCTAACGGTATTTGTTGCTGACCAGTCGGACCATGGTGTTTCCAGCCCGTCCATATGATAGCGATACAGCACCTGTTGCGCACCACTAAGGGTTATTGCCTGGAAGGTAAAGGAGATATTATTTTTCTGGTAGGGGAGGTGCAGGTGGTAGGGTATTCCATACCAGTTGTCTGTACTGTCATACCAGCTGCGTTCTATAGTGCTTTCCCCTGTCAGCTTCACAGATTGCATTACAATGCTCCTTGGTGCAGAAGATACTACTGCTGTATGCGGCTGGTAATGCAGCGCACCATTGGTTGTGCCAAACCAGATGCCTCCATCAGGTAGTTTTAGTACAGAGTTCATATTGCTCTCCATACCCGATACGCCTTGTGTTTTGCCAAAGAAAGATACCTGCGGCTCATCTTTATCATTCATCCTTATTCTATGGATGCCAAAACCGGTGCCTGTCCATATATTACCCTCATTGTCAGCAACTATATTGTAGATAAAGTCTGAGCGCAGCCCGTTGCTTTTATTGATGACAAGCGATTTTCGCGTGTCCATATTATAACGGATAACACCATTGTCGCTTGTGCCCATCCATATGTTCCTGCCCTGCAATGCAAAACACTGCACCGAGAAACTATCAATGGTCGAGTTGGTCTTGTAAGGTATAATGGTGCCTGCGGTGTATAGCTGCAGGTTGTTATCAGTCCTCAGTGATTTATCAGATGCTATCAGTATACTATCCCTTCCTATGGAAAGAAAAGATACTACAGCAATATCTTTTGCTATGGTTTTAAAAGTATCATTGTCCAGTATCATGGCTCCGCTGGCAAATCCTATCCACAACCGGTTTTCGGGATCCTGGTACAGGCTGGTAATAAAATTTGACGGGAAGCCCCTATCCGGCGCTTCGTACTGTTTGAATGTTTGTTTTTGGTAGGTCCATAACCCTCTGCCGCGAGTGCCTATCCATAGTTTGGAGTTATGGGTATAACACATTGATGTGATAGCAGGAACCGGGTTAGAAGGAAAGGACAGGGGGCTGACCTTGCCGTCTTTGAATATGTAAAGTCCCGCGTCATATGTGCCCAGGAAAAGAGAATCTCTTTTGTTAGACGCAATGGCCATAACCTGCGCACTAGGCAGTCCCATTGTTTCGTCGAGCCCGGTAAACTGTGTGCCTGAATACCTGAATACCCCCTGCCCGTCTGAGGCCATCCATACGTTGCCCTCTGCATCGGTGAGCATTCCGAAAATGTAGTTGTCGCTAAGGCCATTATGCTTATTATAATACTGGCCATTATGGCCAGTCATTTTTATTACACCGCTGTTTGTGCCCAGCCATAACGCACCTGCCCTGTCTTGTGCTATTGTAGATACGATAGGAGCAAGCGCCATCTCCTGTACGTTGATATAGTGTGGTAACAACCTGTTGCTATCAATTTTGTATAGTCCCTGGCTGGTGCATACCCATAACAGGCTATCCTTGTCCCTGAATACCTGAGATATATTCGGGCTTCTTTGTTCTAGGGGAAGCGTGAATCTCAGGGTGTCCCATTTATTATGTATGTAATGATAGAGCACCCCCTCTTTTGCTACCCACAACCCTTTATTTTCCACCATTATGGAAGATATTAATCCTGCGCGGCCGGGTGTTACAAAGTATTGGATCTTCCCTTTTGTTATATAGTACACATCGCCCTGTGCCCGCCACCAGACGGTATCATTCACAACGGCAATTTGCTGTGTGTTGAATACACCACGCAGGCTTTGCTGCTGTAGTGTGAAGTGAGCAAAAGACTTACCATTGAACCTGGATATCCCGGTTGGGCCGCCTATCCATATGTTGCCTTCGGCATCTGTTGCTACGGCCCTTACCTGGTTATTCAGCAGGCCGTTCCTTACGGTGAAGTTGGTAATGTTCCTGCCGTCATAGCGGCTTAGCCCGCCAAGGGTTCCTATCCATAAGTTGCCACTGTTGTCCTGAGCAATGCAGGTAGCCTGCGATTGTATCAGGCCGTCATCCACGCTCAGGTTATGAAAAGGATAGCGCTGGGCATAAGCGGTAGTAAACAACACAGACAGCATTACTGTTACTATGCATCGTACATTATAGTGTTTTACCCGTCTGTGCTCCTTGCTCTTCATAATAGTTGTGTGAAATTAATCCATATAAATATTATACCCTACTCAAAAGGGTGATTTTATGAGGGGATTTTGTAAATCACCCATTGCGGGGTAAAAGAACCTTGTTTTTCACAGATACTTTTGACGTATCAATCTGTGGCTATGACGAAACTGGCTTTTTGTGTTGCATTTCTGTTTGCATTTTCCCTGGATGCCTTTGCGTCAGGCAGTATAAGAGGCAGGGTAGCAGATGATGCAGGCAAGCCGCTCACATTCGCCAGTGTTATATTGCTCCACGCAGCAGACTCATCGCTGGTAAAGACCGAGCTTACGAACGAGAATGGCGAATATGAATTAACTTCTCTAGCTGACGGAGCATACCTGCTTAAAGTATCATTCTCTGGTTACGCCAGCTATACAACAGACAGAATCGCAATGGCCGGAAATGCTGTTGCACAACCGGAAATAATATTAAAAAGCACTACCAAAGAACTGAAAGAAGTTGCTGTCAGGGCGCAGAAACAATTTGTAGAAGTACATGCCGATAAGCTGGTGGTAAACGTGGAAAACAGTATCGTAAGTGCCGGTGGTTCTGTGCTCGATGTGCTGTCGCACTCTCCAGGAGTGAACGTAGACCAGAATGACAACATAAGCCTGAAAGGCAAGCCGGGCGTGAATATCATGATCAATGGCAAGATACAGCCTGTAAGTGGTGCAGAGCTTGCTAATATGCTCAAGAGCATGCCATCCAACTCTGTGGAAACAATAGAGCTGATAGCTAATCCCTCAGCTAAGTATGACGCAGCAGGCACAGGCGGTATCATCAATATTAAAATGAAGAAGGACAATAAGACCGGACTTAATGGTACGGTGAACGCAAATTATGCACAGGGTATTTACCCTAAAGGCTCATTCGGCTTTAACATGAACTACCGTAACAAAAAGTACAACTTCTTCACCAGCTTCAATCATTCAGACCGGGTGGGGTTCAATCATCTTATGCTGGACAGACGTTTCTATACCGGTACGATACCTTCCGGTGGTTATGTACAAGACAATCATTTTATCAACTACTTCCACACCAATGTAGGCAATGTGGGTATGGACTACAATGTTTCTTCAAAGACAGTTATTGGCTTTGTATTGAGCGGTGATTACCTTCCTATCAGGAGCACAGGCCTTAATCATTCAGATGTTATCGATTCCGTTACCAATGCCACATCCACGCATTTTGGCACTTCAAGCGAGGCCAACAACTACTATGGCAACTATACTGCCAATCTCAACCTTCGCCACAACTTTGACAGTACGGGTAAGACCTTGTCGCTGGACGTAGACTATGCAGGCTACACCAATGGCGGCCAGCAGGACTACCACACTACATATACAGACCACGACGGGGCGTCTATAGGAACACCTGCGATATTGCATGGCGAACGCTGGGGCCTTACGCAGATAGCTTCTGTAAAAGGGGATTATACGCAATCGTTGAAAGGAAATGTAAAACTGGAAGCCGGTGCAAAATCGAGTTATGTGATAGCCAATAACAATCCCCGTTTTTTCAATGTTATAGGTGGTGTCAATATCCTGGACGTTACAAAAACAAACCACTTCATTTATAACGAGAATATCAACGCAGGCTATTTTACTTTTAGCAAAGAATGGACAAAATGGAGCACCCAGCTTGGCCTTCGTGCCGAGCAAACTATTGCCAATGGTAATAACGAAACCGCAGATACTTCTTTCACAAGGAATTACACCAATCTTTTTCCAAGCTTTGCAGTGCAGCGCCATCTGAATGCAGACAACGACCTTGGTGTAACCCTCAGCAGGCGCATTGCCCGCCCCAGCTATCAGCAGCTGAACCCGTTCAAATACTACCTTGATCCAACTACCTACACGGAGGGCTTTCCGTATCTGCAGCCTGCTTTGTCGTATTCTGCTGAGCTCATGCACAGTTTTAAACAAAAATTCATTACTACGCTTAGCTATATTTTTACCAGTGCTCCGCTTGTAGAGGTGATACAGCCGAGTGACGTGGAAAGCAAGGTGACGGTACAGACTAACAAGAACCTCACCAGTATGTCTTACTACGGTGCAAGCGGTTCTTACCAGTTCAAAATAAGCAAGTGGTGGAATAACACTACGAACATAAACGCCTACTATGCTAATTACATAGGCGACATAGCAGGCACATATCTTAACAATGGCAGCTTTACATACGACATCAATACGATCAATAATTTTATCATGCCAAAAAGCTGGTCGGCCGAACTGAGCTTTAATTACCAGGCCCCACAGGTATACGGCTACATGGACCTGAGACCCACATGGATGCTCAATGCCGGGGTCCAGAAAAACCTGTTTGACAAGCGCGCTACAGTACGTCTGAATGTTACAGATATTTTCTGGCATGGCTACCCAAGTGCCACTTCTTATTACAGCAATTACACGGAATTTTTTGTGGCCTATCGTGATACCCGTCAGGCCGCGGTCTCATTTACATACCGGTTTGGTAAGCGTACATTGCCTCCGTCCAGGCGTCACAGTGGTGGTGCGGAGGATGAGAAAAGCCGTGCCGGTGGACAGGGAGGATAGTTTTTGATTATAAATGTTTAGCAAATGAGGCCGTATTCTTACGGTCTGCCCTTCGGATGCTTTTTGTGTGTCATTCCGAAGGGCTTTTTATGCTTCTATCCCTAATTGTTGCATAGCATATGCCAGTATCTCTTTATGGTCAAAAGCCAATTCTGTAATGTCACTTATGTTGATCCATTGTGCATCCGCTGCATCATCGCCGCCTGCTGCATTATGTGCCGATGAATCGGTAATTGCAGTGTAGATGACCGATACTGTGCGGAAACGAGGATCGCGGCCGGGTTTTCCGTAAGTATGCAGCTGTTTCATAGATGACAGCGTTACGCCTGTCTCTTCCTCCAGTTCCCTGATAGCTGCAGCTTCCAGGTCTTCATCATCTTCTACAAAGCCACCGGGGAATGCCCACATGCCTTTGAATGGATCATTCTTCCGTGTGATCAGCAGCAGTTGCCATTGGCTGCTACTCTTGCTGAACACCATTGCATCAGCCGCTATTTTGATGTTTTGATAAAGCATAATTAAGTTCTTCGGTGTTTATAACTAAAGTGTCCCACACTTTTAAAAGCGTGGGACACCTGATCGAATTATTTTAAAGCCTCCGTCAACATGAGTAAGCTCCGAAACAAGGTCCCGCTTTTCTGCGGGAGGGGTTTGGGGTTTCTTATTTCTTGAACAACCTGAATATATCCAGACCGTTAGCATACAGCATCAGGCCTATGAGGATCACAAGGCCTACCGCTGTAGCCTTTTCCATAACCTTCTCACTCACCTTCCTGCCTGTTATCATCTCGAACAACAGGAAGATCACATAGCCGCCGTCAAGCCCCGGTATAGGAAGCAGGTTCATGAATGCCAGTATGATAGATACAAATGCGGTCAGGGTAAGGAAACGCTCCATGTCAAACTGCTCAGGGAATATCTTGCCAAAGCTGATAATGCCGCCCAGGCTTTCGCTTGCCTTCACCTCTTTAGATGTGAAGATCATTTTGAACTGGCTGAGATAGTTAGTGAACTGCTCGTAAGTATAAGTAAAGCCCTTTCCTATTGCTTCCACGGGGCTATACTTTATTGTTTCCAGGTGGAAATACCTGGTCAGGTCCATAAAGCCCAGTCCCAGGCGTCCTTCCTTAGGTACGTCGCCTTTCAGCTCCACCGGCTGGCCATTGCGCACTACGGTTATAGCTATCGGCATTCCTGCAAGCGCTTTTCTTGTGCTGTCAAACTGGTCGTAGAAAGCAGCCGGTACATTGTTCACCGCTACTATACTATCACCATGCAATATGCCCATTTTCTCTGCAGCAGATCCTTTTGTTACCTCATCTACCACCATAGGGAAACGCGGAGCTATAAAGGAACCTTTCTTACTTGTCGCCAGCATAGAGCGTATGGTACCTGCCTTAATGTCTACGGTTACATCCTGTCCGTCACGTTTCAGTTGTATCGTCTTTGCTTCGTTCAGTACTATGTCCGACTTTATCTCGTTGAACCTTTTTACCGGCTTGCCGTCTATAGCCGTGATCATATCACCATTGCGCAGGCCTATAGTTCTTGCCACACTGTCTGTCATTATACCATACTTTGCATTCTGCACAGGCAGGTACTCTTCGCCATAAATGCCGAACACGAACATGTAAATGATTATTGCCAGCAACACGTTTACAATGATACCACCCAGCATGATGAACAAACGCTGCCAAGCCGGCTTGGAGCGGAACTCCCATGGCTGAGGCGGCAATGCCAGCTGCTCTTTGTCCATGCTCTCATCTATCATGCCGGCTATCTTCACATAGCCACCCAGCGGGAACCAACCTATACCATATTCAGTATCGCCTATCTTCTTCTTGAACAAAGAAAAATTGAGCAGAGTAGATATCGGGAACAAAAAGTCGAAGAACAGGTAGAACTTCTCTACACGTGTCTTGAACAACCGTGCAAAAAAGAAATGGCCAAATTCATGAAGAGCTATCAGGATAGAAAGAGAGGCAAATAACTGCAGCACTTTTGTAACCGTGCCGGACATTAATAACACTGTGTGTAATGGCATATTATGATTGGTCGATCCGTTGATTTATTTGAAGTGAAAATTTAAAAGTTAACCTGGAAGTGTAGAACGAGACCTGCACTAAGCGTTAACGTTTAAAAATGCTCTTCTGATATATACTTCTTTAAGTTTTAACTATTCACTAATTACTATTCCGCTTACTAGCTTTCGCGCTACGTATAAGTTACACACTTTTAGGTTTTCACTTATCACTTTTAACTTTAAAAACTAATAAATTGATAACTGGCTTTTCTTCAAAAACTCTGCCGCATACTCACGGGCATGCGCATCACTCTGCTCGTATTCTTCTATGGTAGGGTGTGCTATAAACGGCACACACTCCAGTGTCTTTTCTATCATTTCGCTCATTTCCAGGAAGCCCACCTTATTCTGTAAAAACGAGTGTACCACCATTTCGTTAGCTGCATTCAGCACACATGGCACATTACCGCCTTTGTACATTGCCTCTTTAGCGATCGCAAGATTACGGAAAGTTTTATAATCAGGTGCATCGAACGTTAATGTAGGGTAGTCCTTAAAATCCAGTCGCTTGTGTTTGTTGCTCACACGGTCAGGAAATGCGATCGCATATTGTATCGGCAGTTTCATATCAGGCAACCCCATCTGCGACTTTATAGATCCGTCTACAAACTGCACCATAGAGTGTATGATAGACTGCGGGTGTACCACTACCTCTATCTGGTCGTTCTCCAGCGCAAAGAGCCATTTGGCCTCTATCATTTCCAGCCCTTTATTCATCAGTGTAGCACTGTCTATAGATATTTTAGCCCCCATGCTCCAGTTGGGGTGCTGCAGTGCGTGTGATGCTTTTACATTCACCAGGTAGTTTGGCTTGCGGCCCAGGAACGGCCCACCTGATGCAGTCAATATCACCTTCTCTACCTTATTGATATCCTCACCCGCCAGGCATTGAAATATTGCTGAGTGTTCACTGTCTACAGGTATTATAGGCACTCTTTTTTCTCTTGCGCGCTGCATTACCAGCTCACCGGCTACTACCAGTGTTTCTTTATTGGCCAGGGCTATGCGTTTGCCTGCATCTATTGCTGCCAGCACAGAGTGCAGCCCTGCAAAGCCCAGTATTGCGCCCAGTACTGTATCTACTGTATCCCATTGTACTACTTCGCATAATGACTTCTGGCCTGCAAATACCTTTATAGGCAGCATCATCAATGCGTCCTTTACTTCCTTATATTTTGTTTCGTCTGTTACTACTACTGCATTCGGTTTAAATTTCTTTGCCTGCTCTATCAGCAGCGCCGCATTGCTATGCGCACTCAATACCTCCACCTCAAACAGATCAGGGTGTTCTGCTACTACTTCCAATGCCTGCGTACCTACAGATCCCGTTGAGCCCAATATCGCTAACCGCTTCATCACGTAATAATTTATATTTGTATGTTCCTAAAGGGTCAAAGGTATTGAAAATAGTGCTTGAAAAAATGATAAGCATTGAGTACTATCTTGTAATAATGATCCGCTGATCAGATTTCCACTCTTTTGTGATAACGCTAACAACATAGATTCCCGAAGGCATATTCAATGTTATCTCAGTAGGTTGGTTAGCTACAGATGTTAGTTCTTTTATTTTTTGGCCAAATAGATTGGTCACAATAATAGTCACACTTTCATTGGTAGCATCATTAACAGTAACATTAAAATTTCCATTTGAAGGATTTGGAAAAATATTTATTTGACTATTTGTGATTGTTTGATTTTTGATCTCCAGAGTAGTGTCACAGGATATGTATAATGAAGAGGTATCGGATTTAATTCCATCTGTTACTGCCATTACAATGGTATCATTGCCAGCATAACCTCTACCTCGTATATACACAAATCCCGAGGGCGTTATAGTGCTACCCGTAGAAGCTTGGGCATATGAGGTAGCAACATATCCATGGTTTGGTCTTGATATTAGCGTCCATGTAAGTGCTTTGCCTGTGTCAAGGTCGTTTATAGCTAAGAAGGGGTTGATAACAGTAGACTCAAGGCAAAAATTTACTGTTTGTGATTTACCGTGAGTAAAATAAGGAAAACGATCGAGGTCATCAATTACCCTTACAACTCCGGATAAGTGATCTCCAACGTATATAGTTGTTCCGCTTTTATTTACTGCAATTCCAAATGGCCATGCAATGTTAGCCAATGGCGCAGGGCCACCATCCCCTGTATTAGCTTTCGCGCCGGCACCACAAATTGTACTGATTATTCCGGATTTATTTATTTTACGAACACGGTAGTTGGATTCATCTGTTATATATACATTCCCGTTATCATCTACGGCGACACCACAAGGCGCATTTAGCCAGGCATCTGTAGCTTGCATACCATCTCCATTATAGCCTCCTTGTGTGAAACTGCTTCCACCTGAGTATCCATTACCTGCAATTATAACTGTTTTTCCAGATGGATTTATTTTATATACTTTATTTGAATAATATCCTGCGACATACATATTTTCGGATGCATCAAAGACCAGGCTGATAGGCCCATTGATTTTACTATTGTAGGTAGATATAATTCCCGAGCTGTTTATTTTACGTATGCGGTCATTGCCTGCATCCCCTATGTAAATATTTCCTGCCTTATCTACCAGTACAGCGCATGGGTTTCTCAATTCTGCTGCTGTTGCAGGTCCTCCATCACCGCTATATCCTCCCCAGTCGGGCATAGTGCTGCTTCCTGCTATTGTGGTAATAATTCCTGTAGGGTCTATTTTTCTTACGCGTTCATTAACCATGTCTGCAACATAAATGTTCCCGCTCGCATCTATTGCCACACCCATAGGCCCTCTGAAAGTGGCATTCGTAGCTGGGCCACCATCTCCGCTAAATCCTGCTACACCCGTGCCGGCAATATTGGTTACTATTCCGGAGGGTGTAACTTTAATTACAACAGATTTATTTTTATCAGCAATGTATATATTTCCTGAAATATCAATAGCCATTCCTGATGGATTGATTAATGTAGTATTATCAACAAATTTTTTTATTGTCTGAGCATTGCTGATAATAGGGCAGCAGGAAATAACTGCTATGAATAATGTTTTGAATCTCATAGATATAGGTTTTTATGTTAAAAATAAGTAAAGTTGTCGCAAGAAAAAAAATATATGGGGTTCTCGTGACTCTTCTCACTATGATTAACGGTTAATATGCAATTATATTTCTTTATTATTTTCCAGTATATTGTGTTGACTTGTACCGGAAGAAACCTGAAGGGATGCCGCAGTATATAATGTGTTGCTCATTGATTACCAATCCTGTTATTTTGAGCTCTTTTTTTGCAGCAACCGGAAGTTGTGTATTTATCAATAGGAAAGTACTGCCAATATGATGGCTGTAAGATCTGGTTTCATTTTACCGTAGGCTCAGAATAAGTTCCATAATTGAATTATCTTTGCACCTCATTTTTACGTTTCTTTTAAATATTTGTAGCGGTATGAATTTATTTTCCATTCAAAGCAAGGAATTTATAGGGCGCCATATTGGGCCTAATGCACAGGACACCAAGGATATGCTGGGCACCATAGGTGTAGAAAGCATGGAAGAGCTGATAGGACGCACGGTGCCGGCGGCTATACGCATGGACCACAAGCTGAATATACCGGAAGGTGTAAGCGAAGCGGAATACCTGGCGCAGTTGAAAGAAACGTCGCAGAAAAATAAAGTATTCAAAACATACATAGGCCAGGGTTATTATGATACCCATACCCCAAGCGTAATTCTGCGCAACATATTTGAGAACCCGGGTTGGTACACACAATATACTCCTTACCAGGCAGAGATCAGCCAGGGCCGTTTGGAGAGCCTGCTGAACTTCCAGACAATGGTGTGCGACCTTACCGGCCTGGAGCTGGCAAACGCATCGCTGCTTGATGAAGCAACAGCTGCTGCTGAGGCAATGACCATGTTCTACCACATGTTCAACAAAGACCACAAGCACCCTGTGCGCCCTAAGTTCTTTGTAGATCATGATGTGTTCCCGCAAACAAAAGATGTAGTAGCTACACGTGCACGTCCATTGAACATTGAAATAGTTTACGGAGATTTCCGTGTTGCTGATCTTGATACTACTTACTTCGGTGCATTGGTTCAGTATCCTAATGCAAAGGGTAGTGTGGAAGACTACCGTGGCTTCATTGCATCTATGCATGAGGCCGGTGGTTATGTAGCTATGGCTACAGACCTGCTGGCATTAACATTGCTTACACCTCCGGGTGAGCTGGGTGCTGATTGCGCAGTTGGCTGTGCACAGCGTTTTGGTGTGCCAATGGGCTTCGGTGGCCCGCACGCTGCATTCTTTACTACTAAAGATGATTTCAAACGCCAGATACCCGGCCGTATTATAGGTGTGAGCATAGATACTTATGGCAACCGTGCACTGCGTATGGCACTGGGCACACGTGAGCAGCATATCAAAAGGGAAAAAGCAACTTCTAACATATGCACTGCACAGGCATTGCTGGCAAATATAGCTGCTATGTATGCGGTGTATCATGGGTCTGATGGCCTGAAGACAATAGCTAAGCGTGTAACAGCATTAACACTTGCACTGAACGACGCACTTACAGAAGTTGGCGTAAATGTGGTAAACAAAACGTTCTTCGATACACTGACCATCTCTGTTAATGATGTAGCTGCTGTTCGTAAGAATGCAGAAGCGCGTGGTATGAATTTCTACTATGCAAAGGATGGTAGCATCAGCATATCACTGGATGAAACAACTACGCCGGGCGATGTACTGGACATACTCAGCGTATTCACTAATGAGAATGAGCCTTCATCGTTCTCTGTAGACGATCAGACTGCACTGACGAACATACCAACATCTCTTACACGTACCAGCGATCTGCTGACACAGCAGGTATTTAACAGCCATCACAGCGAAACGCAGATGATGCGCTATATAAAGATGCTGGAAAATAAAGACCTGAGCCTGAACACAAGTATGATATCTCTTGGTTCATGTACCATGAAGCTGAATGCAGCATCTGAGATGATGCCGCTGAGCTGGGTACACTGGAGCAAGATGCATCCGTTCGCACCAAATGACCAGGCAGCAGGTTACCTGCAGATAGTAAAAGAATTGTCTGCATACCTCTGCGAGATCACAGCATTTGACGCCTGCAGCCTGCAGCCAAACAGTGGTGCGCAGGGCGAGTATGCCGGCCTGCTGGCAATACGTGGTTACCACGAAAGCCGCAACGAAGCACATCGTGATGTGATACTGATACCAATATCTGCACATGGTACCAACCCTGCAAGTGCGGTAATGGTAGGTTACAAAGTGGTAGTGGTAAAAGCACTGGAGAACGGATATATAGACGTAGAAGACCTGAAAGAAAAAGCACATCATCACGCTAAACATCTTGCGGGTATCATGATTACTTACCCATCTACTTATGGTGTGTATGAAGAATCTGTAAAAGACATTACGAACATTATACACGAACATGGCGGACAGGTGTACATGGACGGTGCAAATATGAATGCACAGGTGGGCCTTACAGCTCCGGGCCTTATAGGTGCGGATGTTTGCCACCTGAACCTGCATAAAACATTTGCTATACCCCACGGCGGTGGTGGTCCCGGCATGGGCCCTATCTGCGTGAAGAGCCACCTGGAGCCATTCCTGCCATCTCACGTTACTTTAAAAGAAGGTGATGCGCATGCGGTATCTGCTGCTCCGTTTGGTTCTGCAAGTATCCTGCTTATCTCTTATGGTTATATCCGCATGTTAGGTTCAGCAGGTTGCCGCCTCTCTACAGAGAACGCTATCCTGAACGCAAACTACATGCGTGCCCGCCTGCAGAATGATTTCGATATCCTGTATACCGGCAGCGGTGGTACATGTGCGCATGAGTTCATAGTAGATCTTCGTCCGTTCAAAAAGAGTGCAGAGATAGAAGCTGAAGATGTGGCAAAACGTCTTATCGATTATGGTTTCCACGCACCTACTATGAGTTTCCCGGTAGCGGGTACGCTCATGATAGAGCCAACAGAAAGTGAAGACAAAGCTGAGCTGGACCGCTTCTGCGATGCTCTGTTGGGTATACGCGCTGAGATACGTGCAGTAGAAGAAGGTAAGGCTGATAAGCTGGACAACGTGCTGAAGAACGCACCGCACACACAGTCTATTATTACTGCTGATGAATGGAATCATAAATACACAAGGCAGGAAGCAGCATTCCCGCTTCCTTATGTAAAGCACAACAAGTTCTGGCCTAGCGTATCACGTGTCAATAACACTTACGGCGATCGTAACCTGGTATGCACATGTGAGCCTACAGAATCTTATGCAGAAGCATAGTTAATAATTGCTCAATGGCTGAATAGCCGGATGGCTCAATGTTTCCATAAATGCAAAACCCGCCACAGAGGCGGGTTTTGCATTTATAATCAGCTAAGATTGTTTTGAGGTCAGAAAGATTGTAGTGGGTTACGATTCAGTACGTTCCTCATCCTTTCCGTAGCGGAGCTTGTTCTCCTTAATGATAACATCCTTCACCACCTTGTCCAGTTTGTCTGTTACTACAGCAAGGCCTTCTATTACTTCTTTGTTTACAGGGTCTGCCGGGTCTTCAAAGTTGAATAGCTGTATCAGTCCTAATATAGTGGCTATTGGCCCTCTCACATGGTGTGCCTGTGTATGTGCTATGTCGCTGAGCACATTGCTTTGTGCTTCTATATGCGCCAGGTGGCTTTTCTTCTCACGGGATAGGAGCTCGTTGTACTTCTTTTGTATGTTGTAGTTCCTGTAAATGAAGAAAGCCAGCGCTACGACCAGCAACAACCCTGCAAAACCTGTATAGGTAAATCGTTTTTGACGATCAATTGTACTGTCGTATATACGGGCCTGTGAAAGACTGTCGATCTCCTGCTTTTTCTTAAATTCAAACTCCAGGGAGTTCTTGGTAAATTCATTCTCTTTGTCAATGTTGTAGAGGCTGTCACGGGTTGAAATGAAGTGTTCGTAAGCATCGAGACCCTCCATATGTTTACCACTGCTCTTGTATGCTTTATACAGTGCAAACCATGCATTCTTTTCGTCGTCAAGGTCCCTGTTTGTCTGGGCTATGCTCAGTGCTTTCTGTAGTGAAGGAATGGCCAGGTCATACATGTTTTGTTTTATGTAGATATTGCCCAGCGTAATGTATGATTTAGGTAAAAGGTCTACATAGCTTTGGTCTTCTGCAAGACGTAATGAAGTATCGGAGTAGGCAAGTGCCTTAGGATAAACATAAGTATCGAGATAGGTGTTGGCCAGTTCGTCAAGTATCTTTACCTCTTCCCTGAATTCGTTTATTTCGCGGCATTTGAACAGTGCCAGTTGGTAATTCTCAATTGCTTTCTGGTAATTATGTTTTAGTTTGAATGTTTTACCAAATCCTGTAAGGCTGGCTATCTGGAAGTAAATGTCTTTTATGGAAACGGTAAGCTTCCATACTTTTTCATAGTATTCGTAAGCCTTGTCCGGGTTAGACATGGTAAGGTATATATCACCTATGTTCAGCAGTAAGCCGGCTCTCTGCAGTGTATCCTGTATATCTCTTCCATGCTTTGAGTTGGCAAAAGAATCCAGTTTATTCAATGATATTTTGTAGGAAATAAGTGCATTGTTGTAATCCCCTATGATCTTCCATACAACGCCCTCATCTGCCAGTACGCCAATCTGCATGTTAATATCGGGTCGTAATGCCAGCACCTTATTGTAGTATTCCAACGCCTTTGTGTGCTGAGATAGTTTCTGGTAAAATTTTGCTATTGTTTCTAATGCGATAGACTCGTTGAGCGTATCATTAAATTTTTGTGCAAGCGTTACGTTCTCTCCTAAAGCCGCAAAAGCTTTAGGGTAGTTCTTCATACAGGTAAAGTAGATATCACCTATCTTTCTATTGGCCTTATAAAGGCCGTCATGCCAATTGATCTTTTCTGCGAGCTTCTTCGCTTCATTCGCTATGATTATCTTGTTGTTAGAATCTTCACAGTATATGACGGCTGCCATATCTATGAATGCCTTTACCTGCCCTGTGTCGCTTGATAGCTGATGTACCAGGGACTTAATAGAATCAACATTAAACCGTTCAGATTGGGCAGAAAGATCGAAGGAGATGACAATAAAACTAAATAAAGCAATAAAGTATCTGTAACTGGTCTTCATGGTTTATATTATCTATACTTAATCGGTAAAAGCGATGCCGGGGAAAATGAAGACCGGATTCTTCTCGCTAAATTACAAAAATCCAGAAATTTACATCGTACTAATTTAGCCGTGGACGTTTTTTGCTTAATATGTTTATTAATTGACATTGAAAAATAAATATATTGTATTTTTTTTGAACTAGTTACGCATCATCTATTTAATAGTTATCAATTAATTCTTTATTATTCGGATAATTTTATATTATTTGTTGATATGCTGAATAAAATGTTTGTTTTTTAGGAAAAAAATGAAGTATCTTTATCTTACAAAATGTTCCCGGTATGAAAAAAGAACTCCTAAACAAATTGTTGTTATCAGGTAAGGTAAAGATGGTCAGCTTTTTTGCTGGTTTATTGCTCACTACTATGCCTGCTTTTTCTAATGCCGCAACCGTTTCATTTGGTGTCACGTTCGGCAATCCTCAGTCCAATGGTGGTGTTTGTGTTGGGAAGGGTGTGTGCAGAGAGTCTTTGGGCGATGCAAGCGGGTCTCCTGAAGCGGTAAATGTTTCATTTGGAACAAGCGAAACTAATCCAAGCATACTGACGATGACCTTCAGTATGAGTGAACTGACTGAAAAGCAGCCTGACAAGGTGAGTGGATTTACGGATCCTATGGGTTATTCTTTTGATGCGCCTTATATGCTGAGTAAGCCACAATTTGGTCCTTTACATTTGTTGCCGGGAGCTATGGTTGCTCCGGGAACAAGGTATACAGTTATGATAACCGGCGATAACGTAACTGTGTATATACCATATGCTCATACAGATATGTAAACCTAAAGATAATAGTAATAGAAAATGGCGCTGTGTATACAGCGCCATTTTTATTGGTACAAACCAGTTATCATAAAAGAAGGTGAATGGTATTCTACAGTGTCACAGTGACACCGGCAAACTCCCTTACCGCATCTGCGATAGCCCGGGCATCATATCCACATTCACGATGCAACTCTTCAGGCTTGCCATGTTCCACAATACGATCGGGTATGCCCAGTATCTTTACTTCAGCTGAATAATTATGTGCTGCCATAAACTCAAGTATAGCACTGCCAAAACCACCTACTATAGTGCCGTCCTCTACAGTTATTATTTTGTTATAGCGTTGAAATACTTCATGCAGCATTGCTTCATCCAGTGGTTTCACAAAGCGCATATCATAATGAGCCGGGCAGATGTCTTCTGTAGCTAGTGATTTGCAGGCAGTCACAGCAAAATTGCCGGGATGCCCTATAGAGAGTATTGCCACTTCGCGACCGTCACATATTTTACGCCCTGTACCTGTTTCTATTTTTTCGAATGGTGTTTTCCATTGCGGCATTACGCCCTGGCCGCGTGGATAACGAATGACATAAGGCATCTCGTTTTCCGGTAACTGCGATGTGTACATCAGGTTACGCAATTCCGACTCATTCATGGGTGCACTTACTATAAGATTAGGTATACAGCGCATAAATGCAAGATCATAAGCACCATGGTGTGTAGGACCATCATCACCCACTACACCTGCCCTGTCCAGGCAAAAGATGACCGGTAGTTTCTGAATGGCCACATCATGTATCACCATATCATAGGCACGTTGCATAAAGCTGCTGTATATGTTGCAAAACACCTTCATGCCACGTGTGGCCAGGCCTGCACTTAACGTAACTGCATGCTGTTCTGCAATACCTACATCTATAGCGCGATCAGGCATTGCGTCCATCATAAATTTCATAGAGCAGCCTGAAGGCATAGCAGGAGTAATACCCATTATCAATGGGTTCTTTTCTGCAAGCTCTACAAGTGTATGTCCGAATACGTCCTGGTATTTAGGAGGTTCCGGAACTGTAATTATTTTCTTATTGATCTTACCTGTTATCTTGTCAAATGTACCCGGGGCATGCCACAGGGTCTGGTCTTTTTCGGCCAATCCGTATCCTTTTCCCTTTACTGTTTTTATGTGCAGCAATTTAGGGCCGGGTATGTCATGCAATCCTTTCAGTGTCTCTGTAAGTTTCAGCACATTATGGCCGTCAATAGGGCCAAAGTAACGTAAGCCCAAGGCTTCGAACAGGTTGCTGCTTTTAGAAACAACGCCTTTTAATCCGGCTTCTACCTTTGATGCGAGCTTCTGGAAATCTTTGGTAGGCAACATGCCCAGCATTTTCCAGATGTCATCGCGGAATTTATTGTAAGTATGTGATGTAGTAATGTCTGTAAGGTATTCTTTCAGTGCGCCAACATTGGGGTCGATGGACATGTTGTTATCATTGAGTATGACCAGCAGGTTGGCTCCGCTGACACCGGCATGGTTCAGCGCTTCGAAAGGAAGGCCTGCTGTCATAGCGCCATCACCAATTACAGCAATGTGACGGCGATAATCTTCACCTTTGTATTTAGAGGCAATGGCCATACCCAGGGCAGCAGAAATAGAGGTAGATGAATGGCCTACCCCAAAAGCGTCGTAAATGCTTTCGCTGCGTTTAGGAAACCCGCTGAGCCCGCCATATTTACGATTGGTATGAAATATACTGCGACGACCGGTAAGTATCTTATGACCGTAAGCCTGATGGCCTACATCCCATATCAGTTGGTCATCGGGAGTATTGAATACGTAATGTAATGCAACAGTAAGCTCTACCACGCCAAGGCTGGCACCAAAATGGCCGCCATGTATGCTTACGCAGTCTACAATAAACTGTCGTAATTCATCACATACCTGTACAAGCTGGTTTTTGCTCAGCTTCTTGAGGTCATCCGGGGTATTTATCTGGCTAAGGAGTGGTCCTGCAACTATTTCTTCCATGCACGTATTGATACTAACCTACAAAAATAAATAAAATACTAACGCTATCTTAATATACGCATAAAAACGAATTTAAGATGCAGGTTATAAAGTGCAAATTTGAAGCCAATGTAGCTGTTTACGTTACCTTCGCGGTTAATTTGTGTTAAAAATGAAGTATTTCCGTACATATCCATGGGGAATGCAGCTTTTGCTGTTCCTGCTTATGGCATTTACTTTTCTTTCCGCTGCAGTAGCTGTTATTTCTTCATTACTTCCGGCATTGACAGGGGTGTCTGCGGCAGATATTCAGCACATCACGCCTGTTGCATCAGTAGCCGTAATAAATGGCGCCATATTAACGCAAGGCGTATTCAGTGTATTTACCTACCTGTTTACAGCAGTTATTTTCGCATATCTTTCTCATCCACGACCTGCAGAATACCTGGGGATAAGAGCTCCCGGGAAAAGCATTCAATGGGTGCTTGCTTTATTGGTCATGCTGGGTGCTATGCCATTGTTAATGGGAATAGAGGAACTGATCAGCCATATTGACTTTGGTGCAAAAGTGAAAGCTTCGCAAAAGGAGAATGACGACATTATGAAAGCGTTCATGAATATTGCGGATATTAAAGGATTTGTAAGAATATTTATTGTAATGGCAATTATACCTGCGATAGGTGAGGAATTGTTTTTCAGGGGGGTATTGATGCGGTTCTCAAGGCAAAAAAGCCGGGATATGGTTATCCCGATAGTATTTACAGCAGCAGTGTTTGCCTATGCGCACAGTAATATATACGGCATGACCTCTATTTTTTTAGCCGGGGTTTTGCTGGCTGTTATATATAACCTCACCGGTTCTATCTGGTGCAGTATATTAGCCCATCTCTTCTTCAACGGGTCGCAGATCGTACTGCATTACTGGGGCAATACAAATAAGATGATCAGTACATTTGCGGCCAGCGATTCTATGCCGGTCTCATTTCTTATTGCCGGAGCAGTGCTGTTTAGCATATCTCTATACCTGCTTATCAAAAACAAAACGCCATTACCTGAAAACTGGGCTGATAATTTTACAAGAGCAGAACTTTCACAATTAACTGATTAAATTTGGACCGGTATCATGGCACTCAACTTACCTACATTTTATAAGCGTACAGGCAGCGCTATTGTTTTTGCAGCAATAATGCTCACCGGCCTGCTATGGAATGAATGGGCTTTTTATGCGCTTATATGCCTGATCAATGTGCTGTGCCTGCGGGATTATTTTCGCCTGATGCCTAAGATTGATAAGGAGGCTTACTGGCCAAAATGGTTACCATTCAAATTCCAGGCCCTGGGACTGATACTTATCTCCCTGATGATGGCTATGTTCAGCCGCAGTATCACCTATGCTCATCTGGATGTGATGCTTATTATTGTAGTGACCGGACTGTGCATATTTCCTGCATCTATGCTGCTTGTAACCGCCTTGTCTAAAAAGAGCTCGTTATTTGCTATGCTGCAATCTATTGGTGGTATACTATATATCACCTTGCCGCTGATGCTGCTGTTGAAAATGGAGCTGCAGAATTATGTGTTGCCTATAGCTGTGATACTGATGATATGGGCCAATGATACACTTGCCTATCTGGTTGGATCTTTTATTGGTAAACGTTCATTTTCACCTATTTCACCTAAAAAAACCTGGGAAGGGGTAATAGGTGGCATCATTCTAACGATAATAGGAGCCGGTATATATGGTTATTGTTCTGCTACCTACCGGTTTGCAGACTGGATGGCACTGGCGCTGATAACCACAATTATGGGCACATTGGGCGATCTGTTGGAATCGAAACTAAAGCGTATGGCTGATGTGAAAGACTCGGGGACACTGATGCCCGGACATGGGGGGGCGATGGACCGATTTGATTCCCTGCTGGTAGCAGCACCGTTCGCATTTGTTTATGCCTTTTATTTCATGCGTTAACCATTGCGTCATTTTTACAGTTACTTTTGCAGACCAATCAGATATAACATATGAGATTTCATCGTGAAGGATATAAGTACATTATTATTGCTACTATATTATGGATAGTGCTGGGCTGGACGGCTAACCACTTTATTCCAAACCAATTTTTCTGGATCACGGCAATACTCACTTTTGCCATGTTCCTGTTATGGTTCTGGGTAGTAGCGTTCTTCCGCCTGCCGACGAGGGATATGGTGCATGGTGAAGACAAAATAATATGCCCTGCTGACGGCAAGGTAGTAGTAATTGAAGAGACCTATGAGCCTGAATACTTTAAGGATAAGCGTTTGCAGGTATCTATATTCATGTCGCCTATAAATGTGCATGTGAACAGGAACCCGATCAGCGGCGTAGTGCGTTATATGAAGTACCATCCGGGCAAATTCCTTGTAGCATGGCATCCTAAATCATCTACGGAGAATGAACGTACCACACTTGTAATAGGTAATGACAGGGGAGACCTGCTGCTACGCCAGGTTGCCGGTGCTTTGGCGCGCCGTATCTGTTTTTACGTAGGCGAAGGCGATGAGGTAAAACAGAATGAAGAATTCGGGTTTATTAAATTCGGGTCGCGTGTGGATATATACCTGCCGCTGGGTACTAAAGTAGATGTTAAAATTGGAGATGTGGTGAAAGGAGGGGTTACGTTATTGGCTCATTATTAAAATATTCCTTATCTTTACTTTCTAAAAAATCAACAACAATGAAAAAACTGACTTTATTATTAGTTGCTGCTGTAATGATCTCTGGCGGTGCTTTTGCAGAAGGAAAAGCTTGCTGCAAGAAGAAAAGCGAAAAATGCACTAAATCATCTGCTTGCTGCAAAGACAAGAAGAACTGCAAACATGAGTGCAGCAAAGATGCAAAAGCAGGCGAAGCGGCACCAACAACTGCTCCAAAGAAAGCTGCTTAATCAATATCTCATTCAAATAAGAAACCCGGTCAATTCTGACCGGGTTTTCTTTTGCTATTATTTCATGATCACCTGGACTGTTTTCCGGGTTTCCTGCTTCAGTAATATCTGCCGGCCTTTGGTAAGCTCAAAAAGGACCTCAGGTGTATAATGGCGGATGGTAAGCAGGCTTACGTTGTCATTTACATGCACCTTGTAGTCCTGGCCCAGCGCCTGTATGAGCGCTTTTATTTTATCTTCCCTGTTGTCTACACTTGCTACAAAGCTGATTGCTGCATTCTGTATCAGGTTTATCTTGATCTTCAGATCGTGGAATATGCTGTAGAGCTTACTTAAGTTATCCTCTGTAATAAAAGAGAAGTCTTTTGTGGTCACCTGTACCAGTTCCTGGTTCTCTTTAAGTACAATAAGCGGTGGATAGGCAATAGGTTCTACCTCTTCCTTAATTACAGAACCTATAAGGCTCTTATCGAGGAAGCATTTTACGTACAGTGGTATATTGTTGTTTTGTAGCGGTTTTATTGTCTTAGGGTGAATGATCTGTGCACCATAAAATGCCATTTCTATCACCTCGTTATACGAGATAGCTTCAATTTTTACTGTATTCGGGAACAGCTTAGGGTCTGCATTCTGTAACCCATTCACATCCTTCCATATAGTCACCGACTCCAGTTGCAGCATGGCTGCCAGTATTGCTGCAGTATAGTCAGAGCCTTCACGGCCCAATGTTACAGATTTGCCATCTTCTGTAGAACCGATGAATCCCTGCGTGACAACAATCTTGCCCTGCTTTAGTGTACTGCCCAGTATAGATTCGGCATTGTGTTTTGAATAGGCCCAATCAACAAGCCCATCACGGTAAGTATGGTCTGTGCGTATAACATTGCGCACATCTATCCATTCATTAATAACTTCGTTTTGCGCCAGGTAGAAAGAGAACATTCTAGAAGAAAGTATCTCGCCCATGCATACTACCTGGTCGTAAGAATAATCATAACGTGTGGAATCAGCATTCTTTACTGCAAGCTCCAACTCTGCGAAGTGTGCTTTAAGCGCAACAAGAGCATTAGCAAACTGAACATCATTCAGCAACTGTTTGGCATAATCTATGTGTTGTTGTTCCAACTCCTGTACTAAGGCTATAGCACCTGCCTTATCATCTTTACAGGCCAGGTTCACTATCTTTTCCAGTGCATTGGTGGTTTTCCCTAATGCTGACAATACGAGCAGCACCGGCTGCTGCTCTTCCCTGATAATAGGCAATAAGGCCGCCATCCTGCCTGCATCTGCAATAGATGCCCCCCCGAATTTAAAAACGCGCATGAATATTTATAATATTTAATATTGGGCGCAAAGGTAATAAAATAGTATCGCTGTTTTACGATCAGATTACTTTCTTGCCCTTCATGGCATCTTTCAATGCGCCTTCCATTACGCGTTCTGCATAGGGGCGGCTCACATCATTGAGTGATTCTGTGGCGTGCTGTATCTTATCCTTGTCTTTTGCACTTATCGCATCGTGTAGCTTCTGTAAATGTGTATTGGTAAGTATCAACTCTTCTTCGGTAATCGCTTTGCGATACTTAGTAAGGAATTTTTCGGTAGTATTTATCATTTGCTGCGCCTCAGTGGTCGCCTCTACCAGTGCGCGGGTCTTTATATCATCTTTTGCATTTGTGAGTGAATCGAGCAGCATTTTCTCTACTTCTTCGTCTGTAAGACCATATTGGGGCTTTACATCTATGCTCTGTGCTACACCACTGCGCAACTCAGTGGCGCTTACTTTGAGTATGCCATCGGCATCTATCAGGAAGGTTACCTCCACCTTGGCCATGCCTGCAGGCATACCGGGAATGCCTGTAAGGTTGAACTCGGCCAGCTTACGATTGTCCTGAACTAGGTCGCGTTCGCCCTGGAATACAGATATGCGCATGCCACCCTGCCCGTCTTTCTGGGTAGTGTATTGGCGGCCTGCCTTGTTAGGTATCTTAGAGTTGCGGGGTATGAGTACGTCCATTAGTCCGCCCATGGTCTCAATGCCCAGGGACAGCGGGGTAACATCCAGCAACAACATTTCTGTATTATTACCTGCAAGTATATCGGCCTGCACAGCCGCACCCAGCGCTACTACTTCGTCCGGGTTCAGTTCATCATGCACTTCACGGCCAAAGAATCGCTTTACGCTTTCTTTTACCAGGGGTACGCGGGTAGAACCACCGACCATTACCACTTCATCTATCTGTGCTATCTTCAGGCCGGCATCTTTAAGTGCATTGCCGCAGGCGATAATGGTTCGGTCTACGAGTGGCTGTATCAGTTCATTGAACTGTTGTTTTGTGATACTTACTTTTTTGCCGTCAATTACACCTTCAAAGAGGTCGTTAGCAGAAAGATGTTTTTTAGCTTCCTCTGCAGTAACCCTTAGTTGCTGCATCATTGACTTATCTGTATCTGCTATGTTCAGCTCTTTATTCCAGTGCTGTGCCAGCATCCTGTCTATATCGTCGCCACCAAGGTACGTATCGCCATTAGTAGACAGCACTTCAAATATGCCATTGCTGATGGTAAGGATAGAAATATCGAATGTGCCGCCACCAAGATCGTATACGGCAATGGTCTTTTCTTCACCTTTCATTGCGCCAAGGCCATAAGCAAGGCTTGCCGCTGTAGGTTCATTGATGATACGCAAAACATCCAGTCCTGCCAGCCTGCCTGCATCGCGTGTAGCCTGGCGCTGTGCGTCGTTGAAATACGCAGGTACCGTGATGACTGCTTTAGTAACTGATGTTTTGAGGATGTGCTCTGCGCGGTGTTTTAGTTCTTTAAGTATGTATGAGGATAACTCTATAGGAGAATAGAACTTCTGGCCTACCTGTATCTTCACTAATGCATCTGTATCGTCATCTATTACATTATAGGAAAAGAAACCGGCATCTTTACTTACATCTTTGTAAGATTTACCCATTAAGCGCTTTACAGAATAGATAGTACGTTCTGGTTCTGCCACCAGCAATTCCTTTGCCGGGTTGCCCACGGTTGTATTCGCATGCTCATCAAAATGTACAATAGAGGGAACCAATGCAAGCCCGTCAATATCGCGCAGGGCTATTGGCTGGTGAGTGTCGGTCTTTACAATAGCTATAAGGCTATTAGTGGTGCCCAGGTCTATCCCTACTATCGTTTCTTCCTGCAGCAGACTACCTGTGGCTATATTAATGGCTACTTTGCCCATATTTATTGATAATTGACCGGCAAAGGTAAATATTATAATGGCTTCCTCCTTTAAGCGGATATAGTTATAAGTGATGCTACCCCCTGTGGGTTGCAGGATACTATAATTGCATTACTTTTGAACCAATAATATATGTAATAATCAGAAAAATGACTCAGTACAGCTTTTTACCCTATCTCTCCGGACAAAAACGAATGATCTTCATTGCTGCCGGTATTTCAGCTATCTGTTTCCTTTTACTCAAGGTACTGTTCCCTTATCCTGACCTTTATGTTGATTCAACTAATTATGTCTTCTGGGCGGTCAATAAATTTGACGTGGCCTACAGGCCTACCACTTATTCAGATTTTTTGAGGTGGGCGCATTCTGTTGCTCCAGGTGCTACATTTACTGTGTTCATACAATACCTGCTCTTTTTTTTAAGCAGTATGTTTTGTTTTTTAAGCGCTGACTTTCTATTAGTTATCCCGGGAAAGCTGAAATGGCCATTGTTACTAGCCATTTTATTGTGTCCACTACCATTATTGCAGACCAATCTTATTTCCAGCGATAGCCTGTTCTGTTCTGCTACAGTTACATGGTTTACCCTATGCCTCTGGGTGGTAAGCAGACATACATGGTGGGTATTGATACTGCAGGCGTTGTTGCTGGTCCTTTGTTTTGAATTAAGGTATGCGGCCATGTTTTTCCCTGTTGTAGCGATAGTGGCTTTTATTTGTTCCTCTTCTTCCCTGCCTTATAAGGCCATCGGTATATTACTGACCGTTTCTGTAATATTCTTTTGTGTGGACAGGCAAACGAAGCTAAATAAAGAAGCAACGGATACGGAAATATTCTCCGGATTTTCGGGATGGCAGATAGCAAATAATGCTTTGTACTGCTATAAACATGTAGACGTAGACAATAACGACCTGCCATCAGTACAGCTACAGACACTGGACAAGATCGTCAAAAGGTATATAGATACGGTAGGCGTTCAAGATGGTGAATTGGGCTCCTCATATATATGGCATAATCTCTCTCCGCTGAAGATGTATTGCAGGCTGGTAGAACATAAAAATAAAATACTGTACTCATCGGCATGGTTTAGTATATCTCCTATGCTTGATGAGTACGGCTGGTATATCATCCGTCATTTTCCGGGAGCGTATGTGAAGTATTACATACTGCCTAATACTGTGAAATTCTTTTATCCTGATCGTGAAGCGCTGGTGAATTACAATAGTGACAACCTGACCTTGCCCGAGGAAACAAAGAAATGGTTTGAAATGGACATCAATAAGCTGGAATGCAAGCTACCCGGTTTGCAGAAGGGTATTATTTCCATGTTTCCAGCAATATCCATGTTGCTTAACCTGTTCAATATCGGAGCTCTGTTTGTTTTCTGTAACAGGCATAGAAAAGTATGGGGTAAAGTAAACAGGGAAATAAAAGTGATGTTTATTACCTGGGCTGCATTCTATTGTTGCTTTATGGTATTCAGTATATTGGCATCACCCGTTAATCTGAGGTTTATGGACCCGATATTTGTGTTAGGGGTAATTATGCCAGTAATATTATTAGGTTACAGTGTTAAGCAGGAAGAGGTAAAAGCTTAGTATATTAAATAGTGGTCACCCATATCTTATCAGCATCCTGTTTGCGGATGCTGAGGTAATAACCGGCTATCTGGATAGCTAATGGATCACCCATAGGGGCTATCATCTCTACCCATACTGGTTCACCGGGTATACAGCCCATTTCCATCAGGGTAAGCTGAAATTCACTTTCATCATGGCTACTGATAACAGCACGGGTACCCTTGGGCAACTGGGAAAGGCGCAGCGCATTTTCTTCCTTTACGATCATTATTGCAAAATTACTGAAGTAAAAAATAACAGGGTTCACAATTCGGGAAAATCGCAATGTAAATGATCTGTATCATGCTGTTTTAACACTTTGAAAGGTAATTTTGATATAATTCGTGATTATGAAAAAGGACATTGTAGAAACAGTTGATATAGAGTTGCTGATCGATACATTTTATGACAGGGTGAAGCAGGATGCAACTATAGGCCATATATTCAGTACAATAATTGGCGATGACTGGTCACATCATCTGCCGGTAATGTATCGGTTTTGGGAGTCTGTACTATTCAGCAAACCAGGGTATACCGGCAACCCGATAAAGAAACACATAGATATAGATAAGCGGATTCCATTTGAAAAGGCCCACTTTGACCGGTGGCTGGAACTATGGAACGAAACGGTAGACAGTCTCTTTGATGGAGAGATAGCCGCACAGGCGAAGAACAGGGCAATGCTGATGGCTAACCTGATCAGCATGAAGGTGGAGATGTCGAGAGATAGTAATTTTATACAGTAACCCCTGACCTCCGCCCGGATGAATCCGTTCGGACGGGACTAAAAGGGGGGGGCTGTTTATTTAGCAATATCAAAGATCATCAACTATTTTTACGCTCATGAGCACATTTACTATTTCGGGTAAGCTGGTCGATCTTTTTGCAAGGCGGATATATCCTGCTATTATTACAGCAAGCGATGGTGTTATTGTATCTATTGAAGAGATAGATAATGTGCCAGATCAATATATATTGCCAGGTTTTGTAGATGCACATATTCATATAGAGAGCTCAATGCTGGTGCCTACAGCATTTGCGCAGATGGCTGTAGTGCATGGTACCGTAGCTACAGTATCGGACCCGCATGAGATAGCCAATGTATGTGGTGAGACGGGCATACAGTATATGATAGATAATAGTAAGCTTTCCCCTTTTAAGTTTTTCTTTGGTGCGCCATCATGCGTGCCGGCTACAGGGTTTGAAACTGCAGGTGCTACATTGGATGCCAAGGCTGTAGATGCATTGCTGCATAATAAGGATATATGGTACCTCTCTGAAATGATGAATTATCCCGGGGTGCTGCGCAAAGACCCTGAGGTAATGGCAAAAATAACTGCTGCGCAAAAAGCAGGAAAGTCTGTAGATGGCCATGCTCCGGGCCTGCGTGGGGAAACAGCTGCGGCATATGCTGCTGCTGGGATCAGTACAGATCACGAGTGCTTTACACTGGATGAAGCGCTGGATAAAGTAAAAGCAGGTATGCAGATACTGATAAGAGAGGGTAGTGCTGCAAAGAACTATGAAGCATTATCGCCGCTGCTGCAAATGCATCCTGAGCGGGTCATGTTTTGCAGTGATGATAAGCATCCTGATGAGCTGGAACTACATCACATAAACGGATTGGTAAAGCGGTCTTTACAAAAAGAATATGATCTGTATGATGTGCTAAGGGCAGCGAGTGTGCATCCTGTGCAGCACTATAAGTTGCCTGTAGGCTTGTTGCGGGTAGGTGATCCGGCAGATTTTATTGTTGCTGATAACTTTGATGAGTTTAATGTATTGCAGACATATATTGCCGGACAATTAGTAGCCGATGGCGGGAAGAATTTATTGCCGGATGTGGCTGCGACTGCAATTAATAATTTTGAAACAGGAAAGAAGGATGCCTGCGCATTTCAAATAAAAACAACTAATGCTAAGCCAATCATAAGAGTAATAGAAGCTATAGAAGGGCAACTGGTGACCAATATGTTGCAATTGCCCGGTAAAGTAGCGGATGGCTGCCTGGTAAGCGATACAGCGCAGGATATACTGAAAATAGCAGTGATCAACAGGTATGATAAGGAAGCACCTGTAGCAGTGGCGTTCATTAAAAATTTTGGATTGAAGCTGGGCGCGCTGGCATCAACCGTGGCGCATGACTGCCATAATATAATAGCTGTAGGTGTAGATGATGACAGCATGTGCGCTGCGGTGAATGCCTTAGTAGACTGCAAAGGCGGGATAGCGGTGGCAAGGGATAAAGACGATGTGACCACGCTACCGCTACCTGTGGCCGGCCTTATGTCGCTGGATAAGGGGCATAAAGTAGCTGAGACTTATACAAGGCTAAATGCAATAACCAAAGAGATAGGCTGTGCTATGCATGCCCCATTTATGACGTTATCCTTTATGGCGTTGCTGGTGATACCTTCATTGAAACTGAGCGACAAGGGATTGTTTGATGGAGGTAAGTTTGAGTTTACAGGAGTGGAGATGTAGTAATAGATTTGACAACTTTTCAAAAGTTGTCAAATCTGAGTAGATGTAGCTAATTCTTCTCCGCAATAAAGTTCAATCCAAAGAAGAAGTATTCACGGCGCAGGCCCTTGCCTTCCTGTATCTTTTGTTCTTTCTTCAGCAGTTCTTCGGGATCTGAGAAACGATAGTGGACGGGGAGAAAATACCGCACGTATTGTACGCTATTATCCTTTATGTGGAACCCATTCTTTACAAATAGCTTCGTCCAGTTTTCCAGGCTGCGGATGTTCTCGTTGCCTATCAGTATGTCTTTTTGCAACTTTTCGTCCCAGATGGTGATGATGCGCTTGTTGCCACGGTATTTATACAGCTTTGCCCGTTGAATAATATTGTTGCCATTCTCTTCCACTGACAGTATTTTGCCATTTTTCTTCAGGCTTTTATTGAAAATCTGCAGTGCATCGTCTATTGGCTCCAGGTGGTGCAGCGTATCCTGTACTATTATCCAGTCGTAGCTGGCAGGTGCCGGCTGGTTATCAAACAGGTTTTCGTAAGTGCAGGTGAACAATGAGGTGTCCCCATACTTGCTCCAGTATTCTTTACGCTTTTGTACAGTATCGTAATAAAATTCTAATGTGGTACCGTATGTCTTAATCCCATTGAGCGCCAGGAAGATGCAGGTAGTGCCATAACCACAGCCGCAATCCCATATAGACAGGTCTTTGCTGTTGCCTGCCTCTACTATGTTCTTTTGTATATAACGAAGCCGCTGCAAAAAATAATTCCTGCGAAAATGCCACGAGGACTTTTTGCCCAGGAACTTATAGTAAGGCTGCATTTCTGTATGTACTTCCAGTTCTTTAAGCATCAGTTCAAAGAACTGCTCGGGTGACATCATTGACTAAGAGTAAATTTTCAACGCCAAATGTAATAAGTATAGCGTAGACTGCCTAACAATAGTAACGCCACGCATCATGCGTGGCGTTATACTTACTAACCATATTTATTTTAAACTCAACTAAGCCACAACCAGCAAAGCTTCACGTATACGTGCTTCCATTTCATCCATCACTTCAGGGTTGTCTATCAGGAATTGCTTCACCGCGTCACGGCCCTGGCCAACTTTGCTGTCGCCGTAGCTGAACCATGAACCGCTTTTCTGCAGGATACCCAGTTCTACGCCCATATCTATGATCTCGCCCATTTTGCTGATACCCTCACCAAAGATGATATCGAACTCTACCTGGCGGAAAGGTGGTGCAACTTTGTTTTTTACCACTTTTACACGGGTACGGTTACCACTTGCCACATCACCGTCCTTTATCTGGCTGATACGGCGGATATCCAGACGTACAGATGCATAGAATTTCAGTGCATTACCACCGGTAGTTGTTTCCGGGTTGCCAAACATCACACCTATCTTCTCACGAAGCTGGTTGATGAATATGCAGCAGCAGCCTGTACGGGAAATGGTAGCTGTGAGCTTACGGAGGGCCTGGCTCATCAAACGCGCCTGGAGGCCCATTTTGCTTTCGCCCATTTCGCCATCCAGCTCACCCTTAGGTACCAGTGCAGCTACAGAGTCAATAACAACTACATCTACTGCACCTGAAGAGATCAGCCTATCGGCTATTTCCAGGCCCTGCTCGCCATAGTCTGGCTGAGAGATGATGAGATTGTCTACATCTACACCCAGTTTACGTGCATAGCTGGCATCAAATGCGTGCTCCGCATCTATTATAGCGCATATGCCGCCCTTTTTCTGAGCCTGTGCTATAGTATGTATCGCTACGGTCGTTTTACCTGAAGATTCCGGCCCGTATATCTCTATTATACGGCCTCGTGGCAAGCCGCCCACACCCAGTGCCACATCAAGCCCTATAGAGCCTGTGCTGATCACATCCATCTATTCACTCTGCTGGTCGCCAAGCATCATCACTGATCCTATACCGAAGTCTTTCTCGATCTAGTCGAGTGCCAGCTTCAAAACTTTTAATTTATCGTCCGCCATGTTCGTATTTTTAGCCATGAAATATTTTACCAAAATTACCTCAAAAAGGTTCTCCTAAATCAATTTTAAAAAGAAGATATCCACAATTTTTGAAACCGACGTATACCATTACTGTATTACATTACAGCCGATTTTTTGCGCATTTTGTTGGTAAGTCTGGAGCTGTTTTGGGGTGGAAAGAGGTGTAATTGTCGTTTCCGGGGGGGTAAAATCAGCAAATAGCTTTATACGAAACAGGGCTGTGCATTTGCACAGCCCTGTTGAAAATAGAGAAAGAGGGTATTATCAGGCTGCGTTTTTTTGACCATTCTGTATATGCATCAATGTGTAGCCCTGCGCTGTTATAGGGTCTACGAGCATATTCTCTGTCCGCACACTAAAGAGGAAGTGAATATCGAAATTATCATCGTGTTGCATGTATTGCTCAGCTAAGAGCCTTGCTGCATGTATCTTAGGCGACAAATAATCCTTACGCTCTACCAGCAATAATATATGGAAGGATGTACCCTCATCAATACGCAGGTAGGTAATAGGTACAGGTATTGAAAACCTGTCATTAAGTGCCTCTATTAATTGCTCGGCCCTAAGTGCTACCAATGGCAGATTATAGGAAATAGATCTACGACGGGTGTCTTCTTTTGAATGATAATTCAATGAAGGCATTGCTTCTTCTGGCACTATCCATCCGCTTGGTGGATTCAATTGCTCTTCTATGTTTCCTTGTGCCGCTATATTCGAGATGTTGCTTATCATGGTCGTTTGGTTTGGGTTATCAATAATTTATACTCAATTACCGAGTAATAAATAACTGTACCAACATGCCCCGTTAGTTGGTAACATTTACCTAATAATCAATGGTTTTAATATCAAAAAAATATAATTTCTAATTGATTATAAAGCATAAAATAATACAGGTATGTAGTATTAACAGGGTGTTGGCACTATTATAGTACATCAAAATCTGCTTAACGAGTTATAAACGTTATTTTCAGATGCCCCGACGGATATTTGACAAAGTTTTTAGCCCTCACCGGAAATAAATAAGATGACCGACAAAACCAGTGATGCAGATAAAAAGATTACTGATGAGTACAACCTGCGTACACTCATTAATAATATAGATGACCCCATATGGCTGGTGGATGCAGACTATATTATTATTGAGTGCAATATTGCGTTTGGTAAATGGGTGCACTGTTTTATAGGTACAACACTCACCAACGGTGACCATGTATTGCATAACGGACAGAATAAGGCATACCAGGAAAAGTTTGAAATGTGCTACCAGCTGGCATTGAGCGGACGGTCGTTCCAGACGGTAGAAGACATGCAGGTTGGCAAGGACACAAGATATACCAGTGTGACCTTTAAGCCTGTTTATGAAAATGATAAGGTGGTAAGGGTAAGCTGTTATGCAAGGGATATTACAGAACAACGAAAACACCTGCTGAAAATAGAGGAACAAAATACTGCACTAAGGGAAATAGCATTTATAGAATCGCATAAGGTGCGTGGCCCGGTTACTACCATTATGGGGTTGGAGCAATTGTTTAATCACGAAGACTTCACCGATCCTATCAATAAAATAATCGTTGAAGGCATATCGAGAACTACTAAAGACCTGGACCTGATAGTGAGAGAGGTGGTACTGAAATCAAATGCAATCGACAAGACTTAAGCTTTATCGGACTATCTGCACATAACCGCTAAAAGTGCCAGACGTAATACGAGCCAAATAAGTACCCGAGGGAAATAGGCGAATGTCAAGTTCACGACTGTTTATAAAAGTACCTGTTTTCTTTCCCTGCATATCATACACCTGCACAATAAAATTTGTCCAGCCTTTCGGCAAAGATAATTTAACGATACCATCTGCGGAGGGATTGGGGTAAACACTAATGGTGCTGTTTGCACGTGTTGCATTATGGACGGCCGCACTGGTGTCTACAGGTGGCGGTGGCGGCGGTGTAGCCGTATCAATGAATTTATCGCGGTAGCGAATGCTGGTTATTGTTTCTGTGCTGCCTGTCACTATACTTGTTACCCATAGCAGGGGGTAGTGTTCACCATTAGCCAGCCATTTATACTCCACTGTATTACGCGGAACGGGTGCAAAGCCGGTAGTACCTATAGTAACAGAATCCATTTCAAATATTTGTGACCTTACCCTTATGCATGCTGTAGAGGAAGCCAGGAAAGGAGTAAGAATGGTACCCCAGGCGTCTACCCGCGTGCTTCTATAGCCTGTCTGCAATATGCTGCCCACGCCGGGCAGGTCTACATTTAGCTCATAGGCATCACTGTCTGTGCGCAGGTATGATAGCGGGAAATGATACCATACATCAGGCAATGCGTAATTGGCCGGAGTTGGGGTGCCTGTTACTTCCCCGGCAAAAGCCTGTGCTATAAAGCTATCTGTAGTGTTCTGAAAAAACGTGTATGTATTGTATACAGGCAATACCCCGGGGATAGTATCTGCAACCTTATAGCCATATGCGCCGGCATCTATAATAGTACCGTAAGATGAATTTACTGCTGTAGCTGTTTTAAAGGTATCAACGCCCTGCGATATAGAGGTAAGTGCGTAGTGCCATGTCATGCTTAATCCGCTATCTCCCGGGTTGATGTGGGTAGCGGGAGAAGCATTGCTATACCGTAATGTGTCGCCCAATACCGGCATGTCGGCAGATGTGATGACCACCATCTGCGAAAAAGCAGGCCGGCAGCAAAGCAACAAGGCAAATAAGGGTAACAGGCAACGCATGAAATTTATTTATCCAAATATAGGAAATATAGCGCACCCCGGGACTAGGTATACCGCATGCTTGCTATATTTACATACACTTTAAAGCTACCAGTTGAAAAACTATATAGTATTAGCCATTTGTTTTTTATTGCTGTTCTGCTCCTGCCGGGATAAACAGCATGCAGACCTGATATTGCATCATGGCAGGGTATATACTGTAGATAGTGGTTTCAGTATTGCAGAGGCATTTGCGGTGAAGGATGGAAAGATAATTGCCACCGGCAAAAATGAAGAAATACTCAACCACTTTGTGGCTGATAGCATGGCAGATGCGCATGGCAATGCTGTGTACCCGGGATTTATAGACGCCCATGCGCACTTCGTAGGTTATGGCCGTACGCTGTTTGAAGTGAACCTGTATGACTGCAAGACATGGGAAGAGGCTGTACAGAGAGTAAAGATATTTGAACAGGAGCACCCGGCAGAAGGATGGATAAGAGGCAGAGGGTGGGACCAGAACAAATTTCCCGGTCATGTATACCCCGATAATGCTGCGCTTAATGAGCTGTTTCCCGGTAAGCCTGTTGTGCTGGACCGGATAGACGGCCATGCAGCAATAGCCAATGCCAAAGCGCTGGAACTGGCAGGGATAAAAGCTGATCAGGAAATAGAAGGCGGTAACATAACAACCAAAGATGGCAAGCTGACCGGCCTGCTGATAGATAATGCGGTGGACCTGGTTACAAAGGCAATACCACCGGCAGCTAAAGCGACCTATGAAAAATGGCTGACAGCAGCACAGCGCAATTGTTTTGCTCAAGGCCTGACGACCATTACCGACTGTGGCCTGATGTATACAGATGTGAACATGATAGATACCCTGCAACGGGAAGGCAAACTGCTGATGCGGCTATATGTGATGCTGAGTGATGATACGGCTAACCTGAATCGGTACCTGCCGAAGGGACCTTACAAGACCGATCGCCTGTACGTGAAAGGAATAAAGGCATATGCTGATGGCGCATTAGGCAGCCGTGGAGCATGCCTTCTGGCGCCATATAATGACCAGCAAGGCTGGGCAGGTTTCCTGCTGAGCAAGCCTGCGCATTACGACTCACTGGCGCAGCTATTGGTGAATACAGACTTTCAGCTGTGTACTCATGCCATAGGTGATAGCGGAAACCGTATGGTGCTAAATGTATATAGCAAGTACCTGAAAGGGAAGAATGATAAACGATGGAGAATAGAGCATGCACAGGTAGTGAACAAAGAGGATTTTGACCTGTTTGGCAAAGCCTCTGTAATACCATCTGTGCAGCCGACCCATGCCACCAGCGATATGTACTGGGCAACAGATCGAATAGGTATTGACAGGCTCAAAGGTGCATATGCCTACAAACAGCTGTTGCAGCAGAATGGATGGTTGCCATTAGGCACAGACTTCCCGGTAGAGGATATATCTCCCATCAAAACATTTTATGCGGCAGTTGTGCGGAAGGATGCTAAAGGCTTTCCTGCAGGTGGCTTTCAAATGGAAAATGCGCTCTCCAGAGAACAGGCCATAAGAGGTATGACCATATGGGCAGCAAAGGCTGATTGTATGGAACAGGAGATAGGGAGCATAGAAGCAGGAAAAAAAGCAGACTTTATAATACTGGATAAAGACCTCATGCAGGTGGGAGAAGGAGATATGTTATCAGCAAAAGTTGTGGGTACTTACCTCGGTGGAATGAAGGTTTATTGAGAATAATTACTGGCATAATAATATAGCTATGGAAACTGTTACAAAGACTTCTAACGATGTATTGCTTGACCAACTTGCCACTTTCATTAATGAGATAGGTATAGCCTGCAGGTCCGGCACTCTTTCTGGCGATACTTTTCTTCCCGGTGTAGATATACAGCAGGGCACAATTATCTATGATGTAGGCAAGCTAAAATACCCCGGTGATCTGCTGCATGAGGCGGGACATATTGCTGTTTTGCTTGCCGAGCACAGGACAGTGGCGCAAAGCCCTGACGACCTGTTTGGAAACATTGGCCCTGAAGCGGCGGAAATGGCTGCTATAGCATGGTCGTGGGCAGCAATAAAATATTTAGAAATCCCTCCCGAAGTTGTTTTTCACGAGCATGGTTATAAGGGTGGTTCAGAGTCGATAATGGAAAATTTCAGTAACGGAAAATATTTTGGAGTGCCGATGCTGCAATGGATGGGGATGACAAAAGAACCTAAAAGAGACATTGCCGCAGATGAGCACACTTTTCCGGGGATGATGCACTGGCTGAACCCTGGCAAAAACGGGTAGACGGCACATTATTTTTTTACTTCGTCCTCATCTTCTTTGCCTCCTATATTGAATAGCCTGTACGCAAGCGCAGTGCCTGTTTCCTCCGCTTTCTGCCATGCAAAAGCCTGCTTGTTCACTATGTAGTTGCCGGCCTTATCCAGCACATAATAGGTGATGTCTTTCCTTTTGCCATTCCTGCTAAAGATGACGTAAGCATTTACTGCAGGTATGCTGCTGTTCGTTACCCAGTTAATACTGCAGCTTCTCAATCTTTGCTCTACTGCTTTATCTACA
This sequence comes from Flavipsychrobacter sp., assembly GCA_025963465.1. Classification (GTDB taxonomy): domain Bacteria; phylum Bacteroidota; class Bacteroidia; order Chitinophagales; family Chitinophagaceae; genus Nemorincola. The sequence goes on from JAOQAP010000092.1 coordinate 61,094, forward strand.
TCGCCGCTTATATGCAGTACCATATTGGCGGGCATTCCTGTATAAGGCACCAGTTGAGGGTATAGTATATACATACGGTACAGCCAATCGTTTTGTGCAGCTATGTTCTTTTGTTCGCGGGCACATTCAGCCTCGGCCTGGTACACACGGGCAAGAAACAACCGTTCGTAATCCTCATCTATATTCGGGTCTTTCAATATTTTATCCAGTATTCGTTTGGCATCTGTGTGTTTTCCCTGCTGTATCTTGAGACGCGCTACGAACAATGCGAAGTATTTACGGATGCTTTCCCTGTTATCATTAACAGCAGACTTTTCGAAATTGCGTACAAAATACCCGGTACTGAAATCGTGAATGAGGTACCATATCTCGTCCCAGGATACTGTGCTTTCTGTAGAGAATAATTTGTAGATGACCCTGTCCCTTTCCGGGTTTTGTGCAAACTGGTTAATGATAAGGAACTGCTGCAGGTATTTTTCTCCCAGCTTTTTTGCCATGCTGAGCAATACATTCGGGTTGTACCACCAGTTGCTATGCTCGAATTGTTCCATCTGCCATGATTGCTCTTTGTGGATGAGCTTCAGCAGCTGTATACTAAAGTCATAATGTCCCTGTCCCAGGGTAGTGCCTATATGCAGTTCTTTAAATTCCGCCGCCTTATCTGCATAGCGTTGGGATTCACTGATCTGTCCATCATACAGCATAGCGCGGGATAGGGCGATATTGTACCAGCCATAGCCGGGTGTAGAACCGGCGGCTTTTACCATGTTCTTTGCCAGTAATACTCCTGCTTTAGGCTTTGCTTTATAAATGTCCAGTATGCTTGAATAGTATGCCCATTCCTGCAGGCGCTTGTCACCTGATTCCAGCCGTGAAGCCAGATCGTATTCTGCTTCTTGTGTTCTGAATTCGCCAATAACGCCAAGGAAGTTCGCAAAGTTGTTGTGCGGCAGCCTGTTTGCTTTACGCTGCAACTCGTAGTAGTACTTTGCCGAGTCTATATTGAAATCATAGCTGCAGAGCATTGCTTTGTAGAAATACACAGATAGTTTTTCCCGTTCTTCGTTTCCACGCATGTATGGAAAAACCGGCTCCAGTCCTACATTCAAAGCTTTATTTTTTGCTATCACTATCAGCGCAGTATCCAGGTAGCGATTGGCAAGCCGTTCATTTTCATCGATAGAATTTTTCAGGAAAGAATATTTAGCGCTGGTATAGAAACGATTACGGTGTACGGTCCATGCCATGTAATTATAGGTATCCATATAATAGCTGGCCTGGAATTTCCATTTTTTCATCCGCTGTAGTAACTGGAATACCTTATCCGGCTGATCTGTATTGCTGTAGCAGGTCATCAGGTAGTAAGCGATCATGGTATAATCAGGAAACAGCATTTTTATGGGATACAACACCAGTGGCTGATCTGTGCGTGTGGCCAGCGCTTTGGAATAGTCATGCTCCATAAGTGCAAGTGCACGTTCCAATGGAATTGCTGCATTCTTATAACCCAGAAAATCTGCCGCGTGATTGTACTTATACACGCCTTCATACATCCAGCCCACATAGTAAGTACTGTCTATTCGTTTGAACTCGCGGGAGCGGGGTAGTGCATCCTCACTTTCTATGTTCTCTATCTGGCGTTTTGCATCTATATCAAAATATCGCTGCTGCATTTTTCCCGGCGGGTGCGGCGGCATTAGTTGTGGAGGCAATTGCGGCAACTGGGGTACAGGTCGTGTACCGTGATTTTCTGTTCTGTTTTGAGCAATACCATGAGTGGCACACAGGCAGAAAGCCAGTATGCAGCAAATCATCATCGTTCTGTTGCGCTCAAAATTCAAGGTGTCAAAAATTAAACGGCTAAAACCGGATAGCCTATTGGTGTAGCTTCAGCTTTGCAAGGCGATCTGTTTCTTTATTGATGATGCTGTCGAGTGCTTTTTGTTTGCCATCTTTATTGCGGTAGACAAGCCTGTGGTCCAGCACTGCAGCAGCCAGGTCTTTTATATCATCTTCTATCACGTAAGTACGGCCATTTATCAATGCGTAAGCGCGCAGGCATTTAAGGAAGGCGATACCACTGCGTGTAGATGCGCCAAGGGATATATCCTGGTGTTCACGGCTGCCGCGTACGATGTTACTTACCGCGCGTATGATCTCTTCGTGCACAAATACTTCTCCTGCCATTCGTTGCAGTGTAAGTATATCCTGCATGCTCATTACCTGTTGGAGCTCTACGAGGTTCCTGGCTATGTCCAGGTACTCGCGATATATGTTCAGTTCAGTTTCTTCATTCACATAGCCAAACCGGATCTTGATATAGAAGCGGTCCAGCTGTGCTGCAGGCAACGGGTATGTGCCTTCCATCTCCACAGGGTTTTGGGTAGCTATGCAGAAGAACAACCGCTCCAGCAGCAGGGTAGTATCGCCCACAGTTATCTGTTGCTCGGCCATAGCTTCCAGCAATGCACTTTGTACTTTTGGCGATGCCCGGTTTATTTCATCTGCAAGTAGTACGTTACAGAAAAGGGGGCCTTTTTTGAATACGAACTCTTTATTGATATCGTCGAATATATGTGTGCCTATAAGGTCCATAGGCAACAGGTCCGGTGTAAACTGGATACGTTTGAACAATACATGCTCTCCTTCTTTACCTCCGCTTATGCACTGTGACAGTGTTCTTGCCAGTACGGTCTTGCCGGTGCCGGGGTTATCTTCCATAAGTATATGCCCACCTGCCAGCAGGCATGTAATCACCAGTTCTATCTGTTTGCGCTTACCGCGCACCACCTTTTCTACATTAGCTATCAAGTGCTGTATAGCAGCTGTAGGCTCTATATTAACCGGTTCTGATACAGGATCGATCATAAATTTATTTAATTATACAAGTTTACTGATTAATACGATAGTAACCCGTCCTGCGGATTATAATTTTTTGTGAAATCAGAAGGAATTTATGCAGTATTCTGCAAGTACGCAATTTGACATAACAGAAGAGCCATTAATTTATTAATTTAGCATCCATTATGATCTATCGAAGTAAAGCACCGCTAAGAATAGGCCTTGCCGGTGGCGGCACAGATGTGAGCCCTTATTGTGACCTGTATGGCGGCGCTATACTTAACGCAACCATTTCCCTGTATGCATATGCTACCATAGAATTGCTGAGTACGCCGCAGATCATCATAGAAGCGCTTGACAGAAATGAAAGCGTATCTTATGATATGGCAGATGAACTACCTATAGATGGTGTATTGGACCTGGCAACAGGTGCGTATAATCATATAGTACAGCAGTATGGCTCTGTGCCATCTGGCTTTAAACTGACCACAGTGGTAGATGCACCTGCAGGCTCTGGCCTTGGTAGCTCATCTACACTTATGGTAGCTATAATAGGTGTGTTTGCTGAATGGCTGAACCTGCCATTAGGTGAGTATGATATTGCGCAAATGGCCTATAAAGTAGAGCGTGTAGAATTGGCTATGGCCGGTGGCAAGCAGGACCAGTATGCAGCTACATTTGGCGGAGTGAACTTTATGGAATTTTATAAAGACAATAAGGTGATCGTGAACCCGCTGCGCATCAAGAATGAATACCTGTACGAGCTGGAAAATAACCTGCTGCTGTACTTCACGGCTACCAGCCGCTTATCTTCTACTATTATAGAGGCACAAAGCAAGAATGTAAAGGATGAGAATAAAGAATCTATCGATGCCATGCACCACTTAAAAGAGCAGGCGCTCATCATGAAAGAAGCTTTATTGAAGGGTAACATACACGAGATAGGCGGTATACTTGATTATGGTTTTCGCTATAAAAAGCAAATGGCCAAAGGCATATCTAATGATGCTATGGACGAGATATATGAAACTGCATTAAAAGCAGGTGCAACCGGTGGTAAAATATCTGGTGCAGGTGGCGGCGGCTTTATGATGTTCTACTGCCCGGCAAATACAAGGTATGCTGTAAAGAAAGCGCTGGCAAATTTTGGAGGTAGCTTTAGCCCGTATCAATTCACAGAACGTGGGTTATTCACTTGGAGCATTTAGTCTTTTGACCAGTTAACATTTTAACGAATTAACCAACACAATGGAAGCAATAATACTGGCAGGTGGATTGGGTACGAGATTACAGGGCGTAATAGGATCATACCCTAAGTGTATGGCTGAGGTGAACGGACAGCCGTTCCTGGCACACTTATTCGAATACCTGGACCGGCAAAAATGTACAAGAGTTATTTTGTCGCTGGGCTATAAGAGCAGGATAGTGACCGACTGGCTGGAAGAACTGGACTATCTGCCTTTCGAGGTGGATTGTGTGATAGAAGATGAGCCACTAGGCACTGGTGGAGGTATACTGGCTGCAATAGAAGAGGCCGAGGCAGATGATGTAGCGATACTGAATGGTGATACTATGTTCCTCGTTGACCTGAAAGACAAATTCAAATTTCATATATCGAATAAGGCGGCTACAACGCTTGCGCTGAAAGAGATGCATGAGTTTGACAGGTATGGTGTGGTTCATACAAATGATAAAGGGTTGATCACATCTTTTGAAGAAAAAAAATATCAGCAGAAAGGGCTCATCAACGGTGGTGTGTATATAGTAAACAAGGAAGCATTTATTAACAAGCCGTTCTCTGAAAAATTCTCGTTTGAGAAAGACTACCTGGAGCAGTTTCTTGGTGAAAAAAAGTTTTACGGGTATAAAAGCGAAGGGTATTTTATAGACATCGGGATTCCTGTGGATTTCGGGCGTGCACAGGATGATTTTAAATCCCTCTTTCTATGAGGATCGCTATCCTTGGTACGGCGCATCCGTTGCGCGGCGGTTTGGCTGCATTTAATGAACGGTTGGCATACCAGCTACAGGAGCAGGGGCACGAAGTGGTGATCTATTCATTCTCTTTACAGTATCCTTCATTCCTGTTTCCTGGTAAAACTCAGTTTACTGATGAACCTGCCCCTAAGGGATTAACGATAAAAACAGTTGTAAACTCAGTGAATCCCCTAAACTGGCTACGGGTGGGCGCACAGATGAATAAAGAGCGTTATGACCTTGTGGTCGTAAAATACTGGTTGCCATTTATGGGGCCGGCATTTGGCACTATACTCAGGCGGGCTAAAAAGAATAAGCACACAAAAGTGCTGTGTGTGGTAGATAACATTATACCACACGAAAAACGCCCGGGCGACCAGCAATTCACTAATTACTTTATAAAAGCTGTAGATGCTTTTGTGACCATGAGCAAGGACGTGCTGAAGGATGTAAAGACCTTCACAGATAAGCCGGCTTATTTCACACCACACCCTGTGTACGACAGCTATAATGAAGTGGTAAGTAAACAGGAGGCCTGTGCAAAAATAGGTCTGCCAGATGATAAGAAATACCTGCTCTTCTTTGGTTTTATAAGAGAGTACAAAGGATTGGACCTGTTGCTGGAAGCAATGGCTGATGCGCGTATCAGGCAGGCAGGTATAGAACTGATAGCGGCTGGCGAGTATTATAACAAAGAGGTTGAAGCCAATAATAACAGCATCATTGAGAAGCATCAACTGCAAAAGACCGTTCACTTAAGAACTGATTTTATACCTAACAGTGAGGTGCGCTATTATTTCAGCGCTGCTGATCTTGTGGTACAACCTTACAAGCATGCTACGCAAAGCGGGATCACACAGATCGCTTTTCATTTTGAAAAGCCTATGGTGGTAACCAATGTAGGCGGGCTGGCAGAGGTAGTGCCTGATGGTAAGGTGGGCTTTGTAGCTGAGCCAAATCCAAAGTCAATAGCAGATGCCATTCTGAAATTTTATGAACCAAATTCTATTCCCGGCCTGCATCAACACATACTCAACGAGAAGAAGAAGTATATGTGGGACACCTTTACAGATGTTATGATGAAGGCTGTGTTTGGCAGATAGTATGTTATTTACTGAAGGGCATTATTCTTACAGAGAGATTTATGACACGCCCGTCAATAGGTGCCCATAATGGTTTGAAAGCTGGGTTAAGAGTTGGTCCCGTATATAGTTGCTCCTGCTTGCTCTGTCGATAGTCGAATAGGTTCTCTCCATTGAGTACTACACTATACATTTTGCCGAATTTTCTCTCGATCATTAAGGCAGTCAAAAAATATGGCTTTGT
>JAOQAP010000099.1 GCA_025963465.1 Flavipsychrobacter sp.
CTACATTACCACGTATCGTATCGCCACTTATGGTACCAGCTCTTACATATGCGTTTATCTTCTTAATGTCTATATGGTTGTAATCAAACTCCCCGGGTATAGGCTTCTTGTCATCCATCACCAGGTGAAACTCGCAGTTCTCAAGTGAAATGCTTTTCACATTAGCAGCCCACATACCCGGATTAAATGGCGTTGTATCATTGTAGACTATACGCTTATGTAGCGACTTAGGTTTACCCGCAGGATAATCGCGTAGAGTTACAATACTATTCTTTCCAACGATCGTACTAACTTCCAGTAGTTTTTTCTTAAAATCAAGTCCTTCCGAGTTTACTAACAGACTGCCTATATCATATTCCTGGTCTTCACCTCCCCATTTATCATCCATATGGAGGCGTACATTATCCAGTTCTATTTTTTTGAGGTCGAATTCAAACGGCTTGCCTGCTGCTGTGTCTTTGTTACTTCCCGGCGTGCTGAATGCATCCTCAATGAAATCATAGTTCCACGCTTTAGAGGTGGCCGTACGATACATATGTATGTATGCATTTTTCAGCCCAAGGTAATGCAACTCAGGCTTGTCCTTAAAAATGAACCAGTCCGTAATTCTCACCTGAGCCTCCCCCGCATACAGTACGGTATCGTTTGATTGGTCCGCAATAAAAACTCCCTGCAGTAAAATATGGTTCAGAAAATCGATCCGTACATGACCTATTTCTACTTTTGTTTTTAGCTTTTTTGAAAGTATATCTGCAGATTTTCGGGCAAGAAAATTCTGGACCGGTGTCAGGTTCACCAGCACAACAGCAGTTATCAGCAGCAGGAGGATAATACCTGCCGTGTAACGCAATATTTTAAAAAACAGTTTCAGGCTATAAAATGGCTATTATTAAGTTCTTACAAATGTAATTTCATTATCGCACTTAGCCACAAATAAACTGTTAACATTAGCTTATAAGAGATTAACTAATATCACAAAAATACACTTATTTTGAGGCTTCGTAGTAACGCAGCATTTTAAAAACAACTATAATGAAAGCAATCACTCTTTGCAGTTCCTTTTTAATGATTGGCATAATGGCACAAGCGCAAAAACAGGCGACATTTACAGGGAAATATCCTGACACAAGAAAAACAGACCATGCCGATGAATACTTTGGCACCAAAGTGTCTGACCCATACCGTTGGTTAGAAGATGACCGTTCTGAAGAAACTAAGGACTGGGTAGTAAAGCAAAACAAAGTAACTAATGAATATATAGCACAGATACCTTTCCGCAATGCTATTAAAAAACGTCTGACAGAGCTGTGGAACTATGAAAAATATTCAGCTCCGTTCAAAGAGGGTGCATATACATACTTTTATAAAAATGATGGTCTGCAAAATCAGAGCGTACTCTACCGTCAGAAAGGAAAGGAAACACCGGAAGTTTTTCTTGACCCCAATTCATTCTCATCAGACGGCACATCATCCCTGCAGGGCATAGACTTCACAAAGGATGGTTCACTGGCCGCATACCAGATTAGCGAAGGTGGCTCTGACTGGCGTAAAGTAATAGTGATAGATGCAAAGACAAAACAAAAAGTAGGTGATACATTATTTGATGTTAAATTCAGCGGTACATCATGGCTACATAATGATGGGTTTTACTACAGCAGCTACGATAAGCCAAAAGGCAGCCAGCTTTCTGAAAAAACACAGATTCACAAACTGTATTATCACAAGCTCGGTACACCACAAAGCAGCGACCAGCTGATATTTGGCGGAGAGGCTACACCGCGCAGGTATATCGGTGGTGGTGTTACAGAAGACGGTCGCTTCCTGGTGATCACAGCTGCCAATGCCACGTATGGCAATGAATTGTACATACAGGACTTAAGCAAAAAAAATGCACCCATAGTACCTGTTGTTACCGGTTTTGATAATGAGCAAAACGTTGCTTATTCCGAAAATGGCAAACTCTACATAGAAACGAACCAGGATGCACCTAACCGGAAACTGGTAGTGGTAGATGCGGCTACCCCTACAAAAGAACATTGGAAAACAGTAATACCGGAAGCCAAATTCCCATTGAGCATTTCAACGTGCGGCCGTAAATTCTTTGCGCAATACATAGAAGATGCCGTATCCAAAGTGTACCAATACAGCTTGGATGGCAAGAAAGAGCATGCTATCGCTTTACCCGGACTGGGCACTGCAGGCGGCTTTGGTGGCAAAATGGAAGAAAGAGAAACATACTACACCTACACTTCTTATGTCTACCCATCTACCATATTCAGGTATGATATTAATACAGGCAAGTCTGAAATATACAAAGTAGCTGGTGTGAAATTTGACCCTAAGCTATATGAGAGCAAACAGTTGTTCTATACATCTAAAGACGGAGAGAAGATACCAATGATCATTACCTATAAAAAAGGCATGAAGCTGAATGGCAAAAACCCGGTCATGCTCTATGGCTATGGTGGTTTCAATATCAGTCTCACGCCTTCATTTAGTGTCAGCAATCTTGTGTTCATTGAGAGTGGTGGTATCTATGCAGTCGCCAACCTGCGTGGTGGTGGCGAGTATGGAGATAAATGGCATAACGGCGGTATCAAAATGAAGAAGCAGAATGTATTCAACGACTTCATAGCTGCAGGAGAATACCTGATAAAAGAACAATACACATCAAAGGACTACTTAGCAATTTCAGGTGGCTCTAATGGAGGCCTGTTGGTTGGAGCTTGTGAAACTCAACGCCCTGATCTGTTTCGCGTATGTTTCCCTGCCGTAGGTGTACTGGATATGCTTCGTTACAATAAATTCACAGCTGGTGCAGGCTGGTCATATGACTATGGTACTGCAGAAGACAGCAAAGAAATGTTTGACTATCTCTATAAATACTCACCGGTCCACAACACAAAGCAACAGTGCTACCCTGCAACAATGGTCACAACAGGCGATCATGATGACAGGGTTGTTCCAGCACACTCATTTAAGTTCGCTGCATCATTACAGGCAGCTCAGAACTGCGCTAATCCTGTTCTTATCAGCATAGAAACCAAAGCAGGACATGGCGCAGGGAAACCTACGGACATGGTCATCTCCGAGCAGGCAGACAAATGGTCATTCCTGTTCTGGAATATGGGCCTTAGCTATAAATAACAGTAGGGAAATCTCAATAAAAAAAGCCCGCAGGTAATGCGGGCTTTTTTTTATTGTTTTGGAATAGGAGCACCGAATGAGCCACTGATATGAATTTTATCTGCAAGCACATCGAAAGTACCCTCAATAACATGTGTGGTCTGATTATTTATAGCTACTTGCCCCTCTTTACCTTTTGTCAGAAAACCTGAGTGATCGTAGGTTGCAGAACTACCATAATTATAACCGGGTATAGTACCACTACCTATGTAATAAGTCTTGTGCCCTGTACGGTAGTCTAATAATGTAAAGGTTACTTTTTCCAGGCTTTTATGATCAGTGGCTGAAATGATGAGACGATTATCAATTTGCAGTTGGGCTGTTACATCAGTCGTTGTCCACGTACTATCACCATTTACATATAGCGTAAATGTTGTGTACACTGGATTATCCTTCTTTTTGCAGCCGGCAACCAAAACAAACAACAATACTACTGGCGCTATGTATTTTTTCAATGGACCTTTTTTATACAAATGTAAAACTGTTTTACTTATTACTCTATCAGTTTTTCTTTCTGAACAGCCTCCTGAAAAGACCCTTTTTCTTCGGATCTTCTCCTTTTACGCTTTCTTTATCGTCAGTCAGCTCCAGGATTTTTTCATTTCTTACTGCAGTCTTTTTAGCGGCACGGTATATGTTCTTCCAGAGGATAGCTATAAATCCTTTTTCAGGATCGCGGGCAAATGAGGTAGAGACGGTTCGGGGGTCTTTATCTTTCATGGGATTGGAGGGATATAGTATTAATGTACTCCCAAGGAAAGAAAAAGGACCTTTTTTGCCCTTCCTGTATTTACTTTTAAATTTGAACAGTGATATCTTAAGATCTTTATACAAAACCGTGTAATCGCCTTTTGCATACCCTTCATCTCCTGTTATATGTATGTCCATCTTGTCCAGGTGAAATGAGGTCACAGATACGAAAGTTAATGCCTGCGCCTGCTTTATGACATCATCTCCATCCAGGTTCGATACTGTCCCATCCATAGTAAAACGTCCTGTAGTATCAGACAGTATGAAATTGAATGTACTGGTTACTTCACTTTTATTCATGAATTTTCCGTCCAGTTTTATTAGACAGTTTTTGTTCCTGGTTATTACATCTTTCATATTAGTCACATTACTAAGACTTCCATGAATATTGGTAAACTCTATTACTGCTTCTTCGTCCTTCTTCGTTACTTCTGTATACTTTATATGGCCTTTGCTGATGTTCACTTTTTCAAGGTTCGTTTCCAGCCCTACCTGTAGCAGCAATTGGTGCGGATAACGACCCATCCTGTTTCCCTTTGTTGCATTTTTATCAAAGTACTTCACCGCTACTTGGGGTGCTGTTGCATCTACCTCTGTGTCATGCTGTTTATTGGTTATTAGTTTATGCCAGTTCAGTCCTTTTATTTTTACAGCGGGAAGTAAAATGTTATAAATCGCTTTCTCTGCATTAGTTTGCGGATCATGGTCCACCATATTCTTAAGCAGAACATCTTTCAGCGTGACACTATTAGGGGATGTTTCAAAATCTACCAATGGCTTTTTTACCGTATATCGTCCGCTTTCTTTCAGAAATACCACCTTATCAAATCTTAGTTTGCCACTATGGGAATATAGCAACAGGCTGGTGTCCTTTTCAGGATCGAAATTATAGAGAAACTTATTGAGTTTTACATTGCCGCCATTTATGAAAAAAAAGAAGTTTCTTTTTTTCCCGACGTAGTGGTAGGTAAGATCAGGGTTTACAAAGTCTACATTTGCTGCCGTTATACACTGCAACAGCGAAGTGTTTTTAGCCTTTTTAGCAAATAATGAATCTTCAGGATGCGGGGTACACTCCAGCAACCATTTCATATCGTGTACTACCACATGTTCGCAATCCAGCGATTTTGTGGTCACAATATCTCCCCATGAAAACCCTGAAGCCTCAAGGAGTGGCACAGACAACGTAAATAGAGTTGTTGGTATACGATGATGTCTCGCTCTTAATGCCGCCGCTTGCTTTTTATCGGGCCACAGTCTCAACCCCTTTATCCTCACAGTGTGATTAATCACGCTTACATCAATGTCACTAAATGAGACATGATAGATACTATCAGTAGCTCTTGCCATGGCTATCGGCATCTGTTGAATAATAATCCTCTTGTAATGATGAGATAACAACAATAGAAGACCACCTGCAACAGCAGCTAATAAGATCACTAAAGACAATATAACATACAGGATCTTTTTCCTGACAGATCTGGCCATGACCCCAAATAGGGTAAAACCGTGCCAATTATAAATAATGAGAGTAGAATACTAATAACCGGGGATGGTTAGTTCTTGGGAAGGCGGCCTATACCGGCATAAGATTTCGCCCAGTATTCTTCATTCAGGTTGCTGATCATAACCCCGTTAGAGGTTGATGCATGTACAAAGTAATCGTTCATCAGGTAAATACCTACATGGCTGATACGCCTGCCCCTGACTTTGAAGAATATCAGGTCGCCCTCTTCGGCATCTTTAGTGTGCTTGATTCTTGTGCAATTTTTGAACTGCTCTACTGAAGTACGCAGCAGGTCAATACCATAAACATCGGCATACAACCTTTGCGCAAAACCTGAGCAGTCAATACCTGAAATATCACACCCACCTAACCTGTAATCAGTACCATACCACTTGTCTATAAAGCTATATAAGGTAAGATTGTTGATCTCTTTGGGCTTTGTTTCCAGTATTTCAGCATACTTCCGGCATAGCGGGTTACGTTTCCCTGTCAGGTAGTTTTCTTCGTTCGATTCGATCTCTTTTACCGGCACACGAGTCTCTTTTACCCTGTATGTGGCCTTAGGCTCTGTAGATACTATGAATTGCTGCGCATCAGAATTTTCCATCCTGGCTATAGGATCTGTCTTCTGCGGTTGCCTTCTTGGCTGTATCGCATTAACCGTAGCGCCTGTTTTGTTATGGTGGTCCATATACACATCACTCATAAACTTAGGTTGGCGATACCTGCCTGAAACAGGCTTGGGTGGACTGGTACGCACCGGCACTGGCGCCGGTTTATGAACAGGTACCGGCTTTGCCGTATGGCAACTGACCAACGTAGCAGCTAACAAAATGCACGCAGAAGTAAATAGTAGTAAATGGTTCTTCATCGGCATATTTAAAGTCTGCAAAGGTAAGATATATTACGAATTCCTGCAAACATTAATCATTAACAAGACTGCTATTACATTTTAAAATGTCGCAACTAACCTTGATAAACCGTTTTTAAACCCTTATCCTCCCGTGTATCCACCTATAATGGGCAATACCTCTCCTGTAATATAACTGGAGCATTGAGGTGAGGCAAGAAAAACATATGCCGGGGCTATCTCTTCCGGCTGGGCCGGCCGCTTCATAGGCGTACCTGCTCCGAATTTTGCAATATCTTTCCCTGCTCTGTCCGCAGGATTCAGTGGCGTCCATACCGGCCCTGGCGCTACAGCATTAACTCTAATCCCTTTAGCTATAAGATGAGTACCCAGGGAGCGGGTAAATGCATGTATACCTCCTTTGGTTAGCGAATAATCAATCAGATCTTTATGGCCCATCAACCCGGTTACTGACCCGCTGTTAACTATAGCACTACCCGGTTTCATATGTTTTACACACTCCTGCGACATATGAAAGTATCCGTACAAGTTGGTCTTTAACGTACAATCGAAATGCTCTTCGGTAAGATCTTCAAAGTCTGATACATGCAACTGAAATGCGGCATTGTTGACCAGCACATCCACCTGCCCGTATTCTTTCAGCACTTCTTTAACAGCATAACTACAAAACATGCGATCACTGACATCTCCCGACATGATGATACACGTCCTGCCTTCCTGCTGCACCATGCTTTGCGTAGCTTTAGCATCTTCGTGCTCATTAAGATACAATATGGCTACATTGGCACCTTCCCTGGCAAACAGAACAGCGACAGCCCTCCCAATGCCGGAATCACCACCGGTGATGATTGCAACTTTATCTTTCAACTTACCTGATCCGTGGTAATAAGGAGCATCATACATAGGTGCCACCTCCAGATCTGCTTCTATACCCGGCTTTACTAAGTGCTGCGTGGAAAGAGGTGGCTCAGGATAATTCCTCGCACCGGCCTGCATGGGTTTTCCATTTTTCTTCCCTGCACGCTTTTTGTCTGCCTTAGCCACCTGTGCTTGTATTTTTTTTTGCTTTTTCGCAGCTTGTTTTGCAGCCGACTTAAAACCTGTTTGTTTTTTCATAAAATGAGAATTGGCATTTTAGCCTTTTGCACATAACAAAAAAATTATTCCATCAGGCCACCGGCTTTCTTTTTGCACTTCCGGCCAATACCATGTTCATTAAAGATGCTTACTTTAGCAACTCTTAAAAATCAATAAAATGAACGAACAGATACGCCGGTTGGCGCCTTCCGCTTTATGGAACCATTTTGCCGATCTGAATGCAGTACCCCGTCCTTCTAAAAAAGAAAAGAGGGTTATCGCTTTTATGAAAGCATTTGGTGAAGGGCTCAACCTCCCTACCATAGTAGACGAAGTAGGTAATGTGATCATTAAGAAGCCTGCTACACCTGGAATGGAAGACCGCCAGACAATTGTGTTGCAAAGCCACCTCGACATGGTACACCAGAAAAACGGCGATACTGTTTTCGACTTTGATCAGCAGGGAATAGACATGTATGTAGATGGCGACTGGGTAAAAGCAAAAGGCACTACCCTTGGTGCTGATAATGGTATTGGTGTTGCTTCTATCATGTCATTGCTTGCATCTGCCGATATTGCTCATCCGGCTATTGAAGCATTGTTTACCATAGACGAGGAAACAGGCATGACCGGGGCACTCTCATTAAAGGGCGGACTATTGGATGGAAAAATAATGCTCAACCTGGATACAGAAGAAGATAATGTACTGACCATAGGCTGCGCAGGAGGCATTGACATTACGGCAACAGGGAACTACCCAATGGTACCACCTAAAGGAAATTCAGCCTTCCGTATATCAGTAAAGGGTCTGACCGGTGGGCATTCCGGTGGCGACATTCACCTTGGCAGGGGAAATGCCAACAAGCTGATGAACCGAATGCTGCTTAGTCTCACTAAAGACTATAGTATAGGTATAGCAGAAGTGAACGGAGGCAGCCTGCGCAATGCGATTCCGCGCGAGTCTGTTGCAGTAATAATAGCTGATGAAAGTAATGCAGCAAAAGTGCAGGCAGCAGTCGCAACATTAACAGGGATATTGAAACAGGAATACAACCATACCGATCCAAACCTGTCTGTAACAATAGACGCAACAAACAATCCCGGAAAAGTAATGGACAATGCCTTTCAGCAAAAACTGTTACGCTCATTATATGCCTGCCCCAATGGTATATACCGCATGAGCCCGGAGATAAGTGGTTTAGTGCAAAGCTCAAACAACCTGGCACGCGTACTGATAATAGATGGTTCATATAATATACAGTGCCTTACGCGCAGCTCAGTAGATTCAGAAAAGACAGATCTCTCTGATGCTATCAGCAGTGCTTTTGAGCTCATGGATGCAACACTCACTTTTGGTGGTGCTTACCCCGGCTGGGAACCTCGCCCCGATGCGCCTATCATCCGGGTAATGAGCGATCTGTACCAGGAACTGTTTCACGAACCCGTACTCGTAAATGCAGTACACGCAGGTCTGGAATGCGGTATCCTCGGCACCAACTACCCGCACATTCAGATGATCTCCTTCGGCCCCAATATATTCGGTGCACATTCGCCTGATGAACGCGCACAAATATCTTCTGTACAAAAGTTCTGGTCATTTTTATTAGAGACATTGAAGAGAATACCAAAGAACTAAGTAATATGATCACTTTTTGATAAAAGGAACACTTGGCCGTGTTCCTTTTATTATTCAATACACAACCAACCATTTATAAAAAGTTCCTGTCTTAATATAAAGTTGGTATAAGAATTAATAGCTTTACGGGAGATACTCAGATCCTTCTATGAAATTAACAGGCCTGCTATTTCACCTGAAATGCTCAGCATTATTGCTGTTCCTTATACTATTGTCTTTTATTGGTAAAGCGCAGCGTTACATAGGCCTGGCTACGTCCGATCGGTGTTCTATAAATAGTCTTTACCTCAATCCCGCAAACATTGCCGATTGCCGTGAGAAAATGAGTATTGGCATTTTTTCGCTGAATGTAGGGGTAGACAACAACCTTGGGCATATCCCAAAAATACCGGATGTAGGAACTGCCATAAATGAAAGCAATAATATATTTACCAAATCGCAGGGCAAAAGCTTTAGTATGCTTGCTCCTGCAGCAGTGTTTCGGGGGCCCGGCTTTACTGCCAGTCTTAGTAAAAAGATCAGCATTGCGCTTACGTCAGGTGTCAGGGCTATCAACCAGTTCAATAATTTTGACCCGGCATTATATAATGCGTTCGCTTCTTTACAAACAACAACGGTTCAGCCGGGCTATAGCGCCAAAGCACAAAATTTTAACTGGACCGCACATATGTGGAGTGAGGTAGGGCTCACATTGAGCGGTGTTGTACGGGAGGGTGATAAGTATAAACTGACTCTTGGTGCTACGGTACGTCGCCTGGGGGGCATCGGGTATGTAAGCATTACCGGCAAAAATCTGGATCTGAACTTCAGGAAGGCTTCTGACACTTTTTACGCTGCTAACTCAGATATTGAATTCGGCAGCAACGTACCAAATGATAGTTCCACCGTATTCAAAAACCTCACACCCGGAGGAATATTCAATAAATTTTTTGGTCAGACTGCTGGTGACGGTATCGGTGCAGATATTGGGTTTACTGTCCGGTATCGCATTGGAGAGGCTGAGCGATCTGATTATATGGAATCCACTACCTCACATGACTTGGTTTTCTCAGCTGCTATTACTGATTGGGGAGCAATAACCTATTATAACAGCACAAATGCAGTTGTAAGCATTACCGGCGAAGGCTTGCTTACTGCAAAAGGTTTGGACAGCAGCGTTAAAGATGTGGCATCGGTGTTGGCCTATGCACAAAAGAATGGTTTCAAGGCGGAGAAAGTAGTAAGGGCGAGAAGAGTTTATTTACCAACAGCATTGGTAACAAGTATGGATGTACAGGTATATGGCCGTTTTTATGCCAACCTGTTATTTATTGCCAACCTTGCAAAGCGCATGAACTTTGGTAATTCTTATTACAACCAGGTAACACTTACCCCGCGCTATGATTTCCACAAAATGACCATTGCACTACCCATTACCTACAGCATGCTTGCTCACGATTATAAAGCAGGATTTGCATTTAGGTATACCGGCTTCTTTATTGGCAGCGATGATTTTTTAGCATTGATCAATAAAAAACAATACGGCTTCGACCTTTATATCGGCGGCTATATCCCCATATTCAAAAGAAACAGGGATCCCACAGGTATGCACTGGGAAGGTTATTAACTTGCATTTAATCCAGTTTCCAATCGGGTCTTTCAAAGTGGCAGGTATACCCATACGGGTTTTTCTGCAGGTAATCCTGGTGATCTGCTTCTGCATCCCAGAAATCTGTTGCCGGCACTACCTCGGTCACTATCTTACCCGGCCATTTCCCCGATGCATTCAGCGCCGCTATTAAAGCATTTGCGGTATCACGTTGTGTGTCATTCAGGTAAAAAATAGCGGAACGATAAGAAGTACCGATATCGTTTCCCTGCCTGTTACTGGTAGTCGGGTCATGTATCTGGAAGAAATATTCAAGCAGCTTGCGGTAAGATAGTTTCGTCGGGTCAAAGGTCACTGCAATACCTTCAGCATGTGTACCATGATTACGATAAGTGGCATTAGCTACATTCCCACCCGTGTACCCCACCACTGTTGAAATGACACCTGGTTGTTGACGTATCAGTTCCTCTACTCCCCAAAAACACCCACCCGCCAGTATAGCTTTTTCTGTATTCATCTAAGTATTTTTTAATAGACTAAAGGTAGTGAACAAAAGGCAATCAAATAAATGATTGCCTTTTCAGTGTAACGGTAAACATTGAATCTTCTATATGCTATTTAGTCAATAATATTCAATTGCTCTTTGATAACTTTCAACATACTCGTAGTCGTGCTTTCGTATGTTGTTGGTTGAATTCCCAAAAACCTTTTTTTGTATCCAATTCCCTTGTTTATCATAATTCTCATACTGAAATTTCATACTTTCTGTAGATGCATAATCCCCCAATTGTTGGAATAATATCTCCGATTTCACCGAATAATCTGCATCCCATGTATATTCTTCTCTTCTTTCAATTCTTCCATCAGCATCATAAAAAATTTCTCGTTTATTGCCCGTCTCTTTAATATTAATTACCGATCTGTAATTCATATGCCCATTTCCTGCGAAGCTAACTGTTGCAGAGTCACTCCCGTTACTTTTGTAATAAAACAAGATCCTTTGCATCAGACTGCCATCCTCAACCTTATACCTGTTTGTTTCTGCAAGGTTACCATGTCCATCGTAGTTATAAACAGTTCTCCATGACACACTATTTGTTTCCATCAATTTTCCTTGCACATCATATTCATACTTGCAAATGTCAACTACCTTACCTTCCATAAAATATTTATTTTCGACAAAGTTGCCAATACTGTTGAAAATAGTTATTTGAGAAGTGTCATTACCTGAATAATAGGTTATGGCTTTGATTTTTCCTTTTAAATGTTGCTTCTGTATATCGTTTTGAACATTATTTTTTACAAACGAAGAAACCAACAGGCCAATAATAATTATGCAGATCCGTTTCATAGGCTATTATTTTATGGAAATGACTTCATAAATATACGATTTTTTTCACGAATATGAAATATCCGTTGCATTCGGGTTTGCAATTCGAATGCAACTGCTGGTGACTTGCAATCCCCTTAACAAAAACAAAAAGACCAATCAAATAAATGATCGGATTTTCCTGGTAGTGGCTATAAATGAAGTACTTTGAATTCAAATATCCTGTTCAAGGCATGCTGTTGTTCTGTACAGGAACTACAGTCCGGACACGGCACCTTGGGCATACTGCTGCCCAGACCCTTGTATTGTACTCTCGCTCTCTGTATGCCATGCTGCTCAAGGTAGTTAACAACAGACAGTGCCCGGGAGGTAGATAGCTTCACATTCGATGCTTCGCTTCCACGGCAGTCTGTATGGGCATGTATTTCTATCACCATCGTAGTATTCCTTTTCAGCTGTGCTACCAGGGTATCCAGAAATTTTGTGTGTGCTTTTGTCAATTCGTATTTATTGTAATCATAGGAGAAGTCACCTACTTCATATACTTCATTCAGTGTAAAATTTTGTACGCCGGGTGAGTCCATTACATTTTTGTTCCTGATGACCTGTGGCTCAGACATCACTATCGGCGTCACTATTTCATAGTGCGGTTTTTCGGGATTGACCAGGTCTATTTTCTTATAGATGGTGTCTGCTTTTTTCGTACTGTTTGTATTCAATTCAAATTCTCTTGCCCGATATCCATCCTTGCTTATATGCACATTATATTTCGTCTCGGGATACAAACGTGTAAACATGAGCCCTGTAGCGGATACAGTATCTTTTTTGTGCATTGCAGCACTTAGTCTTATTGACACGTTTTCAATTGGTAATTGTGTAGCAGAATCTCTTACATTCAGATGCAGGTACACTTCCCTTTTTTCATAATGAAAAATATTGTCACCACTTTTTAAAGACGGCCTGTCAGAAGAAATATAGGCGCTGTCGAGATTAATAGCTATTGCCTGCGAGATATCATCGTAAGGCGAATTGATAGGTGCGGGCATATTTTCAGGTATTGAAAAGCTGCCGGCACGGTATTCGGTCTTATATATGTCCAGCCCGCCGAAGCCTTCCCGCCCATCAGATGAGAAGAATAATGTGGTGTTGCCGGCCCACCACGGAAAGCATTCATCGCCGCCGGTATTTATAATGACACCGGCATTCACCGGCTCAGTCCATTTGCCACCTTCTTTTTTGCATAAGTACAAGTCGCGCATGCCGCTGCCACCAGGCATATCTGATACAAAAACCAGCATATTGCCATCGGGACTCACAGAGGGGTGAGCTACAGAATATTCGGTACTGTTGTACCGGAAAGGCCTGAACTTGCTGAATGTCTTTCGTTTTTCATCGTAGCCGGAACCGATCATTATCTTGAGCAGTACAGTTGTGTCTTTGATCAACGATGCCCGCCTGGCTGCAAACTTTCTGTTATATGCCGAGACTGTATAATAAAGCTCATTGCCATCGGCAGTAAATGTGCCTGCGGCAGTATGCAATTCATTTTTAAACCTGTTGCGGTGATAGTTGTCACTCGCAGAACCAAATAGCTCACTAACATTGCTGCCATATTCGCCTGGCCCTGTCAATGGCACACAGTATATCCCGCAAAATTGGGCACCGCTCCACCTGTCCTTTTCCTTGTATGACTGACTCAGGTCGTTCGATGTAAAGATCAGGTTGCCATTGCTCAGCGACGGAGCAAATTCATTGCCATCTGTATTGAAGGATGCAAAAGTTGTAATACCGGACGGAAAGTCATTTAGCTTGCCTGGTGCTGATTTGCAACTGCTGAAAAGGTTTGCAACTCTGTCGTCTTTCTTAGTTTTTTCAAGATACTTCCTGAAGTATTTTTCGGCCTCCTCATATTTCCTAAGCTTCATCAGCACTAGTCCGTAATTGAGAAACGTAATGTCGCCGCATTTTTTCATTGAGGTGGCTCTTGCATAGGCCTTTGCTGCTTTTTCTGCATTGCCGGTGAGGCGATAACAGTCCCCCAATTTCACATGAACATCAAGATTGCTGTTTCCGGTGGCTATCAATTTCTCCAGGTGGGGTATCGCGTCAGCGTACCCATAGTGGCTATAGTAGTAATTTGCTCTTACGGCATTTCGCTTTCTTTTACCTTGCGTGTGAAAAGGAAAGAGCATGCCAGCCAACAATAGAAATATAACGATCAGTCTCATTTTTCAGGATTTATCTAACATCAGAAAGCTCTGCTGAAGCGTGGTGCTGCAAATTTTAAACGCTCATGATTGAATTCATAACCAATTACCAGCTCATGCGCTCCTTTTGTATAAGGACCAAGATCAGATGTAACATAGTCGTATGCATAGCCGATATTCAACCGCGTATCAACCTGTACCTGCACCAGCGCCACTATTGCACCGCCCGTGCGATAGCTGACTCCGGCCATAATACGGTCATAGGCCGTGGCACTAAAATTAATGTCTGCGCTAATGGGTAAGGCATACACGCTGTTTTTGGCATAGCGCACCAGTAACTGCGGCTTGAGCGTGATAATATCGTTTACAGGAAAGACGTAGCCGCCTGAAAGATAGTATGCCCTTATCTGCCTTGCTGGCTTAGCTCCGGTCGTTACTGCATCAGGATCGTACTTATTTTGAAAAAGATTGGGAGCAGAAAGTCCGCAGTAGAAACGCTCGCCAGACCAGTATGCACCGGTACCGGCATTCGGCAGAATAGCATTTTCTACCTGGTGCGTAAAACTAGGGTCATTAGGTTGAAAAACAAGTACACTCAAGTCGCCCACTGTGGAATACATTGTGAGGCCACCGGATAAACCAAGAGACAGGACTGAATGCTCAAACTTTATACGGTAAGCATAGTAAGATCTGAAATCAGTATTCTGCTCGAAAGGGCCTTTTTCTCTGCTTATGCTCATCCCGAGTGCTACTTTTCTATCAGGCTTCATATAGGTGCCTACAGGAGCATCTACCGCTATATTTGTCGAACGCACACCGTTATTTATAGCTGGCGACTGCCACCTGATTTGTGCATTAACAGCAGTTACCTCCCTGCTGCCTGTATAACCGGGATTGTACAGTAATTTGTTGTACATGAACATCGAATAGTGCTGATCGCTCTGTGCAAACACGTATAAATGAAACAGGCACAGCAATCACAGGAACCGGGTTTGGGTGTTCTTCATTTTATACTTTTTAACGAGCATTATTCAGTCAGATTATTTCAACTTCCTTTTATCGCCTCAACAGCAATTGTCCTGTGTACACATTTTTTCTGATATCAACGTCTGGCACATTCAGTTTTACAAGATAAAAGTAATCGCCATCGGGTAGCCGTGACCCGCCTTTGCTTTTACCATCCCAGTCGTTCTTATAGTCATTTTGTTCGTACACCAAATTTCCCCACTTGTCAAATACCTGCACGGTATTGTCCGGGCAGTCATTAAGTCCGAATATTTCCCAGTGATCATTTAGCCCATCCCCGTTAGGTGACAGCCCCTCGGCTATTATTATGGGTAGGCAATAGCGATATACCCGCGATTGCGCCTTTGCCACACAACCACTTGCATCGGTGACGGTAACAGTATATGTTCCCTCGGAAAGAGCCCCTATCGAATCTTCATCTCCTCCGTTTGCGGCAGACCATAGATAGTGGTACGGTGCAATACCGCCCATCACATTTGCCTTTAACCCGCCTGATGCCGTTTGGCAGCTGTCTGGCACACTATCCATGGTTATACGATATGAATTTGCAGCAAGCCTCACCTCGCATTCGGTCAGTTCGCGACCCCATACGCCCACATCATCTATATTTCCCTGCCAGCTATATTTATTGGTGCTGTACAACAGCGTGCCTATGCTGTGTATATGTTCTGCATCTGTGGCCAGTGCGCCTATTGCTCCCTGTGTAGTGGTTTTACTCAACTCGCCATCAAAAAACAGCTTTATTGATGATGATCCTGAGCCATTTGCCGGGTAGGTGACCGTTACATTATGCCACAGACTATCTGGCATAACTTTCTTGTACACTGATCCGTTCTTGTAGTCAACCCCGACAGATGAGTCGGACACTACTATTCCGAATAGATGGCCCGACGCACTATCATTTCCCCAGACTATCAATTGGTGTAAGCCTGAAGCGTATGGAAGGGAGCATTTATAGAAAACAGAAACACTGCGCGCCGCATTGCCCACCGGAAAATTATGTATCGGAATATCTATGCCGTTAGCAGCATTTCCCAGGTAGCTTTGGTTAACGGCTCCTGAGCGGCCTGTACCATATGCTATTGGTCCGCTACCAATGCCATTGTTTACCGGCCCGTTGTGCGCATTCATTAGATCACCGTCTAACGGATACCATGCCAGCAAGAGATTTGTATCTATATAGCCAGGCACCTGCGCCATAGCGGCATACTGCAAAATAGTAAATAAGATAAATAGTGATAAATACTTCACAGGGATTTAGATTTTGATAATGACCGGGATTCAGCTTTTATTTCGCAACAAAGTAGGCGATATTCACCAAAATATAAAACAACTATCTTTTCAGAATGTTTCCAATCATGTTGTAATATAGTTTTTAAGTAATGAATGGATCAAATCCGCGTGAAGAATGAAATAAGAATTGTCAAGGACTCTAAAAAGGCTTTAAAAAGAAAAAGCCAATCAAATAAATGATTGGCTTTTTCCTGGTAGA
>JAOQAP010000106.1 GCA_025963465.1 Flavipsychrobacter sp.
CTATAGATACAGGTAAGTACACATATTCATTTGCAATACAGCCAAAGCCTAAGGTGATACCTGCCGATAGGAATACTACCTGCCTTGACATGAAGGATATTCAATTTCCTATACTGCTGCGCAAGTGGCGTACCGGGGATTACTTTTATCCGTTCGGTATGAAGATGAAGAAAAAAAAAGTAAGCAGGCTATTGGTAGATGAAAAGGTAGCCCTGCACGATAAAGAAGATATACGCATACTGGAATGTAGCAAACGCATAGCCTGGGTATCTGGCATCAGGCCTGATGAGCGGTTCAGGGTGAAGGATAGTACGGAGAACGTATTAGTAGTAAAGCGTGTGCTGAACGATCAATAAGGGTGTAATACTGTATTAATGAAACCTACGCCGTGAGTAGGGTCGATCAAAAAAGCAAAGAACATACCATATAATGCACCTCCAATATGGGCATCGTGTCCAATATTGTCAGCACCGCGTTTAGACATTATTATAGAATAAGTAAGATACAGTGCTGCAAAAATTATTGCAGGTATACCTATAGGTATGAATATAATACTCATCTTAGACCACGGGAAATAGTAAATAACAAAGAATATTACAGATGATACACCGCCTGATGCTCCCAGCGCCTTGTAATAGCTGTTGTTCCTGTTTTTAATAAAGGGATAGATAGAAGATACTATTACTCCTGACAGGTATAATACAACATATATAATAGGGTTGCCGATGAATTGCTCTGTAAGCTCGCCAAACATATACAGCGTGTACATGTTGAAGAACAAGTGGTTCCAGTCGCCATGAATAAAGCCGGATGTAAGGAACCTGTAATATTCTTCCGGGGAATTCATCTGGCGGGGATACAGGATAAGCTTATCAGATAATGATGCATTGCTGAATGCAGCAAAACTTATCAATACTGTAATAGCTATAATTATTATTGTAATACTCATCTGGAAATATCTTTGAGCGAAAGTAACACCATTTTATATCCTAATTGATCCAACTTCAAATTTTCACGTTTCCTTTCACCTCATAGCCTATACATGATGATAGGGCGAGTTATTAAGGATGTTGAACGCCCTGTATACCTGTTCCGCAACTATAAGCCGTACCATCTGGTGGGGGAATACAAGATCTGATAATGACCATACCTGGTCTGCGCGTTTCTTTACAGCTTCAGTTACCCCAAATGCACCACCTATAAGTATTACCATTGTTTTAGTGCCCTGGTTCATACAATGCTGAAACTGCTGTGACCATTGTATAGAACTCAGTTTTTTACCTCTTTCATCCAGTAATATCAGATAGTGACCTGCCTGCAGTTTTTTGAGTATCAGCTCTTCTTCCTGTTGTTTTGTACGCTCTACATCGGTTGTCGCTATCTTTTTAGGTGTTTGCAGCAATACAAGCTCTATGGGGTTCCAGGGCTTGGTCTTTTTGAAGTAATAACGGATACCTTCTTCTATGAAAGGCTCATTTTCTTTGCCTAATGACCATATTTCTATATTCATCTGAAGGTTTTTAGCCTCAAAGATGGACATTTTTAAAATCTTGTAAAAAGTATTTGCTAAATAATTTTGGTTTAGTATCTTTGCACTCCCAAACAAGGGAATGGCTGCGTAGCTCAACTGAATAGAGCATCTCACTACGGATGAGAAGGTTTCTGGTTTGAATCCAGACGCGGTCACCAAAGAGCAATCCCCGCAAATGCAAATTTGCGGGGATCTTTGTTTTAATTAGGTTTGAAACGGAATCTTAAAAGTACTTCTCCAGTGTAAGACCATAGATGAACAGTGTATTTTCTTTTCCTGTCCTGTTGAACCGGTTATAAGTAAATGATGAGGTAAGTGCCAGCCATTTATTCAGTTTTACACCAAGATTGAGATTTGACTTGATGATGTAGTCAGTACCTGATGAAAATGAATTCTGGTAAAAGCTCATGCCGCTGAATGTGATGATCTCTTTGATATTGAAACGAAAAGAAAGTCTTAGTGAATTCCGGTATGTGCTGTAGAGGTCTTGTACGGTATCGTTTAGCAGGATATCACTCTTTTCATAAAGGATACCATCGCTGATATTGATCCATATCTTTTTTTTGTCGACTATATTCCATGCTATACCTGCGCCACCCTGGAACTGGCTATTTACTTTAAGCGAATAACTGGTAAGGTAGTTAAGCAGCCCCCAATAGTAAAAATGTTTCGGTGCACCTTTATACAAATTGAAGTCAAGCGTAGAGTTGAAGTCATTATTCGTGAGTGCCCTCTGCTGTTCACCAAAGGCCCAGCTATTGGAACTATTCAGGGAATATATCTTCTTCCTTATGCCAAATTTGATCGCATTATTCAGTACGTAAGACTGGCTGGTATTGGTCTTATTAATAGTGCCGGTAGATACAGCACTTGCATAGTGGTGAACCGAATCGCTGTACTGTGCAAACAACAGTTTTGGTATGCATAAAATGAGTATCAATAGTAAGCGTATGTTCATGATTGAAATTTGCAGGTGGTACCGTAAAAATAAGCTCCTACGCTGAAAAATGAAAGAGTTCTGCAATGACATTGCAGAACTCTTTTTCTATATGATTATGCCTGGCTAACGTTCAACGACAATATGGAAAACACGTAGTGTAGCATCGGCGCGTACATTCAACAGGTACATACCGTTGGCCAGTGTGTTGTCTAATGATACCCGTTCCTCAATATTGCCATTCTTTACCAGTACTTTATTCTTATAGACTACCTGTCCCAGCATGTCTGTGATCTCCAATGATACTTCCTGGTCGTTAGTGATGCCAAGTGTGCCTTTTATGGTAAACTCACCTTTGTTAGGGTTAGGTATTACGTTTATGTCAGCACCTGTTGCATTGGCATTATTCACACCTGTATTACCTACCTTGATCACAACATATTTTGATGCTGTCTCGTGGCAAACGCTACTGCTGGTAACTACTGCTATCACTGTATCATTATTCGAGAAATCGCTACGGGTAAAGGTTGATAATGTAGCGCCAGCTATTGGAGTTTTGTTGATATACCATTGATATGCAGGTGCAGAGCCAGCTTTGGCAACTACGGCCTTTAACGTAACAGTCTGACCAAAGCTGATAGAGGTGCCAGGTGTAGCCACAATATTTATAGTTGGTGTAACTACAGGTATTGTTCTAATTACAATTGCGGAGCTCGCCACAGAGTCAACCAAACGGCATGGATATGTACTACCCATCACACAGTATACAATATCTCCGTTTGCCGGTACATATGAATAGGTTGGCCCTGTAGCAACATTTACGCCATTCTTGTTCCACCTGATGAATGGCTTAACGCCGCCAAATACAGGAACGGCCGTTAATGTTACCGTTGCGCCCTCACAAACTTCAGATCCGGGATCTGCTGATATGCTTACTGATGGGGTAGAGAAACCAGCTACTTTGACAGTAACAGAGCTGCTTGCTGTATCTGGCACAGCGCATGGACTGCTGGTAATAGTAACACTTACCACATCGCCGCTTGCCGGAACATATGTATAGCTGACACCTGATGATGTTACAACCCCATTCACTTTCCATACATAAGAAGGAGACACACCGCCATTTACGGCTACTGCAGTAAATGTTGCAGAGGAGCCGGTACATATAGGATCACTGCTTACTGATATACTCACAGATGGAGGAGTAGTAGGATTAATGCCGATAACTGCAGACCCTGTCATCGTGTTGCTGCAACCAGTGGTTGTATTTGTAGCAATGACTGTATAAGTACCTGCCGCTGTCTGCAAGCCAAAGTCAATAACACCGCCTGTTCCTGTCAGAGGTCCTCCCACAGGTGTCGGTCCGTTATATAGCTGGTATTTTACTCCACTTACAGATCCGCTAAGCGCAACATCGAGGCCTGAGCCACCTGCGCAATAGGCTCCTCCTCCTGTTACTGAAAACGCTACAGGAAGCGGATTGACATTTATTAATTTAGAGGTAGTTGCCGTGCCACAGGAATTAGTTACTGTATAACTGATGAGCGCAGTGCCTGCGCCTGCACCTGTAACAACACCACCTGGTGAAACTGATGCAACAAATGGATCACTGCTACTCCATACTCCACCAGTACTGGCATCTGTTAATGATATAGATGAACCTACGCAAACAGTAGATATACCGGTAATAACACCCGCATCGGGCGCTGCGTTTACAGTTACAGCATATGTAGCATAAGTGCTGCCGCAACTGTTAAACAGTTCATAACTAATTATTGAAGTGCCAGCAGTAACCCCTGTTACGTCTCCTGTACTTGATACCGTTGCATTAGTATTGCTGACGCTCCATATCCCTCCACCCATCGACTCTGATAATGTTATGGTACTGCCTGCGCATACAGTTGCAGGGCCTGATATAGTACTTGGAGGTGGTAGCGGACCTACTATTATTGGATATGTAGCTATATCTGTATTACAGCTATTGGTAACTACATAACTGATGGTAGCTGTGCCGGCTGCTATCCCTGAAACAATACCACCTGATGTAACAGATGCATTACTATTGCTGCTGCTCCATACGCCGCCTGAAGCTGTATCTATTAATAATATAGTATTAGCAACACATACACTTGATGGACCTGATATAGTTCCTGCATGCGGCTGTGGGTTTACTATAACTATATGTGTCGATAATACAGTTCCGCAACCATTGGCTACGGTATAGCTGATCGTATCTATGCCTGCTGCAACCCCGGTAACTGTTCCGGTACTGTTTACAGAAGCACTTGTATTACTTACACTCCATACACCAAATGGAGCAGGATCTGCAAGTGATATTGATACGCCTTCGCATACAGCAGATGGGCCGGATATAGGGCTAACAACAGGAAATACGTCTATTTTGATAACTTTTATTGCAGTGTCGATACTGCAGAAATTGGTAACTATATACATTACTGTATCTATACCAATAGTAACGCCGGTAACCGCACCTCCGCTGGTTATGGTCGCATTAGGGTTAGTGACCATCCACACCCCGCCACTTACAGGATCGGTAAATGGTACTGTAGACCCGAGACAAACACTGGACGGCCCAACGATAGTATCAGCATCTGCAAATGGAACGATGTTGACAGGTACTGGTGTAGTGGTCGTACATGCGCCAAGCCTTAGTGTTGCCAGATATGTGGTTGTGGTATCCGGCAGCGTATATACTGACGTTGTATCGGTACCTGTATATGGTATTGTAGCTGCGGCGTCATTGAAGAGGCCTCCAACTGGTGACCAGCTAAGGGTTGGACTATAGGTATAATCAATTGTAAGTATCCATGAAGTTATTTTCGCAACGTCTCCACTGGCATTATCACGTGCACTTAAAGTCCATGCGCCACTAGGTACGCTATAGAGATCGCCCCAAATATTGGTATTGGATAGCAGAGATGTAGGGCCCACGCCTAATACTGCATCTGCGCTATAAGTGTTTGTAAATGGAGCTGCAGAAGAAACAAATGTCAAACCACCTGCTGAACTGACCACCGTATTCACAAAATTGTCCCCACTACCGCCGCGCCTGTTTACCAGGTTAAGGGTTTTGCCGTTTGGTGCAGTCAGGCCAATGGTAAGATCGCCATCAAATGTCATTGTTATATTAAACCTTACTTTAACCGAAGTAATATTGGCACCTACTGGTATACCTGCCACGCTGAGTGCGCTGGTGATACCTGCGGGGGTATTGTCCGGAACAGTAAGGCTCATGGTGCCGGATAGTACAGAATCAGGCCCTGAAGAAGCAATTGCTGCTCCTGATGCGACCAGTTGTATTGCAGGGCTACCCGGACATAGGTTTGCTACCGGAGGTGTAATAATTACTGCTCCAGGCGCGGTTGTCACGTTTACGGTAGAAGCATGCGTATTTACACATCCATTTGCATCAGTACCTGTAATGGTATAGGTGGTAGTCGTTGTCGGGTTGGCTGTAACAGTAGCTCCGGCTGTTGTGCTGAGTCCGCCGCCAGGTGCCCATGTATAACCTATAGCTCCTGATGCTGTCATGCCAATACCGGTGTCGCTGGTGCATATAGCGCCACCATCGGGCGTAACAACAATAACAGGCAGTGGATTGATGATGACTTTTGTGGTCGAAGAATCGCTCAGGCCGGAATAGATACAGTTCAATACAGCACGATAGTAGGTAGTAACGGTTATCGTGGGTGTGGTGTAACTATTACTTGTTGCACCTGGTATTACACTCCATGAGCTGCTGTCTATTGATGATTGCCATTGATAATTAATACCTATACCAGCTGTAGAACCGATAAGATTGATAACAGTACTACCTGTGGCGCAAAATGCGGCAGTTGTGGGTGTCGCAGTTCCGGCTGTTACACTGCTGCACAATGGAATGTTGAATTCATTAATACCAAGATCGGGAGTGGTACTACTTCTTGGCCCGCAATCATAATCGCTGGTTATTGACACCGGTACGCCTACATCCATCAAAGGAATATTAGGAGTAGTTGTGGTCAAATGCAGGTCAGATGGAGATGTAAATGCAGGGTAAACTTGTTTTGAGTTAAGGTCCTGGCCAGTAGTTGTTCTCCAGTTTGCAATGGCAGCCTGGTTTGTTCCTGTACCTGCAAGTGAGCCGATTGTACCCATATTTGTGCCAACAGAATAGAAATCATTGTGGTCTGATGATAAGTTAGAGTAAGTGCTGTATGCCAAACCTATTGCGTATATGAGGGACGAACCGGTACTTGCACTGTTGACAAAGATGTTGTTCTTAATATCAAGAATTGGATTTGTACCAGATACGCTCATTGCAAATGAAGAGTAGGTTGACCCTGTCAGTGTACCGGACATTTCAATTGCGTTATAATATATCCTTGTTGTTCCACCGGATGCGCCACCTATAAATATACCGGAAGAAAAGTCGCCGCTTGTACCATTGCTAAGTACACCACTGATCATGTTATTAGCTATGGTATTAGTACCGGTAGTAACACCTGCGACAGCTATGCCAAGACAAGTATAGGTGTTTGTCTGTTTGATGTTATCCAGTTTATTATTGGTAACGGTTGCGTTAGTCACGTCGTTACCCGTGGTAACGGTCGCGCTGGTCGCGTTATTATTAAAACCAAGGTTGATGCCGAGAATGTCGTTACTGACAGCATTGGTAATATTTGCCAGTGAGTTACCCGAAATCAGAATCCCATCTTCAAAGCCTGTAAATATGCCATTATTTCTCAGGTTGTCAGGTGATGCAGCATCCATATGATTCTGGTTGATGACTGTCCCCGTATTTTTATTTGCAGCACTTGCACCCATTGTATATATACCTGTTTGTGTAGCAGTGATATAATTGTTCTCTATACGGTTGCTGTTGTTATTAGTTCCTTTACTGGTGTATGAGATGGCAGTTCCACCTGAACCAACTGCAAATAATGTGCTGGAGCTACCGCTACCTTCAATATTGCAATTGCGAACAACATCGTGGGTAGCTGAATCGCCTCCTGATGTTGTTTGCAACCAGATCACGGCACTGGATGTGCTGGTGCTTGTATTGTGTATCGTCAGATCTCTTGAGGCGGAAACAGCAGGACAGACACTATTTGCAACAGAACTGTTAGAACCGTCAATTGTTACATACTTAGCACCATTTAGAATAAACAGGGCTGTTGCGCTGCCACTAATAGTAGTTGTAACGCCAGGAGCCGGCGCTATGGTCAGGGTATTTGCTGCGCCTGACGATCCATTATTATTGATCGTGATCGGGAAGGTCTCACCCGGATATGTAGCATCTGTAAGCTGAAAGACAACATTGCCGGAGATGCATGATGAATTATATGCAGTGACCGCATCTGTTATTGTTGTATAGGCCTTACCTACACCTACTGCATATGTACCGCTTAATACCGGTATAATAGTATAAGTATTGGGTGGAGTAGGGTATGATGTGATCGTATTTACATCGCTAGCGGTTACACCCGGAGCAGGATTTGCGCTAATGTTTGGGGTACTGGATACATCCTGTGCAATAATAAAATAGGATATAACATCTCCTACAGATAGCCCGCCAAGAGTAGTCGCCGAAATAGTAAAACTCCATACGCCATTCTTCGCAGTGCCCGACGCGAGCGATCCTGCACTTGAGAACCATGGCCCGGATCCTTTTTCAAAATAGACTCTTGGCATCAGCGTTCCGGATGTGGGTACACCTGAAGCATCTGTAATTGTGACTGCAAATGTTCTGTCGCCGGTACTGCAGCCACTGCTAAGCGGTGCGTAGGTGATAACCGGTGATGTAAGGTCTGTTAATATATAATTACCTTCTTCCGCACCAATATCGGGAGATGAACCACTGCCTGTGTAGCCGGAATTACCTGCACGAATATTGCCATCTGCGTCAGTAGTGATACCGGCTATGTTACTTGCTCCACTTTCTATTTGTGTGGCCACAGATGTGCTGATATGTAAAAATGAAAGAGAACTACCACTTGTGCTCACAAACGTCGGGTTTTCCGTTACCGAGTTGGCATCTCTTGGCGCTACCAGGAATTGAAACAGAGGCAAAGAGGAGTAGGCGGTAGTGCCGTCATAGAAAACAACGTTTGACGGACCAGGAGTGCCAACATAGAACAGGTTATTGTTTGATGTGTTCTGATAGGATGTAAGTGATGTTCCGTTTCTTCTATACCCGGTTACTAACCCGGCACCTTTTGCCGTAGATAGGTTGACAAATATATTATTCCGGAGTGTTACCGGAGGTGTTGTGCTGTTGCTATATATAGCACAGTCGCCAAATGCAGCGCCTATGCTGGTGGTGTTCAGGTAAACAGAGTTGTAGTAAATATTGTATGCTGTGCCAGAGCCCAGGTATATTCCCACAAGTTGTGTGCCGCCTGCTCCATTATAGGCAGGGGTGGTAATGTTGCCTATCAGGTTATTGTAGGCAGTTACAGTGCCGCTGTTCAGGTACATACCGTTTACTGATCCGCTTGTTCCTGTAGAAGTAATGTCATAGATCTTATTTCTGAAAATATTCATATTGGTACCGCCAGACTGATATATACCATAACACGCACCAGCTGTAGCAGTGGTAAATGAATTATAAACAGTGTCAAGGGTAACGATAACTGTTGTTCCACCAGCTATATAGATGCCATAAATGTTTCCTCCTGAACTGGAGAGGTCATGAATACTGTTATTGATAACGGTATCCAAACTGGAACTGGTGTTTACATATATACCGTAGGCTGCTCCTGTACCGGCATTAATAGAGAATACCTCGTTGTCAGCAAATGTTTCAGATGCAGAGAATCCCATCCATAAGCCGTACAGCGACCCGCCGGTAGATGTTATGTTTGATATTGTATTATTGCGTGCAAATTTATTCTGTCCGGTACCACCATCATTTTCAAACAAGCCATAAAATGTAGGCGACCCTGCAAGGTTGAAATTAGAAAAGTTGTTGTTGTTGAAATTAACTACACCTGACGTAACACTTGAATTGTTATAATAGCCGGCAATAGTACCGCCTGCACCTGTCTTATTAATATATGGTGTGCTTGTTCCTGCTGTTATATTGTTATTGCAATTGATATTCTGTGTTCCGCTGGAAGTATTATGGTATACAAGATAAAGGCTACCTGTGGTAGCCACATTGATATTTGAAAATGTATTGTTGTTAGTGTTCGTATTAGCATTAGACCCACCAAAATAGATCATGTACATGCTACCTGATCCTCCACCATTGGCTGTTATTGTATTGTCATTAATATTCACAGTTCCCGTTCCGGAACAACTGGTGTTAATACCGTACAATGCACTTGTAGTAACACCTTGTGTAAGCCTGATATTATTGCTTGTTGCAGTCAGGGTTACGTTTGTTCCTGTTTGTGTATAGATGCCATACAATATGCTGGTTGATGGAGTACCTGTGCCTGCAGTGTTGTTTATTGTGTTGTAAGAGACATTTGCATTGTTCTGGTTCTGCAGGTTTATACCGTACGCAGTGACAGATCCACCATAGTTTTGTATGGTGTTTGCAGTACTACTGCTGCTTCCACCTACATCATTATTCTGGTCATAAAGCGTATAGGGTGATGGTGCTGCAAATCCTTTCAGCAAAATACCATTCATTGTATTCTGAATGGTATTACTGTAGAATTTACAATTGTTCATTGCATCTCCTGTGGCAGTAATAGTAAGTATAGTAGTAGCAGTAGCTATGTGGTCATTGGCGTATATCCCTACCGTAGTAGTGTTCGCCCTGTTTAGTGTAACCGTGCAGTTTTGAATAGTCACATTCTGACACCCGTCAAAAGGTGCTGTGTTCTGGAGTTTTACAAGTGCATATCCCCATTCCATCCGGGTAGTAGCCGTAATGTTTGATGATGACTCTGCCAGGTCAATACCATCAATAGTTACATAGTCTGTACCGCGAATAATGAATATACCGTCAGTAGTAGTAGATGTACCGGTTGCAGCCGTTAATAATGGGTCGGCTCCTGCACCGCTTTTTTGAATAGTAAGTGTATTGGATGCGGATGTACTGGCATTCAATACCGTACTGCCTAACAGGTAGCCTCCGGCAGGGGCTGTTTCTGAATAACCTGCCGGTACGTTAATGGTTACTGCACCCGATATTCCAGAGGTATTCAGTGTGGAGATTGCCGTCGCAAGGTCGGGATAATCGATCCCTATAACCTTGGTTCCGGATACTTGTGCATAAGTTATTGATGTGCACAGAGATATGCATCCTGCGATAAGTAGTTGTAGCCAGGATTTACGCGAAGTAAAAAGTCGTGTGTTCATTATCTGCCGATTATTGTTTGAAAATCAAGCAGGATAGAGTATTGGGAGAGAAGTAAATTATTCTGTTTTAAGGGTATCATTATCTTCCGGTTCCATACACTTATCCCTTACCCAATAAGTACAAACATCAAGCCAACAGTTAACTTGTCATTAATAAAAGGAGGAAAATTATGAATCCCAACACAGATTAAACAAGCAATGAAATTGCAGACAATATCGCTACGAATAAATATGAATATTTATCTGTCAGATCTATAGTTAATAGCATACAAAAGATCATTGTTTGTATAAATGAAATGAGACTGAATTGAATGGTGAATTCATTTTTCAATTTTAACATTAACCATGACAATGTATTATTAATTGAAATCAACCCATTCAAATTGAGGCATTTATGGAACAATAGTTCTAAGCTGACTTTACGTATTATGGTGACACAAAAGAGCCTGCAACAGGCATGTCTGTTGAAGGCTCTTAAAACAGTGAAAAACAATAAATTAAGTAGGTACCTCGTCTTTGTCGTGCATGTATTTTTCCCAATCCAGGTTCTCGATCAGCATGTCCCTGTTTATAGAGTTCATGAAATCTTCCAGTTCAGACTCAGTAAATATATCCTTCAGTTTATTTGCTTTGCCCTTGAAATACTCTGACATTGCGGCAGAAAGATTAATGATCTTTTCCCACTCATACAGATACTTCAATGCCTCACATGCGGCTATTGTAGATGGCAGGAACAGGAAGATGAACAATGTGATCTCTTCAAACAAATGTGTTTCGAGAAATGCCGGTGCATAATCTGAAACATGGATGCCAATATGCAGGAAGTATTGGTTAGCTATTTTAAAGTAATGAACAAACAGGCAAATAACTACCGCTATAAACATGCCGCTTCGTATTCTTTTATAGAGCTCGTTCCTCTTTATGAATTTAGCTTTCTTTCGCTCATGGTAGTGCTGCTGGTTCAGTATCAGTTCGTCTTCCAGGTAGCGTTTCTTCTTTTCAAATGACCAGTAAGACCATGCGCTTAAATTGATCAGCTTTATCGTATTGTCCAGTATCAGAAATTCAGGGTTTTCCTTTAGTGTAAAATATATAGGGCTCACTATAGTATCATATATCTTAAAGCCAAGCTCACAGAAAAAACGCTTTATTCTCAGCCGTTCACTGATGATGCGGAAATGTACATACTTATGGTGCAGCTCTTTAGAGTTGCCAAATGCAACCAGCATAAGAATGAATACAAGACTCAGGAACTCAATAGTAGACAATAAAAAGTCGATAGCAAGGGGAGGGTGTACAGAAGCATTAATAGAAAATGCCAGTACCTCCACCAGGCCGGCTACAAAACCTGTTGTCCATAACTTCCTGTACTTTTTGCTATATTCTACCGCGCTATCATCAAATTGGTTTTGCTTTTTAATAATAAATGCAGCTAGATGGTTCGTATCAGGAGGGTA
Organism: Flavipsychrobacter sp.; assembly: GCA_025963465.1. GTDB lineage: Bacteria > Bacteroidota > Bacteroidia > Chitinophagales > Chitinophagaceae > Nemorincola. The sequence goes on from JAOQAP010000106.1 coordinate 12,242, forward strand.
GACAATGCCTTCTTCCTTGTAGCTTTCCCTATGGTCGTAATGCAGATAATTTATTGTCGGCATTTCGTCTTCAGGGTTTATCAGCAACAGGTTCTTCTTCATCTTCATGGCATAGGCTACCGTGTCTGCAGTGCCACCTTTCCCTTTCCCTTGTTTTTCATTCCATATAGCTAAGAGGTAATCAGTATTACTGACCAGTTCCTGTCCCAGCTTCATAAATAGCTCATGAGGCTGGCTATTATTCAGTGTGTTCAGCTGTTTTTTATTACTGGCAGGAATTTCATTGTAGATTAGCTCAAATTCCTTTCTCGTTTCGTCAGACGCAAATCCTTCAAGATATTTGTCTTTTTCAAAGGGTAGTATTACCTGCAGTTGTATGTCCAGTTCTTTGGCTACAGCTGCAAAAAGGCTATCTGCACCCTCAGCCAATGGCGTAAGAGCAACAAATTTTGCGTTAATATCACGCTCCTGCTCTATAAAAATAATGTTTTGAAGTGCTTTCTTAATTACCGGCTTTACATGCTCTTTTTGCTTGCTAGTTAACATTCTATGGCCAGTAATGCCAATTACAATTTTGTTCATTAACAAATGGTTTAGGATTTTGTTCCATCAAACCGGCGTCAAGATAAGACATACCCCGTAATTTATATTTACTTTTGTGTTGTAAAATAAAAGTAATAATAGCATAATTAGCTATTAAGGAATTTTTTGAATACGAAACTGTATTATTGTGTGGTTTATTTAATACAGAACTGACAGAAGATCATTCCATGCCTAATGCATGAAATTATGAGGAACCTGGAACAAACATTTACTGTAACCGAAGTTTCATTAGCAGATAAAGATCTTCTTAAAGAGATATTTATGCTTAGGGTGAAATGCCGTGAGGAAAAAGGATTTATCACGTTTGAGAAATTTCCTGACGGTTGGTATGATGAAGAGGATAGTACAGCGAAACATTTTGCGGTATTTGACGATGATCTGCTTATAGCCTCCGCAAGGGTAAATATATATGATCGCCTGGCTGATGTACCAGCACTTCCGGCATTTCCCAAAATAGATCTTGCACCAGGTAAGATAGGCTTCCTTTATCGCAATGGTGTTTTGCCCGCATATAGAAATATGGGCATATCTAAACTAATGAATGCTGCGAGAGAGCGTTACCTGAGAGGTATAGGCTGCAGGTATTCTATGGGCTATTGCCATGACTTCCAGGTGGTTAATTTCGCAAAGCACGGATATGTAAATACAGGAAAGCTCGATACAAGTAAGATAAAATGGGATCTTACACCGGATAATTGGTTCTTAATGGTCAGGGAGTTAGTTTAGTATTGATCCTTAGTCGTGCTTTATTCCGTTTTGTTTCAGGGTTACTAATACCGCTAATGCCAGGATATCAATTTTTACCGGCAAGTTAGTTTCTGACCTCATTTCCAATGTATAGCCTACCGGCAGGTTATTCTTAATAATGTGTTTGTTCAGGTGTATCTTGTTATTGTTTGCGTTTATCAGCGCGTAGTTAAACAAATACGAGGAATAAGGGGTTACGGCGCCATAATTATCTTCCAGGCGTGCCATCACATTCAGTTTTGCTTCATAGGCGGGCTCTGCTACACCTGAGAATATCTCATCGGCTTTGTGCTTCAGGTTATCTACGCTACTTGATCTGAATGCAGCCAGCACATGCTGTTCATCTGTGATCTTGCTATAGCGCACCATTGCTGTTTCTTTTAAGTGCGGACTTACCAGGTTGAAGTTCTTCATCATAATATCTATTAACCTGTCTTTAGGCGACAGTTGATAGATATGGAATGTTTTGCCTAATATTTGTCTCTTTTTTTCAAATGTTGTGGGTTCCAGCACGTGTTTAATGATCTCTTTCAGGCCTGGTCTGAGGGTAATATCCAGAAGCTCCAGGGCAAAGAACTGGTTCTCCAGCTCTGCATTTTCTGTTGTTATGATATCAAATACTACCTGCATTACAGAAGGTTCATAAATAACCATCAGCAGCTCAAAGAGCAGGTATGTGACCGTCGCTTTATGTTCATTCAGCTCTTTTTCAAGTTGCTCATCTTTTAGTCCTGCAATATCATACAGGGCAGCTTCCGTCCATGTTATTTCCTTAGCGCACTCTTCACACAACCGCTCAAAGAAAGCAACATTGATATTTTTATGAGGTTTCTCATTAAATGAAATGATCAGCTCTAGCTTTCCTACCAGGTCAGATACTTCCCATAGCTCTTCAAAGAAATTATAAGATGTTTCATCGGAACAATATTGCAAATACCTGATGATAAGGAGGCGGCTGAAGTAAAAATGATTGCTGTAGTAAATGTTGATCAGCTTTTTTGCGATCTTATCCGGATGCTCTGAATTAATATCCAGTGTTTGCTTTATGTTGTACAATTTAATAAGGCCTATCAATTCGCTTTTTGAAGCGTTTTTGACTGTCTTTATCGCATTGTTTATATCTCTTACAATGGCTGAATTATCATCAGACTGCAGCTCAGACAAATGAACACTTACCTGTTTGTCGTGTATTACAAGATTGCTGTCTGATGCTGCTTTTAGTTTTGAAAGGAAGTTTTTGATCTTAGTACGGTAACTGTCATACATTTTCAAACTGAAGAAGCTCCATACTGCGAATGCTACAATACATACAAAAGAGAACAGGTGCAGCAATGAGAACATATCATTGCCAAAGAACACAACAGAAATGATCAGTAAAAGTATACCTGCCAAAACAGTTGCTAACTGGTTCAGCAGTCCGTCTATATTTGCTTCTATTTCCTGGCGCTCATGAGGCTCAGCCACCTGGTAAAGTACCTTAACTGAAGGTGTTGTGATTGACTTCCTGATCGCTCTCTCGGTAAGTTTGGCAACAAACAGGAATGCAAGCAGAAAGATAGGCAGACCATCGAACAGGAAACCGGATATAAATGCCAGAGAAGAAGCACCTAATAGAATAAGCGGCAGCAGCAGCAGGGAAAACCTGATACCCTTACTACTCAATATGTTTCCTGACAGGAAACTGAAAGAAAGCTCGCCAACTTTCACAATGAAAAAGAATACGGAAACTATCTCTGCGATCTCTATGCCCGTCTGGTTCGACATATACCTGACAGAGATAAGATACGCATAATCGACAACGTAGATGGCAAAAACAGAGAATATTGTAGTAATGGCAATAAGCAGGTAGAATTTATCCTTTGTAAAGAAAGAAAGGTCTATTTTTTGTGCTTCTTTCGCTGTTATCTGCCTGTTCAGTTTACTGTCATTAAGTGCCAGCAATTTATTGAAAGGGATAAAGACAAATAAAATGATAAGACCGGACACAGGCAACAACACATATATATTGCCATTGATAAGCCCCCTGAGGAACGGCACACTTAAATAAGCAATAACAGATGCTATGATCTCCCCGGAAACTACAAGGGCCAGCAAGCGTTTACTCTGCGATATGTTATACAGTCGTGAGCACTGGGCAAATACACCAAGTGAGAATATAGTGGTGAACGGTGTCGCGAACAAGACGATAAAGTAAGCAAAGAATATGGTCATGGCCTTATTGCTGCCAAAAGCATAAACTGCAAAGAAATTGGCGAAGCAGATAAGCGAAAACAGAATTATACTCAGCTTGTAGCTGCCTGTTATACCATACTTTTTTTGCATGGTCTTGTACAGCTTTATCAATACAAAACCACCAATACCTGTAATAATATAGGCATTGGGCAAGCTCTTTATATTTACATTTTTGAGTAAAAATGAACTGCTGACAATATAGTAGTACGAATTGGCAAAGCCAATAAGCAATGACTGCAAAAACAATAATCTAAAAGATTTAACCTCATCCTCCATTATGGAAAAGAGGCCAGTGATCCTTTTTATAATATTCATTCTTCTAATTTAGATTTAAGTTAAACTGTGCGTAATATACTCTCCCTGGTAACGGCACTCTTGATGTCTGAATACCTGATGCAGAGCGTATACCCGGCGAATAATAAAGCGTATTCAGGATATTATCTACCCTGAACTGTACCACGCCAACTTTTGTAATTTTATAGCCAAGCGTTCCATTGAGTAAAAAATAGCCCGGAGTAGATGAATAAGGATTACCTGACGTAGTAGTTCCTTTTCCTGTTTCTTTATCACCTACTACATTTACGCGCATATTCAGGTTAAAATGATCTTTGTAAAACCGCATATTCACTCCTGCATTAGCTGAATAAGTAGCTATATCGCCCATTCTTGCTCTTGCAGAATCTTTTCCGGACACACCGGCGATAATAGAGTAGGGATCCGTAAATGTTGCATTGGCATATATTGAGAATATTGAAACGGATGTTTCTGCCGCTAACTGAATTCCCTGTATCTCTGCTTTACCAGATGCCTGGAACTGTGTAGTCTTTGTTCCATTGTAGTCTACGTTAGCAGTAATCAGTGAATTGCTATACCAGGAATGATAATAAGCCACTTCTACAGAAGTCTTTTTCCGGATGTTGTATTTAGCAGTCAACTCTACATTCTTTACTTTTTCAGGCGTCAATGTAGGATTTGCGATCCTCGATGCGGTTGTTGAGAATTTATTGAACGGTGACGCATCAAGGAATGCCTCTGAATAAATGGCTTTAAATATGTACTTAGAAGGGTAGTAAACAAAAGAAACGCGTGGGTTAAATACATGACCGTAGCCATAATCATTATTAATGACGTTATTATCCATACGGCCTCCCAGGTCTACATTAATTCTTTTTAAAGGATTTTTATAGGTAGCAAGTGCAAATATGCCCAGATCCAGTACATTATAATAAGACGCCGAATCGTGCATATAACCATTAGCAAGAGGATCCTGTAGTGACGAGTTTACATAATCGCCCTGAACTAATCCGTTCCTTAATTCAAGTCCACCGCTAAAATCGATCTTGTCTGTAAAATTATATAGCGCCCTCAACTCAGTTCTGAACTGGTTTGACTGCGTAGATTTATAAGTAGGGGTAAAGTACGGATTAGAACCTTTTATTAGGCTGTCCAGCTGAGCGCCCTTGCCTGAAAAGCCACCGTTCAAATAGCTGGTATATGGAGTGAGGACTGCATTTTTTCCACGGTCACTGATACGGAAGTAAGAGAAACTGGATATCTGGAACCGCTCAGTTAATTTCTTGTCATACCTGGCCGATATAAATCCCTGGCGCACCTGCCAGTTCTGTAAAGCGGTATTGAGCGCATAGTACTTTTGATTATAATCGGGCGTAAGCCCTTCGTTCCTGTCGAAATATTCGAACTGGAACTTGAATCCGCTGATATTCAGTTTAGCCGATACGTACAAGTCGTTTTTAGGATTGCTGAACATTCCCGGGTCTACGCCCCTAAATGTCTTCCTGTAGTTGGCTTTGTCAAGCGCTTCAGCCTGTGATATTGCCGCGGCAGTAGGTATAATAGACTTACCGGATGTTTGGTGGTATTTATGATCAGGATCAATAGTATTAAGAATGGAATCGGCTTTTGCCGAGTAAGTCATTGTCAGTGCCTTTTTATAATCACTGTCTGCATAGTTATATTTCCCATCCCAGTTGGCATACGTCGAAAGATCCTGCTCATCAGAATGGTACATACCGCCAGTTACCGAAAAGAATGTTTTGTTTGTTCTTACAGCCACTGTTGCATTACCATATTGTGTATTAAAAGAACCGCCGCCTACCTGGGCAGTTGCTGTTACTTTCCTGTTATTTTCTCTGCCAAAAAAATCTTCCTCACCCTTTGTGACAATATTTATAACGCCGGCATATGCATTTGCACCATAAATGGTAGATGACGGGCCATAAATCACCTCAATCCTCTTAATGTTGGAGATTGGGAATTGCTTGCTCAGGTAAACGGAGTTAGACCACATGTCGTTGTCTTCAACACCATCTACAAGTATCAGTGTACGATCTGTACTTGCACCAGTACGATATCCTCTCTGATATAAAACAGAGTATACAACACCCCTGGTGCGGGATATGTCAAATCCCGGAAGATCACTGAAAATTTCTTCCACGTCCTTATATCCTCTTCTCAGTATTTCTTCTGCATTAATGATCTGGACAGTGGCTGGTGCCAGGTCTATACTCTCATTCTTCTTTGATACTGACGATATCAATGTAGCCCTCATCCTGCTCCTTATCTCATCTACCTCGCTTCTGTACCGTTGTGGTGTATGGCCATCAGGTTGATAATTATCATTCATTGTGAGCAGCTTTTCGATGTATTTATCGGCTTCCCCTATAGAGTCAACAGCCATATAGCACATTCCCATAAGCTGGTATACCTGCACTTTGTCTTCATAATTAAAAGCATTTTGCGCTATACATGGCCTTAGTCCGCTCAGGCACTCGTAAAATTTACCAATAGAATATTTTGCTTCGTTAGCGGTAAATGTAGTGTGGCCACATTCATCCTGCGCCTTTACCAGGAACGAGGAGGAAATGAGCATAGCAAACAATAGCGAAATTCGTAAAACTCTTTTCATGCTATCTTGTTTATTTATTAGTTAAGCTGTTATAAATATATTTCATGGTAGTAGGCCTGCCTATTACCTGCTGATCTTCACTGCCAGAGAAAAGATATTTACCATCTCTTGAAAAAAGAAGTGAATAGACCCAGTCTGTATGGTCTGTAGATATCGTTATCAGGTTGTCGATATTAATATTATGGGCTGATGTAACCTCCAGCAGCTTGATCGTCTTATCGCTACTAGCTGATGCCAGTAATAACTTACCATCCATTACATTGCAAAACTTGACATCATTTACCGCGGATTTGTGCAACGAAGAGTTATAAGGGGCCTGGTTACTTGTCAGGTCTTTAAGCCATATGCCACCACCATAGGTACCTGCTGCCAGGTAATGGTTTGCTTTGTCCAGGCAAAGGCTGGTGACGTGAGAAGGCAATGTGTACGTTTTTGCAGGAGCAGCTGTAATGCTTTCCCATCCTGCATATTCAAATATGCTTCTCACAGCGCCTACGTATATTTTACCATTGCTGCCCACAAGTAGCGTTGCACATTCCGGTATTCTTACAGAATCCTTCTTTATGGCCTGTGGTCCTATTTCATAGCGAATGATGCCGTCTGTATTCTGAACAAGGAAGTATTTATTATTGAGGAATGCACCATGCCTTCCGTTACCTGTAAGTTTGGATACAAATAACTTTTGCAGTGATCCGTCTGCGTTTATTTTGAATAAGGTGGCTTCTTTTACTGTTACAGCCAACAACCAATTACCCGTAGGGTCTGTAGCCAGCGATCTGATCTCGCCTCTTACAGATGTTTCAGCTTTTTTAGTTAGCAAGCCTCCTATATTCGAAGAACTGATGATCTTGCCATTCTCATCGCCTGAAAAAACGAAGTCGCTGTTTGCAAAGCCTGTCAATGAACGCACAGGTGCACTATGGTTAAGGAAATAATTTTTATTCTTTACCTGGTTTTGCCAGCTAAGGTACAAAGCACTGTATATGTCTTCATCCTGGAAATCTCCCTCATTTGCCTGATTGTTGTTATAAGCAGAAAGAGACAGCTTAAGACAGTTTTGAAAATCGCTGTCATTCATATACATGGTTGCCTTGTGGGCTTCATTCTTCGACTCAGCCAATTTTCTTAGTCTTTCAGCCTTTTCTTTTTCTGTAATAGCCCTCAGTTTGCTCAACTCAGCCTCCTGTTGGCTTTTTATTGCACTCTTTTCACTTTCCTGGGCTATTTTTTTACTTTCTTCCGCCTCATGGGCGCTTCTTAAAGCGTTCTCTTTTTCCATCCTGGCATTCCTGCTTTCCATTTGCGCTATGCCTTGTTGCTTCACGGCATTTTTTTCCTGCGCAATAGCAACCAGTTTACTTTTTTCTGCGCTGTCTTTAGCCGCTTCCGCTACCTTCTTAGCTTCAAGTGCTGCCTTTCGGTTGTTAAGCGCTATTTGTTTTTGCAACAATGCCCCGTTCTTCTGATCCTCGGCAAGTTTCTTGGCTTTGGTTGCTTCTATTTGCTGCGAGAATGCATAAATACCAAACAGGAACGCAATTAATGCGATCACAGATACCACAACAGATATCCTGCGTGTTATGCGGAGTCGCTGTTTTTGCAGTTCTTCCTTATGCTTTATTTCTAGGTCGCGTTTCTGCTTACTATGCTCCAGGAAGAAAATAGCCTTGTCATAGAACGAATTATAACGGGCTGCCCATACTGCATTGGTATTTTGTTCCGCTTTCCATTTCAGGGCTATTTGCAATTCAGGATCACGCCACAATCCACCTTTACCTGTTTCATACAGATTTACCGCATCACAAAGATGCAGGTATACCTGTGCAGATTCTTCTTCTTCTTCCAGCCATGTTATGAGCCGTTTCCATACCCGCATCAGGCTCTCATGAGATATATCTATGATAGAGGTGCTTGTAAGCTGTGTAGGGTAGGCTGGCATTAAAAATCCTCTTCCGGGCTTTCTGAATATTTCTACGATCTTTATTACTTCCTCATCTGTTGCATCTGCAGCGGCGCTCAACTCAGATAACAACCTTGGACGCCTGATGCCATGCATCATACCTCCCTTGTCTGTCAACTCCTTAAATACCTTCTCACATATCTGTCGTTCCTTGTCATTGGCCAGTTCTGCATATGCCTCCTCGGCATGTTGGGATATTGCCTCTGTAATGGTGCCTATATGTTCATAGTCATCTATTTCTATTGGCAGGTCTATATTCTTTTTCTTTGTCCAGGCATCCCATGTTCTCATGAGCGCGTGTTGCAATAATGGCAACTGATCAGGGTTGTCACCTACATCATTCAGCAACCTGTTCAGCAATGCAGGGGAAATTGTTGCACCACCTACAGCTATTGGGCCTGTAATGGCTTCCCTTCTTTCTTCACGTGTCATACGTGGTATCAGGTATTGCCCCTCATTTATTGCTTCCGGCAGTCCTCTGAATTCCGTACAATCACCAAGAAAGTCAGAGCGCATGGTGAATACCACATAGATAGGAAACTCCTTTTGCTCAGCTGCTTTCAGCAGCATATTGATGAATGCTATTGAGTCACGCTTCCCTTCTCCTGCGTCTTTTTCATACTTACTAAACCGAAACAGTTCTTCAAACTGATCTACGAGTACCAGCAGGTTGTTCTTTTTATCCAGTCCGGATTGTTTATACGTCTCAATCAATCCCAGGCTGCTTCGCCTCAATATAGATTCGTTGATAGAGCTGTTTGTCTCTAATTCTTCCTGTGTCTGGTCGTTCCTGAGCACGCCATTCTTCGAGAGCGCTTCATTCAGGTTGCTTATCGGGTCGTTACCCGGTCTGAATAATGCTATCCGCCATGCCGATCCTGCGCCGGACATAAGTCCGCTGTGCAGTGATGGCAATAGCCCGGATTTCACCAGCGATGATTTACCACTACCGGAGGATCCTATAATTGCAAGGAACCTCGAAGTGCGCAGTTTTCTTAACAGCTCATCAATTTGTTTTTCCCTGCCAAAGAAGAGAATGTCTTCTTCCTCTTCGAATGCTCTTAACCCGGGAAACGGATTAGTCAATACATTGTCATTGTACATAACAGACTAATTATATTTTTGACAGTAAGTTTTTCAGATCATTTTCAGGCAACTGGTCTATGCCGTTTATCACTTCCGCTTCCAGTGTTCTGAACCTTTGTTTTGTAGGAGATGTTGGTGATGCCAGGTATACTCCTTTGAAAGAAAGGGGCCTTGTTCTGCCATAGCCATTTATTTTCATAAAATCTCTCATCTTGGTACGGAGCCATATCTCGCTGCCATTGCCATAGAAAATGATAACTCCTGAACAGTTCTTTAGATTTTCAATATGGTCTTCTCTTATCTGTGTTTCATCTCCTTCAAATATTGGCAACACTACTTCAATACCATTTGCAAATAGAAAATCCTCTAATGGTAATATGCTGTCCATATCCTGTATGTCACAAATGAGATAGACCATTTTCCCGGTATGCTCTTCCTGTACCTGCTGCTGCACAGGAACTTCTACGGCGGTTTCCATAGATTTTAGTTTGTCGTGGACCACGCTTTTGAAATCCTCGATAGAACCTTTTATCATGTCAGCGCCGGCTATTGCTTCAGTATTTCCTGAGTTCAGCTTTTGCAGAAATATTTTCTGTCTTTCATCACTTGGGTCCATATTTTCAGGAATCCATATGAGCCGCGACAAATGTTCTGAAATACTTTTTGCTGCACCCAGTTCGTTTTGAAGTTCTACTATCGACTTCTCGGTGCCCTCAGGCACAATGCCGTAATTATTCCCAACCAGGTGTATAGATAATTGAGAATCCTGCATGAACTGGTTTACATTGTCCTTAAGTACAGGAGCTACAAGTGAAAGTTGTC
>JAOQAP010000129.1 GCA_025963465.1 Flavipsychrobacter sp.
TACGTCAGTATCTGTTTGGTTATAGCATCTTTAAGATAGACAAGCATACCCGGATACAATGTCTCGCCCGATGTACCTTTACCTGCACCCGAGTATACATTACCACCTATAAAGCCAGGGCCTGCAGGTACTGTACCATAGATCATGGTAATATCCAGCACGTCAGATCCGCTGCCGTGTGCTGCGGTAGCTGCTGTGCTCCATGTAGCGCTGGATGAACTATAAGTAGGTATATAACCGCTTGCGCCTGCATAGCTGCCAAAAAGCATCTTTGCTTTCACCATATAGCTGCCTGATGCTTTACCATTAAATTCATAATAGCCGGTTGTGTCTATAGTGCAGGTGAGCACAGAGTCAAGCGCTTTTATTGAGCTGTCAATAGGGTTATATTGTATCAGCCATACCTTCATATCCAATGTATCAGGTGCAAGGCTGCTGAAATTGATGTGACCATAGATACGATCGCCATTTACAGTAATTGTTGTACCATTAGTGCAACCCATAGTAGTACCCATTACCGTATAGGTAGTAGTTGAAGAAGGGTTCACTTCAGTTGTAGCACATGATGTGCAGGAAAGGCCAGAAGCAGGGTACCAGGTATAAGTAGTACCACCGCTGGCTGTTATTGTATCTGTATTGCCACATGAAGTGGTAATAGCAGCAGCAATGGTAGGCATAGCAGTAACATATACCGTATCCGTTACAGTTGTTGTTCCGCAGGAATTTGTCACCGCATAGCTAATGATAGCTGTACCTGCTGACATTCCGGATACAGCCCCAGAAGAAACTGTGGCTACTGATGTACTGCTGCTGCTCCATACACCACCCGGTGTTGCATCGGCTAGTGTTGTACCACCCGGTGCACAAAGAGTAGGAGTACCTGTTATTGCGGCCACTGTAGGTAGCGGACAAACTGCTGTAATTACCAGGTGACCATGACCAAGTGTATTATAAGCTGCTGTATGAGTAACGCCTGAAACCCTTGTCGGATCGGTATAGGAAGAACCACCCGCGCCACCGGCATAATAACCGCCACCGCCGCCATAGTATCCGCCGCCGCCGCCGCCGCCATAATTTTTACCTGCACCGCCAACACCAGCTGCACCTGTAGTACCCGAACCACCGCAAGTACCACCAGTACCACCAGCGGTTTGTGTACCGCCGAGAGCATTGTAGCACAAACCACTATAACTCTTGCTGTGGCACATTGAGCTTGTGTCACCTGTTAGTCCACCACCATTTCCGCCATCATTTCCGGAACTACAGTTATAACCTCCGCCACCACCAGCGCTTGCAACAATTACCCTATTAGAAAGAGCAGTTCCTCCATAACGGATATCTGTTGCTCCTCCCCCTCCGGCACCAAAATTATACACACTGGAATTGCCACCACCGTTCCAACCTCCGTTAACACCGCCGGATGTACCGACTCCGTTGTCTCCCTGACCTCCTACGAAGAAATTGAGTACCTGGCCCGCGGTGACAGCCATACTGCATTGTACACGGCCTCCCTTGCCCTGTGCTCCATACCCGCTGTAGGAATACCCACCGCTGGCACCAACAGCATCAATTGTAAGACTTGTTACGCCGGAAGGAACAACATAGGTTTGAACAGCACCTGTGTAATTAAAAGTTGTTTGAGCAGTGGCGGTATTAATAGCTCCTGCTAGTAACCCGGATAAGATAATTTTCGTCAGGTTGAATTGCTTCATAGGTCTATTTTGCGAGTGGTAAATAATAAAATGTTACAATATACATAACACAAGTAAAAATTTAAAAAAATAGGGCTAAAGTTCTCTGCAATTCATGTTGTAAGCCTGTTATCAGCTACTACTTATCGTGAACAGCAAGGAGATAAGGTTTAATCATTGGGGCTAACTAGTAGTTATAGGCGTATTAACATTGGGGAATGTTAGGAACTTTTTTATATTTATTTTTTTAACTAATTGTATTGCAGATAGTTAATATTGAATCAACGAAAAAGTAATTATCGAAAAATAATAAATGCGGATACTTCAGCTGCGCATTTGTTGCGCTATTATAATTGGCGTATAAGATCCAGAGAACGTTAATTTTTATAATATATTTTTTTATTAAAATAAAAAACTCCCGCAGTATAGCGGGAGTTCTAATTGAAAAATATTAAGCAGTATTTTATACTAATTGCCGAGGTATGTTTTTAACAGCTGGCAACGGCTGGCCGTACGCAGTTTAGTTATAGCTTTATCCTTTATCTGGCGTACACGCTCACGCGTAAGGGAGAATTTTTCACCTATATCTTCCAGGCTCATAGGATTAGCTACACCAATGCCAAAGTAAAGCTTGATCACATCACGCTGGCGGTCAGTAAGTGTACTTAATGAGCGTTCGATTTCACAGCGTAGTGATTCTCCATGATATAGCTCTGCATCTGCAGAATCAGAGTTCGGATTTTCCAGTATATCCAGTAGTGTATTGTCTTCACTGTCAACAAAAGGAGCATCTACTGACACGTGCCTGGCAGCTACGCCAAGTGTTGTTTCCACTTCTTCTGTACCTATTTCCAGCAGTTCTGCAAGTTCTTCAGTAGATGGCTCACGCTCATACTCCTGTTCCAGCTGCGAATAGGCTTTACTGATCTTGTTTGATAAACCTACCTTGTTGAGCGGCAGACGTACAATACGAGACTGTTCTGCCAAAGCCTGCAGTATGGACTGGCGAATCCACCAAACTGCATAAGAGATGAATTTGAAACCACGCGTCTCATCGAATCTCTGGGCAGCCTTAATAAGGCCCAGGTTCCCTTCGTTGATAAGATCGCTTAATGATAATCCCTGGTTCTGGTATTGTTTTGCCACAGACACCACAAAACGCAGATTTGCTTTTGTAAGTTTTTCAAGGGCCCGCTGGTCGCCTTGTTTTATCCTGATCGCAAGTTGCACTTCTTCTTCCGGAGTGATCAGGTCTACTTTTCCTATTTCCTGCAGGTATTTCTCCAGGGACTGGCTCTCACGATTAGTGATCGATTTCGTGATTTTAAGCTGACGCATTGACATAGACTAAGATTTGAGTGGTTTGTAATAATAACCCATAACTATGAGCATCAATTAAAATATTGACATTGTTATGGCAAATCTAAGGGTCTTAACAATGCCACCCAAAAAAAATTATGATTGCCTTAACATCAGTTTTTTTCTCCTATACCCGCACCACGTCGACATTACGCCTAAAAACGACTGAATGTTGTTTATAAATATTTGAAAGAATCGATAATAAAATTTTGATTGTAGCATCCTTTTTTTATTATTGCACCCAAACTGAACAATACGTGAATAGTTCTACGATGAATAAGAAAAAAATAATGTACTCCTTAGAATTTCCGATACGCTGCTCTCCAACCATTTTGTACGAGTTTTTATCGACTCCGGTAGGTCTGCAGGAATGGTTTGCTGATAAAGTAGACCAGCGTGACAATAAATTTAATTTTACCTGGAACGGCAGCACTGATGTAGCAGAGATACTGGAACATGTTGAAAACGAGTTTATCCGCTTCCGCTGGGACCATTATACAAAAGACGAGTTTTTTGAGTTTAGCATAGATCAGAGCGCCGTAACTAATGAAACAATACTCCGAGTTACCGATTTTGCAGATAAAGCAGAGCAGAAAGACCAGGAGCGCCTTTGGAACTCCCAGGTGAGCGAGCTGAAACACCGTATTGGCAGCTAGTATTATAAAAAAATACCATAATATTCACATAGCATGCTGTTGCGGCAGCTATTACAAAAAAATAAGAAAAGCTTGCTTCTGCAAAGGAAGCAGGCTTTTCTTTTAACAGGCATTGGCACTGAAAACTATCAATGAATCGTTAAGATAGATACCTGCATCAACCCCATTATGGCAAGGACATGTAACTTTTGTGTAGGTTTGTTGTTTAAAGAGACAAGTAGTATTTGATAAAGAAACTGGACATACTCATTATCCGCAGTTTTGTGGGGCCATTCGTGGTTACATTCTTTGTATCGTTGTTTGTACTCATCATGCAGTTTTTCTGGCTGTATATGGACGAAATGATAGGAAAGGGTATCAGTATATGGAGTTTGTTGCAACTGCTTGTATACATGTCTACTACCCTGGTACCCCTGGCATTGCCGCTCAGTATACTACTCTCATCCATTATGACTTTTGGCAATATGGGGGAAAACTTTGAGCTGGTGGCTATAAAGTCATCCGGCATTTCCCTGCTCAGGTTCCTCAGACCGTTGTTTATCTTCATTGTGTTCATCAGTGGGCTTGCATTCCTGTTCAGCAACAATGTGATACCTATTGCTAATCTTAAGGCTCTATCGCTGCTATATGACGTACGAAATGCAAAACCAACACTAAACATTCGCCCCGACCAATTTAACGTAGATATACCCGGCTATGCAATAAGGGTAGGCAGCAAGGATAAGGATGGGAAGACTATACGCGATGTGATCATTTACGATCATACAGACCTGGCAGGTAATAACAAGGTAATTACCGCAAAAGAAGGACAGATATTATCAGAAGGCAAAACGGCCCTTATTTTTAAACTGAAAGATGGGTGGCGGTATGAAGAAGGTTATGAGCATGGCGCTCATACGTATACCCAAACACGTGTACACTTTGCCAAATGGGATAAAATATTTGACCTGTCTACGTTCAAGTTTACGAGAACTAACGAAGATCAGTTCAAGAATGCTTACCAGATGATGAATGTGTCGCAGCTATCAGAAAATATTGATAGTCTGAAGCGCACCAAGGGCAAGTTGTTCAATTCTGTCACATCCTATATGACCCCATTTTTTTCGATAGCTAAAAACGGGAAGCAGGATAATGAACTAGCTAAAAAAATGAACAGCAGTAGTCGTCCTGTTCGTAAATATGATTCGTCTTTTGTACAGTTCATTCCTGATTCTATCCGTGCTTCAGCAATAAACCTGGTCCTTAACAACATCCGTAGTTTTAAATCATCATTAGATATAGCAGCGCTGGATAAAAAGCTGCAGATAGAGAATTACCTGAAATTTGATGTGGAATGGCACAGAAAATTCACCCTTTCTTTTGCCTGCATATTGCTATTTCTTATTGGGGCACCACTTGGCGCTATCATACGCAAGGGTGGCCTGGGAATGCCATTGGTAATAGCAGTTGTATTCTTTATGCTTTTTCACATTCTTAATATTACCGGTGAAAAACTGGCGAAATCAACATCTGTAGATCCATGGATAGGTATGTGGATGTCTACTGCCATGCTACTGCCTATAGCTGCGTGGCTTATTAACGCAGCTCGAAATGATTCACAGATATTCAATAAGGAATTGTATTTACGGATATGGAGGTTCATTAAGGATCGGTCACCAATAAAAAACAAAGCCGTTGCGTAAAAACACGCTCATATCATACAATCCTTTTTTCTTTATCCCGTTTATGCTGTGGGTTGTTACAGGAGGTGTGTTGCTCCTGAATTATAGCAACAAGGATCTTTTTTTCTTCATTAATTCCCGCCATACGGAACAGCTCGATGTATTCATGTACTACACTACCTGGGTGGGAGAAGGAGTTATTATAGTCTCCGTTCTTTCGGCACTCATGCTATTTCCACGTTTTCGTACGTGGCAGTATTTTTTCTCAGCACTGTTATGTAACCTGCTACCGTTTTTCATCCAGCAAGGAATCAAATCATATTATGACAGCCCTCGCCCGATCAATTACTTCAAACATGCTGAATGGATACACCGGGCTAAGGAATGGCCGGAACTGTTATACAGGAGTTACCCATCAGGACATACGGCGGGAGCTTTCTGTTTTCTATGCTTCCTGTCGTTGTGCTTGCCACGTCGTTATAGGTACATAGGACTGATATTATTTATCATTGCAATGGTCGTTGGCTATTCCCGCGTATACTTGTCGGCCCATTTTTTTGCAGATATATATGCCGGCAGCATTGTAGGCACTGTTTTTTGTATACTCATTTATTCAGTTGTAGCAGCACTACAAACCCGTTTCTCTAAGAAAAAAGGTACTTTTATTTAACGTCTATGCCTAATTACATAAGATATACGCTTATCGTTCTTATTGGCTGCCTATTGTTCTTCCCGTTCCTGGGCCAAGTACATTTGTTTGACTGGGACGAGATCAACTTTGCAGAGTGCGCCCGTGAGATGATCGTATCGAAAGACTACCTGCGGGCACAGATAGACTTTATGCCTTTCTGGGAAAAACCTCCGTTTTTTATCTGGATGCAGGTTCTGGCCATGAAAATGTTTGGCGTAGGTGAATATGCCGCCCGCTTTCCTAATGCGTT
>JAOQAP010000155.1 GCA_025963465.1 Flavipsychrobacter sp.
AACCGTGGGATAAAAACAGAGATGAAGAATTATTTTTTCGAATTTGATAGATCATTCACCAACATTTCCCAATAATATTACGCCTATTATAGAAGAAGTGTTTCTATTAAATAAATTACCGTAGCAATGAACAAGCAACATTTTATAATGAAATTTTCGGCATTAATGATCCTTGTGCTTTTGTCATTTACCGGCACTGCACAGAATTATCAATGTCTGCAGCCCGGAGTAAAGCACTATTTTACTAATAGCAATGGCTACCTGCGGGGAATAAGAATTGATTCTGCCAAAAGTTATACTGATTCTACAATATTCTATCCATACCATACGGCAAGGGGCAGATATTCGGCTTACCTGCAAAATTTTGATACGACCGGCGGCAGTTGGCTGGGCAAAAAGGTAATACAATTGAACGATGGTACTTTTTTATTTGATAATATCTGGAATGATACAGCGGTTATCAAAACCCAGGCTCACATTGGCGATAAATGGAACCTGTATGATGATACAACTACATTGTATTACCAGGCGGAAGTAATAGCTGAGGACACAATGACAGTGCTGGGCGTGGTCGATTCAATAAAAAGGCTGCTGATTACTGCAAGGAACCCATCGGGCATTGTTACTGCTGACCCGGTAGATAGTGCCCAGATTGTACTTAGCAAAAACAACGGATTCGTTCAGATATTTGACCTGTACACTTTCCCGTATCATGTTCCTGATTCGGCATACAAGGCATATGCCGTTGATTATTTCCTGGATGCGTCAGGAGGCCCCTCCAAAGTAAATGCTGTATTTAACATAGCACCCTTTAAATGGCCCACTAAAACCGAATTATATAACTGGAACGTGGGCGATGCTTATGAATTTAAATATTGTAATTCAGATAATTTTTATTTTGACTGCCCGTATCCTGGCGGCTATGACTATGATTCCGTGGTAAGCAAAGTTGTGTTCGCCGACAGTGTGCAATATGCTACTGTTGGCTGGCGGGCTGTCCAGACATTTTCCTCACCGGAACCATACGTCCGTGATAAATATTATCCTTACCGCCGCAGTGTGGTAAATAAAACTTTTACTATCCCCAATATCCCATTGTTTGATACTTTGCTTTTTCCTGAAGAGTATAAGCAGCCAAAGATCTATTATTATTTCAGTGCCGATACCACTTTTTGTGTAACGAGTGAAAAATATTATACCGAGCCTACCCTACTTGGCGTAAGTTTTTATGAAGGTGGTGGCCCTTATCTTACCTACAAAAAGGATCTGAACGAGGTTTCAGAATATTCTATCGGTAGTCCCAGGTTAACCGAAGAGTTTTTTGGAGATATACTTATTTACTATCGTCATAATGGTATTAGTTGCGGTGGGTATTTAGGCCCAGAGGCCCTAGCGGCAAATAATGTCCTTAAAGAAGGGAATGAAATCACTTTATTTCCAAACCCGGCAGTAAATGAAATAGTGCTCTGTGGCAGTGAAAATATAACGAGCG
This sequence comes from Flavipsychrobacter sp., assembly GCA_025963465.1. Taxonomy (GTDB): domain Bacteria; phylum Bacteroidota; class Bacteroidia; order Chitinophagales; family Chitinophagaceae; genus Nemorincola. Next base: position 1,493 of record JAOQAP010000155.1, read on the forward strand.
TAGAACTATATAACATTGTTGGGCAGCAGATAAGGAATTACAAAGGCAACAACGGCAACCTGACCATAAATATCGTAGACCTGCCGCAAGGCCTTTATACGCTCAGGATCAACGGCAGCGCTTTCCGGAAATTTGTAAAAGAATAATCGCACAGCGTTGAAAGGAAGTTGGTTGGGTCTCACCGCTCCTTCACATAATTAAAATGTTTAAATCAAGAAGTCAAGGTTTAGACGTGAAATAATACATTTCTATGTCTATTTATGATATTATTTTCCTACCTTTGCACCTCCAAATTAAAATTTAAACAGTTTAATTTATATCTAAGATGGCAGATTTACGCTTACAGCGCAACTTTGGTATTGCCGCCCACATTGATGCGGGCAAGACCACAATGACAGAACGTATCCTTTACTACACTGGTGTGAACCACAAGATCGGTGAGGTGCACGAGGGTGCAGCTACGATGGACTGGATGGCACAGGAGCAGGAGCGTGGTATCACGATCACTTCGGCAGCTACTACGTGCTTCTGGAACTTCCCAACCGTACAGGGCAAGAAAATGCCAGAATCAAAGAACTACAAGTTCAACATCATTGATACTCCCGGTCACGTGGACTTTACCATTGAGGTAGAGCGCTCACTGCGCGTACTGGACGGCCTTGTGGCTTTGTTCTCTGCTGTTGACGGTGTGGAGCCACAGTCTGAAACTGTATGGCGCCAGGCTAACCGTTACAAGGTACCACGTATCGGTTTCGTAAACAAAATGGACCGTGTAGGTGCTGACTTCCTTATGGTGGTGCAGCAGGTGAAAGACATGCTGGGTGCAAAGTCTGTACCATTGCAATTACCTATAGGTGCTGAAGATCATTTCAAGGGTATCGTGGATCTGATCACCATGAAGGCGATCATCTGGGATGACGCTACACAGGGCATGACGTACAAAGAAGTTCCTATTCCTGAAGATATGAAGGAAGACGTGGATTTCTGGCGCGCACACCTCGTAGAAGCAGTAGCTGAATACGATGATCAATTGCTGGAAAAATTCTTTGCTGATGCAAGCAGCATCTCTGAAGATGAAATACATGAAGCTGTACGTAAGGCATGCCTGGACCTGAGCATCGTTCCTATGCTTTGCGGTAGTGCCTATAAGAATAAGGGTGTACAGGTAGCGCTTGACTGCGTTATCCGTTACCTGCCTGGCCCGCTGGATCTTGAGTCTATCAAGGGTATCAACCCTGATACAGGCGAAGAGATCGAGCGTCACCCAAATGCTAAGGAGCCATTCGCGGCACTTGCATTTAAGATCATGACCGATCCTTTCGTTGGTCGCCTGGCGTTCTTCCGTTGCTACTCTGGTCACCTGGATGCAGGTTCTTATGTTCTGAACGTACGTTCAGGCAAGAACGAGCGTATCAGCCGTATCATGCAGATGCACGCTAACAAGCAGAACCCTATCGACTTCATCGAAGCAGGTGATATCGGAGCTGCAGTTGGTTTCAAGGAAATCAAAACCGGTGATACATTGTGCGATGAAAAGCACCCGATCGTTTTGGAGAACATGTTCATACCGGAGCCGGTTATATCTATATCAGTAGAGCCTAAAACACAGGCTGATGCTGATAAAATGGGTATGGCTATCGCCAAGCTGGTAGAAGAAGATCCTACACTGCGCGTAAAAACAGACGAAGACACCGGCCAGACCATCTTAAGTGGTATGGGTGAGCTTCACCTTGAGATCATCGTTGACCGTATGCGTC
>JAOQAP010000162.1 GCA_025963465.1 Flavipsychrobacter sp.
GTATACCATTTGTATTCACCATCAGGTGTTTGATGGGTTTGGTCTTGGCAATATCCAGTATTGTAAAGAAGTCCGGATGAAGGGTAGGCTCACCACCGCTTATTTGTACTACGTCAGGCTCCCCTTCATTAGCAACTATAATATCCAGCATCTTTTCTACTTCTTCAACTGTCCTGTGTCTTCCATAGTGTGGGGAAGACATAGCATAGCAGGTCGGGCAGCTAAGGTTGCATCTGTCGGTAATCTCTATTATTGTCAGGCAACTATGCTGTTCATGGTCAGTACAAAGTCCGCAATCATACGGACAACCATAGTGAACTTTCGTATTAAACTTCAGCGGTGTTTCAGATACCTTGTTATAATTCCTGATGTTTTTATAATACTCAATGTCGGTTGCAATAATAGTTCTGTGAAAGCCATGTTCCGGGCATGTTTTCAGCATATATACTTTGTCGTTTTCGAAAACGATCTTCGCTTCTATCCTTCTCAGGCATTCCGGGCAAAGACTGATAGTATAATCGTAATAAGTATATTTTCTAACCGGCATGTTCAGAGTTTGTATCAAGCAAGCGCTTGGGTTGAAGTATATATTTGTAGTAGTAAGTTAGACTCAAAAGACATACAAGTTGTATTGTCCCCAGATCCATAAAAAAGCGCCAACCCGGTTTTATGAAATCAAGCAGGAATCTAAAGGCAAGATATCCTATCATGAATATCTTAAACAAAGCTCCGTTTTTGAGTAGATACTTTTGTTGAGCTCTATATAGAATAAACCATAAAAGCATTAGGTATGCTATTTCGTAAAGCGTCACAGGATGCCTTTGTATACCATCTCCCAGGTCCATTGCCCAGGGAAGCTTGCTGGGGATACCATAGGTTTCTTCATAAATGCCTGCTGTAAAACATCCTACCCGGCCTATTATCATCCCCAGTAGTAACGGGTAAACAAAAAGATCCCCGCTTGCAGTGTTTTCTTTAAGGAGTTTTTTTACAAGCTCTACCATTACCAGCCCGCCTATAAGTCCACCGGCTAAAGTTTTATTTCCCCAGAAGTAAGACCAGGGTGAAGGTGAAGATATCCACGCCGGGATATTTTCCATTGCGCCCACTAATCTTGATCCTAACACTGCGCCAAATGTTGCTGCCACAACAATAAACAGCCTGTTGGTGGGTACAATATGATCACCGCGTCTTTTTTTAAGGAATAAGTAATACCTGAAAGCGATAAATATAGCCGCAAACTCTAAGATGCCATGAGCAGTTACGTACGAATCACCTATCCGGAAACCTACTGGGAATGTCAAAAGCCTGGGTTTGTTGTATAAAAATATGTTTTTTGCGCACTATAGGGCACAAAAAAAAGCAACTTAGGGCAGTTGCTTTAGGGACCTTTTCGCTCTTAGAAAAGAGCAGATTTACAGGGGCTGGACTATTCGTCCAATTTGTAATTAACCAAGGGTTTAGAGTAAGCCTATAGGTATCAGGGTTAACAGTACAAAGAAAGCCACAAACACCGCCCGGATAATCTATCATTGGAGGAAAAGCCACTTTCGCCAGACGAACAATCACTTTCATCGGACGAACGGATTTATATATGTTATTGTAATTCATTGCTTTATAAACTTTTAGTTAAAATCGCAATGCTTTAATAAAACATCTTTCATTTCCTACCTTTGCACCCGTTATGGCAAATGAGAATAAGCTGCAAAGTATTATAGGACACTGCAAGGAATATGGCTTCATATTCCAGTCCAGCGAAATATATGATGGCCTCAGCGCGGTATATGACTATGGTCAATATGGCTCTGAACTGAAAAAGAATATCCGCGACTATTGGTGGAGAAGTATGACGCAGATGCACGACAATATAGTGGGTATAGACGCCGCTATCTTTATGCATCCTACCGTATGGAAAGCAAGCGGGCACGTTGACAATTTCAGCGACCCGATGATAGACAACAAGGACAGCAAAAAACGCTACCGTGTTGACCATTTAATTGAGGGTTATGCCGATGAATTATATCAGCGTGCTGAGGCTATTAAAGCTAAGGAAACTCAATTGATAGATGAGATTGTTAAAGGGCGCGATTTAGCGACTGAGCAAGATGCCATTAATTTGGAATTTTCTGAAAATAAGATAGAAAAATATAGTGAAGAATATACTCCCTTATATTCAAAGCACTTCAAGGTCTTGCAAGAAATGAATGAATTGCTAGCGGCAGATGATTTCGCAGGCCTGAAGACACTCATAGAAGACAACAAAATAAAATGCGGCGTAAGCGGCACAGTAAACTGGACAGACGTACGTCAGTTCAACCTGATGTTCTCTACACAAGTAGGTTCTGTAGCTGAAGATGCGAGCGAAATTTACCTGCGCCCGGAAACGGCTCAAGGTATATTCGTGAACTTCCTGAATGTGCAGAAGTCAGGCCGTATGAAGATACCTTTTGGTATAGCACAGACGGGTAAAGCATTCCGTAACGAAATAGTAGCGCGTGGCTTCATCTTCCGTATGCGTGAGTTCGAGCAAATGGAGATGCAATTCTTCGTTCGCCCCGGCACACAAAAGGAATGGTATGAATACTGGAAAGAAGCTCGTATGAAGTGGCACCTGAGCCTGGGCATCTCTCCTGATAAATATCGCTTCCACGATCACGTGAAGCTGGCGCACTATGCAGACGCAGCTTGTGATATAGAATATGATTTCCCTATGGGCTTTAAAGAAGTGGAAGGCGTTCACAGCCGCACCGACTTCGACCTAAAGAGCCACCAGGAATACAGCGGTAAGAAACTCACTTACTTCGATACAGAACTCAATCAGCATTATATCCCTTATGTAGTGGAAACGTCTATCGGTCTTGATCGTACGGTGATGATGATACTGAGCGAGGCTTACGATGTGGAGGATTTAAGTACAGAGGAGAAAAAGGATGATAGAGTAGTATTGCGTTTTCCTGCAATGCTGGCTCCAATTAAGCTGGCGGTATTTCCGTTAACTAAAAAAGATGGCCTACCTGAATTGGCTCGCGAACTCATAGACCAATGTAAACCGCATTTCAAATGCTTCTACGAAGAAAAAGATGCTATTGGTAAGCGTTACCGCC
>JAOQAP010000164.1 GCA_025963465.1 Flavipsychrobacter sp.
CAGGTAATGGATTCACAGTAACACATATCATTGTAGTATCATTGTCAACACCATCAGACACAACAACTATAAACGTATCATTACCTGAATACCCTGTGTTTGGCATATAAGTCAGGCCGGCAGGAACGAGAGAGCTACCGGTAGAAGTGGTGGTATAAGCTACTACTGCTGTGCCATGGGCCGCGCTTACCAGTGCACTCCATGTTTCAGTTTGCCCGGCATCTGCGTCAGCTACAGTTAGCTGCATGTTGATAGCGGTTGCCGCACTGTTCTCACAAACAGAAAGATAAAAAGTATCCTGCGCAAAGGATGGTGCCGTATTTATCGCCTTAGCATGAAAGGAACAGCAGAAAATAAGCGCAATGCTGAAGATAATAGATAGATGTTTGCTCATAAAATTGTGTGTATGTTAGTATTACAGACAAATATAGTTAAAATACATCACTTAATATCTGCGTTATTCAAAGTACCCCCTGGTAGTATACACCTTCTTTACATAAATGTCTTTGTTCTTTCCTATCACAAACTCACTAAGCCCCACATGGCTTCTGTTCCGCGGATTCCAGTCATATGTATAGCCAAGGTGCGAGAAAGGATATTGCTTCATCTGGTCAGGGTCCTGGTAAGAATCATATATATACTGGTACAGCCAGTTCATGTATGTCTCATTTTGTTTGTCACCCTTTGAAGGTGCGAATTCACATACATTAGTACTGATAGCCGGATCAAAACATGGCCTTATCATATCTTCCGGCTTCACCCATATCTCCAGAAAATAAGAGTACCGCGCTACAGGCGGTAGTCCCAGCAATTGGTTCAGGCGCATGGTCAGCTTCTTATCCTTAAGATGCCCGAAATCTCTTTCTTTCAGGTATGGCGCTACGGTTACAAATACCGGGTAGTTCCCTGTATTATAGCTATACAAACCTGTAGTGGTATTGTATTTGCTCTTCTGCGTGTAGTAAATAGTATCAGCTTTCCAGGTCACAGCAAGCACATATGGCTGCCCATTTATAGTATCCCATTTCAGCTTATTGTTAGCTGGCACTACCTGCGTAAGCCCATTATATATACTATTGGTAGTCGGGTGTTGTGCGCGGCTAAGGCCTTTTGAATAATAATACTTGTTGCTGCAGGAGATCAGGAAAACAGAAAGAGATACAACAAGCAGCAAACCTTTATTTTTTATCATCGATTATAATTGTAGTATTAAATAATAACCACAAGATAAACCAAGTCTTTTGTTTTTCTATCTGCCTGTTACATAAGCCATGAACCGTTCTATCGTATAGGTAGACAATTGCCCCGAAGGCCCGTTCAGCGTATAATCGCAGCCATGTGTAGCCCAGGGCAGATCCAAGAAGAAATGAGGCACTCCTTTTTCCCGCAGCTTATTGCCTAGCCGTATGCTATGCTCATAAGATACCAGTGGGTCATTTCGTCCATGTATCATTAGCGTTGGCACTGACAAAGGTGTTGCCATTTCCGTCCCTGAGCTGGCCACATAGTTTTGAGGTACCTGTGCATAAGTGCCACAAAGGAAATCTTCCATCAGCTTGCACGAGTTCAGCACCAGCGGATTTGCAGGATGAGCATACCCCCACACCATATCTGCAGGGCCGTAAATGTCAATCACGCCCTTCAGCCCGGGTTCATGTAGTGTATACGCTGCGGTTAGCACGATCTGCCCCCCGGCTGAGCGGCCAAGAAGCACAAAGTTATTGGTATCTATGCCCAGCTCCTCAGCATGTGCCCGCAAGTAAGTAAATGTTGCATGCACATCATCTTCCGGCACCGGGAAACGGTATTTAGGCACAAGACCGTAATTGATGGTAGCTACATTATACCCCACATTAGCCAGGTAGCTGTTCAGTTCAGGTAGCTGTCTGCTGTCCCCTCCTGTCCATGAGCCACCATGCACTACTACCAGGCATGGTCGCTTACCACTAATTACTGAACGATAATAATCCAATGTCAGTGGGCCATCTGTATTAGCAGAATATGCTAGTGTGGTATATGGCAGCTGTGGCGTGTTGATGCCTGATAACATGCGCCCGATGCTGAACGGCTTTAACGCACTATTATATTTCAGCTTAGAGGTACCCTCTCCGAATGCAGCTTCAATATCCTTGTCCAGTCCGGCACCCACATTATATGCCCGCATCACCGGGGACAGGAATAACAGCAAGGCAATAATACCCAACACACTGCCCGACATAGCATAGCGCTGCACTCTATAGCCTGATAGCAGCAGCAAAATCATCACTATCCAGAATACCCACGGAAACTCCAATACAAGTATGGATACATACCATAGCTGTATAACAGGCGCCGGAAATATACATAACAATGAAAGCAACAGGAACAAGCAAATAATAACAAGTCTGACCATATGGGTAAGCGACAATAAGCTGCTTTATGTACGTAATGTAAGCAATAATGGACTTAACGGGCAATTAATTCAACAGCGATGCTTACATGACTTCCAAAATTATTTTTAGCTATTCATTTCGTTAAAAATTACAATTATTTACAATGCATTTCATTGAACATTGTCACTATAAAAATCTGATATGCCTGCAAATGCTGGCATGAACATTTAGCTGTTTTAGTGCGAAGTTTATTAGTTTAACCAATATCAATTGTCATGGTACATACAAAAGGTAATGGCCAGAATGGTCTTAACGACGATCGCCGCAAAAACCAGGGCGACAACCGGCAAGCAGATAAAACGCCAAACCGCGGTTTAGAAGAACAGACACGTGAAAGTGCAAGGAAACCCGGCAAACAAGGGCAGGACCTGAAAGGTAGTCCCGGCAAAAACAACAATCGCTAGATACTAACCAGGACAACTGATTAGTTTGTTACTTAACTGTAATAGAAAAGAGGCCTCATCGGGGTCTCTTTTCTAATAGGGTAATTACTGAGTTTGCTTACCTATCATGCCCAGGTGCGTATGTTGGAATGAATCATTATACTTTAGTCCGTAACCCATGATACGATCGAAAGAAGAATGGGCCCACAGCAACAAACCAATAAATAATATTACCGGCAGATGGCACACAAAACCAGCAATAATCAATCCTCCCGCAACCCCCTTATGGTGTACCGCGTTATACAATATAGCACCAACTTTTGCATTGACCAGGTAACCGACCATGCCCAGATCAGGCGAGAGAAATAATGGCACCCATAACCACCATGCTATATGTATGGGTTGATAATAAAGTGCTGCTATACATAGTGCAAGCTGCATTAACTGTTCTGCTTTTAAGAGCTGTTTCATAAACGTTTGTTTTATGATGCAAAGCTCCGGCAGATAAGCAGTTCAGTACGTTAACTTAAGATAAGAAATAAGGTCAGCTTACTTTTTAGCCATCCTGTTGCGTATCCTGCTCAGGCTTACCGGTGTTATACCCAGGTAACTGGACACATAATGCTGTGGTATCCGCTCTATTATTTTTTGCTTGTTGCTTTCCAGCAGTTGTATATACCGCTCTTCGGGGCTTAACATCAGCAGGCCTGTCATACGTTCTTCAAGACCTATAGCCAGGTATTCTGCTACCAGTCTGCCAAACCGCTCCCATTTGTGCGACAGGTCATATAGTTTCAGCAGGTCTTTATACCGGAACACCAGCAATGTACAATCCGTCATAGCCTCTATGGTCAACTCAGATGGCTGCTGCCTGATGCAGCTAATATATGAACTGACGAAATGTCCTTCAAAATAAAAGTACTTGGTCTTCTCTTCGCCATCTCTCGTATAGTAATGGCGCATATTACCATTCAGTAAAAAGCCAATATCCAGCGACACCTTACCCTCTTTTGCAAAAAGCTCCTGTTTTGATAATTGTCGTTCTTCAAGGTATGGCAATAGCAGCGCCCAGTCTGCATCATCCATCTTTACAAAATGGCTTATTGCATTACGCAACTGCAATACGGCGGCTTCATTCATCCTGTAATATTAAAGAATACGCAGTAAAACTCAATCAACAATAAACCAACGATTATCTCCATCTACCGAGTAAGCCAGTCCATTGCTCATAGCGTATACGTCTTTACCTGTTTTCGGATCTTTGTAGCTTTTCTGCTCATAGACCCTTATGCCATTATTTTCCCTCGTCAGGTAAACAATAAGCGCATTAAGGGTTGGTGGTATGTCGTGCAACCACTGCTCTTCACTTTCTTTTACAAATGCACTGCTCATGTAGGTATATCAACAAAAATAATGCCCTGCAGTTACTGTACAACGGTCTTTATTATATTATACCCCTTTGCAGAAGACACCTTCGTAAGATAGACTCCTTTAGACAAGGTTTGTGCACTGATCTGTTTAGCATTACCACCCTTATTCACAAACCATGTATCCCTGCTTACTACCTTGCCGCTAATGTCCATTATTTCTATTGTTAGCTGTTCGGGTGTATTTGCAGTATAGCTGAGTGTGAACGAGCCCTTATTAGGATTAGGGTACAGGAAGCAGTTCATAGGCTCCATGTTCAGGTTTTTCACGCTTAGCTCATGTACCAGGTAGTTGATCACGCCATAGGCATTGATCTTACCATGCCCCCATGTGGTATTTCCTTCCGGCGGTAGAGCGGTTGTATAAATATCCTTGATCGCTGTTGTATTTATAATGTCCTTCGCGCCATCAGGGCCCAATGTAGGGTCCAGTTGCAACATCATGGCTATTATTCCTGATGCACAAGGCGCTGCCATAGATGTACCTGCCAGTATACCATAACGGAATATTCTGCCGCTGCCCGGATCAGTATACGCACTGATAACGGAACTGTAACCGGGGCCACCGACATTGTAGGTGGTATCATAAGAGTTGACTGAAGATACAACCCCAAAGCCCGGTGCTGTAATATCCGGTTTTATGCGGCTATCTTCTGTAGGGCCAAGGCTGGAAAACGGAGCTATTTTATAACGTGTAGCAGAGTACGATAATGCCGATCCGCTGATATTGATAAATGAAGGCTTGGAAGTATATGCGCCCACCGTTATTGCCGACCTGGTACTACCAATGTCAGACACCGTCATATTCACATCGCCCGACACCGCCCACGGATAGCCCAGTTTTTTCAAATGGCCATAATACCCCGTCGGCGGGTAAACATATCCCTCCCACATATTCACAACTCCTGCCGATGAAGTAGCGGTAAGACAGATGTTGTCATGCACCCTGCTGTGAAATTCCACAAAAGCATGCGGCTTACTATTGTATTCTGATATAGCTGTAGTGATGGTCACATAGCAAGTGTCCAGGTTAGTGCCTACCAGTTTAAAGTCATGAACATTGTCATCGAGGCATACTATCAGGGTACTGTCTATAGCATTAATGTTGTCATACAGCTTCACGTTCAGGCAAAATGTATTGCCTGTGTCGCCCCACACATCTACCCAGGTAAAGAGGTGATCTGTATCTAGTGCAGATGAGAAGGTAACGAACGTGCTCACTGAAGTATCTGAGCTGGTAAATGTTTTCTGCAGATGCACGGTATCCTGCCCGTTATTGCCTGCGGCACATACAAACAGTTTGCCCGGCCCGGTAAGCGCATCGCAGGCTTCGCTGAACAGTGAGCTGCCATCATGCGGGCCCAGTGTGCTGCCCCAGCTCAGGTTCACCACTGCAGGCTGGCCGGTAGAGGCTGCGTACGTAAATATATAGCTGATACCATCTATAATGTCCGACTCGCCACCTGCTACCCACTGGCCGGGAGCCGGCATAATACCTACCAGTACTATATCGCTCTCGTAAGCCATACCCCGGTAACGCATGTTATTAGCACTGCCACCGTAACCGGAGCCTGCCGCTATACCTGCCACATGCGTACCATGAGAAAGGATAACAGTATCAGAGCCACGTGCTTTCATTACATTAGTATCGGTCATTTCATTACCATAGCTGAAACCGGCCGGAGGTGTACCACCTGATTTCTGCGTCCATATCCTTTTTATACGGTACTGGCTGTAAGTAGTATCGAACATGGCAGGATGATTGAAATCAAAACCTGCATCAATAATACCCATCACCACTCCTTTGCCACTTACCCCGGCAGGCATGTTTATACCCTGCTGTGCTGAGTCTGCTCTTGTTTGCCTGCGGGCGGAATCCATAAGCGGGTATATAGGTGCATCAAGTGCTATATAACTGATACCGGGAATATTTGTGAATGCTGCAACGCTTTCCAGTGGTATCTGTACGGTCCATACACTGCCGGCCTTAGTGCCTACATACGCACCCAATGCTTTCAGCTTTCCCTCGTCCGCACCCGTACCTACCTTTATCAATGCACTGATGTATGGCTTGTTATTGATGTTCTTGTACACATAGTTAGGTACGCGGGGTGCGTTCTGCTTTGCAGCTTCTTGCAGGTAACGTTGGGTAAGAGGTGACAATTTTGCTTTTTGCATGTGCTGCGCATGTGCGGCAGCTACAAAAGCAAAAAGGACAGCAAAGCAGGTGAATATCTTTTTCATTCAGTTCAATTAAATAAAGTAGCTCAAAGGTAAAATAAATGCGATCAGTAATAATACATCAAAAAGGATGCCTTGTTTTCAGATCTTGTCCAGCCGGAAGTAACCTATATTCAGCTCGTTCTGTTTATCCACATCAGTGGGAGCGAGGGAAATGCTGTATTTTTCTTTGAAAGTATCCGCCAGTATTTCTTCTATGGCATAAATGTCATCTACATCTATACCATATTTATCATCTATATGGGCCTCAGCACCTTCGTAGCCTGTATGCTTAAAAAAAGCAGTAGTCTTTGCATGTTGTACTGCTAATTTTCTATCAGCTGCGGCTACAACCATTTTATAGTGATATTCTTCAAAATCGCCGGGCTTATAGCCACCGAGGTTTATGAAGAATAACCTTGTTGGTTCGGCAACTACAGGTACTGCTATCGGTTGTTTTTCCTGCACGGTTATTTCATAGCCATTAGCATAGCGCACCTCCTGCCAGGCATCTATGTGTATCCTGCCTTTCGCTTCCGGCCAATGCGCTTTCATTTCCGGTACCAGATCTCTCAGCTCATGAGCTATACCAAAAAATATATCATGTTGTTCTACGGTTCGCCCCGCAGGCTTGCAGCCCAGCAGTACCATGTATAGCTTTAGTCCGGTCATATTGCAAAGTAAAGAATAATGCAGGTAAGTTTGGCGGTGTTACCACACTGCATTAATTTACTACCATGAATCTCAGCCGCCTGCTTCTTTTTCACGCCATTATTACACTTGCAGCAGGCGTTGTGCTTATAGTAGCGCCGCAACTGATACCCGGCACTGTAGGAATTCACCTGCCTCATGACGCATACCTGCTTTGCTACCTGCTGGCAGGCTCAGAACTGGGGCTGGCAGCTATGTCTTTTTATGGCCGGTCGCTTAACGATGTGAAAGCACTCCGGGTAATATCCCTTACCTGTATTGTCCTTCATGCATCATCAGCCATATTGGAGGTATATGCATACACACAGGGGCTTAGTGCTGCTATATGGGGCAATATAGTTTTGCGTATCGTGGTTGTTGGCTTGTTTATCTACTATGGCTTTTTTAAGACTGCCAATGCAACTAAAAAACCTTAATTACTAAACATCTCAAACAGTGTCTGGAACATACCGGCAAGTAATGGCGACCCTACAACCGCCAGCTGCGCCAGCTTTTTAATTGGTAGCCAGCTCTGATCCTCCGCTGCCACGTCCGATCCTGTTTTCAGTTTATCGAGCATATACCGGGCAGGAATATAAAAGATGAGCAGTATAAAGGTATGCGCCAGTCCATAGAGCAGTACAAAATCATTTGGCACCGGCGAATGGCCCAATGACCTGGTAAGCACCTTAATAAAATCAAGACTATTCAGCGCGGAAATAAAGGTTCCCGTTGAAAATACAGCGAGGCTCAGCAGCACACCTGCTATCGTGAGAAAATGCTTGAACCTGCTTTCCAGGTATTCTACTTCATCTTTTGTGAACATTTTGTCTTCATCTGCCTTACCTATCTCTATCAGCGAGAATACGATACCTGCAAGACACAGCCCTGCAGTGAGGTAGCCCATTACATTTGCTATCCGGAATACCTGGTTGATCTCCGCCATAAAGTATTGTCTCTTTATGAGCGCATTGCCGGCATCGGTGCCTTCCAGCAGTATGTGGTACAGCCCCGCACCTACCACTACAAGCACTATCATATATGCCAGCTTCACCCATATACTCAGCTGTATCAGTTCTACATTTTTATCGTGCGACCTCACGAACAACAGCACCAGGAGCCAGGTAATAAAGAAAGCAAAGAGCGTGACCTGGATAACCAGCAACAATGCCCATATACCGAACAACGGATATTTAGACAGGAACTGGTCTACACAGCTATACACTTTTACAGGCAAGGGTATCTTATACTTCATCTGCTTCAGTGGGAAAGACGTATCCATAAATACCACTTCTGCTTTGTCCAGGCACGAACCATCCTTTGTGCAGCATTTCTTGGCTGAGTCAATATCCAGGCAATCTATATTGGTGCTGTCAGGCACAAGGAACAAACGGGTCTCAATATATTTATCCCACAGGCTGTCATTCAGCCCCGCTATTTTCTGCTTTATGCCGGACAGTGCCTTTAAGTGTGCAGCCCTATATGACGGCAACAAAGAATCCATACTTTGCCTTTTACCTGTTTCGTAAGGCAATACCGACTCCTTTACATAGTCTGTGATCAATGCGGAATCATTTCCTGCTTTTGTTACCATCTCGCTGACTACAGCCCGACTGTCCCATACTATTTCATGGAACCTTGTATCCTGGCTGCTGCCTATCACCAGCTTCATAGAGAACATGAATGCCGCAGCACCCAGCACCAGCACAACAAGTAACCTAAAATCTTTTAAAGACGAAAATTTATTTCCCGGTGACATACAAATTAAAACAACCTTAATTAAAAAGAATAAGTGTTGCGATTAAATGTATAAAATATTTGCGATAAAACCAGTCTGAACCTTGATTACATGATTAAAGGATTTTCCCTGATGTCAATTTATGTCTGAATCACGGATTAAGCAGATCTAGGGATTTCACAGAGTTTCACATAGAAACTGCCGGGCATACTTCCGCTTTTTACAGGCAAACTATTTATGCAGAACAGAGATTTTGTTGCAAAAAATGTTGCTCACATTGGTATTGGTAGTCAGGTAGTTAATGTGATTTTACCGGATATTCTTGCTCACATTCCTGCCAGTTTTAATTGCGGGATAGCTTCCGGTTTTGCTGGAGGTCTGACCTGCCCCACCCAGATGTGCCACATTACCATGTTTGTGTCCAGGTAAATGTGGCACATCATCCTTACTGCTGGATTATTTCCGGTTATTGCAGGAAGTCTGAATCACGGATATACACGGATTAGGAGATTACACGGAACAACATCATAACTATCTACACAATAATTAAGCCGAAAGTGGGTGGAATTTGAAAAAGATATCCACTTTTTTTGAGGGTTATTTAGTAATCGAAAGATCGACTGTGTACTTCTGGAGAAACTTCTTTAATTCATTAAATTAACCGAGAGTCACCCACGCACACGTTATTCACATTAACACAATCTTACTTTTCACAATCCAAATATTCGGCCTACCTTTGCGCAAATTTTTTAGTTAGTTTGGGTATGTTATGCCTGTATCAAAACAGACTTTCGACTCTATACTAACGACTTTCGATTTAGTTAAATGAGCAAATACAGGGAATATAACGGGTTGAATATGCCGTCCATAGAGCAGGAATTCCTGGCTAAATGGAAAGCGGAGCAGTCTTTTCAGCAAAGCATTCAGCTGCGTGAGGGTAAGGAGCCGTTCGTTTTCTACGAAGGTCCGCCGAGCGCTAATGGCATGCCCGGTATTCACCATGTTATCTCCCGTACGCTTAAAGATCTTGTTTGCCGCTATAAGACCATGAAGGGTTTCCAGGTGCCGCGTAAGGCTGGCTGGGATACACATGGCCTGCCTGTGGAGCTGGGTGTAGAAAAAGAACTGGGCATTACCAAGGAAGATATAGGCAAAAAAATAACTGTTGAGGATTATAATAAGAAGTGCCGCGAGGTGGTGATGCGGTATAAAGATAAGTGGGAAGAGATCACCGAAAAGATGGGATACTGGGTAGATATGACCGACCCTTACATCACTTTCGACAATGAATATATAGAAACACTGTGGTGGGCGCTGAAAGAATTGTATAATAAGAACCTGCTCTATAAGAGCGTGAGCATACAACCCTACTCTCCTGCGGCAGGTACCGGGCTAAGCAGCCATGAGCTGAACCAACCCGGCACTTATAAAGATGTAAAAGATACAACGGTGGTGGCTATGTTCAGCCTCTCACCTGTTCGTCATAATGGAATACCTGCCAATCCGTTGCAAGGTAAGCTGCATGAAATAGCCCGTAACGCCTGGGAACCATTTGTAAAAATGCCAATAGGTGGCGGATTGCTGGAAGCTGATAAAGCCGGAGCAGTCTACTTTATGGCGTGGACGACTACCCCATGGACGCTGCCAAGCAACTGCGGACTGACCGTAGGCCCTAATATAGATTATGTACTGGTGCAGACTTATAATCCGTATACGCATCAGCCTACAAACGTAATACTGGCAAAAGCACTGCTGAATAAATACTTCAAACAGGAAGCACAAGAGTCTGATTTTTCGATATATACGAGCGAAAGCAAAGTATTGCCATGGAAGATAATAGCTGAGTTCAAAGGCAGTGAGTTGGAAGGCATACGCTATGAGCAATTGTTACCATTTGAGGGTAATACCAAAGAGGTAGCCGGTGGCGACCCATGGAGAGTAATAACGGGCGACTTTGTAACTACTGAAGATGGTACAGGTATAGTACATACCGCTCCTGCCTTTGGCGCAGATGACTATCGCGTGGGTAAAAAACACGATATAGGCATACTGGTGATGGTGGACAAAGAAGGTAAGTTCATAGACTATACCGGTGAGTACAGCGGCAGGTATGTAAAAAATTACAAGAACGATCCTGACTATAAAGATGTAGATGTAGACATAGCTGTTCAGCTGAAACTGACCGGCCATGCCTTCAAAGTAGAAAAATACGAACATACCTATCCGCACTGTTGGAGAACAGATAAACCTATTATATACTATCCTTTGGATGCATGGTTCATCAGAACTACTGCGGTAAAGGACAGGATGATAGAGCTGAACAAAACCATCAATTGGAAACCAAAGGCTACCGGCGAAGGGCGCTTCGGCAACTGGCTGGAGAATATGGTGGACTGGAACCTGAGCCGCAGCCGCTTCTGGGGCACACCACTACCTGTATGGGTAAGTGACGATGGCTCTGTGAAATGCATAGGCAGCATAGACGAGCTGATACAGGAAGCACAAAAAGCAAATAAAGTACTAGGCCTCAATCAATTACTGGAGCCAACTCAAGTAATTGCTCATGACCATAGCAAGATAGATGACCTTACTTTTAAGCCTTCGAGCAAGGCTGACCTGGACCTGCATAAACCATTTGTAGACCAGATCATACTGGTATCGGACAGCGGGCAGCCTATGCGCCGTGAGCCGGACCTGATAGATGTATGGTTTGACAGTGGAGCCATGCCTTATGCGCAATTGCACTATCCTTTTGAAAAGCATCCTAAGTTAGATATAAAGAAAAATTTCCCTGCAGACTTTATAGCCGAGGGAGTAGACCAGACCCGTGGATGGTTCTATACGCTACACGCTTTGGGTGTTATGCTGTTTGACAGTGTAGCCTATAAAACCGTAGTGAGCAATGGACTGGTGCTGGACAAGAACGGAAATAAGATGAGTAAACGGGTGGGTAATGTAATAGACCCATTTGAAACTATAGAGAAGCATAGTGCAGATGCCACCCGTTGGTACCTGATCACAAATGCATCACCATGGGATAGCTTACGATTTGATATTGAAGGAATTAGAGAGGTTCAGCGGAAGTATTTTGGAACACTATATAACACGTACCAGTTCTTTGCGCTGTATTCTAATGTTGACAATTTTACATTCAAAGAAAAATACATACCGCTTAATGAGCGTCCGGAAATAGACCGCTGGATACTGAGCACCCTGAACAGCATGGTAAAGGACGTGACCGCCTACATGGAGGATTACGAACCTACCCAGGCAGGCAGGGCCATGGAGTTTTTCCTTGATGAACAGCTAAGCAACTGGTATGTGCGTCTTTGCCGCCGCCGGTTCTGGAAAGGTGAATATGAGCATGATAAGATATGTGCTTACCAGACATTATATGAATGCCTGGAGACATTATCATTATTAATGGCGCCTATAGCTCCGTTCTTTGCAGACTGGCTGTATCACAATCTGAATGATATAACAGGAAGAAACAAAGCTACATCCGTTCACCTGGCCGACTACCCTACTATAAATGAACATGCTATAGATGCCGACCTTGAAGAGCGTATGCACCTGGCGCAGGATGTTTCATCGCTTGTATTGTCTATACGTAAGAAAGTAAATATAAAAGTTCGTCAGCCATTGCAGCGTATACTGATACCTGTACTGGATGCCCGCACCAAGGAACAAATAAGCAATATAGAAGAACTGATCAAGAATGAGGTCAACATAAAATCAGTAGAGTATCTTACTGATTCTGAGGGATTTATTAAGAAGAAGCTAAAACCAAACTTTAAGACACTGGGAGCCCGGATGGGGGCAAAAATGAAGAGCGTAGCTGCTGCGATAACGCAAATGAGCCAGCATGAGATCAGCACCCTTGAAAAGGAAAAGAGTTTTTCTTTACAAGTAGATGGTGATACGGTTGAAGTACTTGTTTCAGATGTGGATATAATAGCAGAAGATGTACCGGGCTGGTCGGTTGCCAACAAAGACAACCTGACCGTAGCGCTGGATATTACCGTGACACCTGGATTGCAGGAAGAGGGCAATGCCCGTGAACTGGTTAACCGTATCCAAAAAATAAGAAAGGAGAGCGGTTACGAAGTTACAGATAGGATAATTGTAGATATTGAAGATCATGAGCCATTTAAAAGTACAATAATTAATTATTGTGATTATATTTGCGCGGAAATTTTAGCTGATACTATAAATACAGTGGCAAAAATCGAAAATGGCACTGAAATTGAAGTTAACGATCAAATGCTCAAAATACTCATATCTAAAAATGCTTAGTCATGGCTACAACCAACAAGAAGGCAGCAAAGCCGTCTAAAAGTGCTCAACCCATATCCGGTGCAAAAAAAGCTGCTCCTGCTGCAAAAGCCGTGGCAAAGAATGTGAAGGCGCAAGCCAAACCAGTGAGTAAAAGCGTGGCCGCTCCTGCTAAAAAGATCGTAGCAAAACCCGCAGTAAAGAATGCGTCGGCGAAAAAAGCCGCTGCACCTGCAAAAAAAGTTCCGGCGAAACCGGCGGCAAAGAGTGCGCCAGTGAAAAAGGCTGCTCCTGCTAAAGCACAACTAAAGACACCAGCTAAAAATAATCAAAAGACTGTGAACAAGAAAGATAGCAAGACTGCAACCCCAGCAAAGAAAGTAGCAGCACCTGTGAAGAAAGCAGCAGCAGCTCCGTTGAAAAAAGCGGCGGCTCCGGCTAAGAAAGCAGCAACACCTGTGAAGAAAGCAGCCGTAGCAGCAAAGCCTGCGGCAAAAGCAGCAGCCAAGCCTGCACCAAAAGCGGTGGCTAAACCAGCAGCGAAAGCCGCACCGGCCAAACCGGTAGCGAAAGCGCCTGTGAAACCTGTAGCTAAAGCAGCGCCTGCGAAGCCAGTTGCAAAGGCTGCTCCGGCACCAGCGCCAAAAGCAGCGCCTGCAAAACCGGTAGCAGCAGCACCGGCACCAACAAAGAAAGTACCACAAAAAAAGAAGATAACACTGACACAGGTACCGGTAAAGATCAATCCATCGGCCCCTAAGCCAATGGCTACCCCTGTAGCAAGGTCTTCTGAGAAGAAAGCCAATATTATAATAGCGCACCGTCGTTTGGAAAACAAATCGAAGGGGCCTAAGGAGAATGCGAACACGATGATCCAGTACCAGCCGGAAACTTACAGATCTATACTTGATGAGCCTGAAATGCAGCAGGGCCCGGTTTATCGCTACAGCGATGAAGACCTTATGGAATTCCGTGAGATCATCACCAGCCGCCTGGAAGCAGCACGTAAGGAGCTGGGTTATCTGCAGGGCCTCATTACCCGCAAGGATGAAGCAGGAACTGAAGATACTGAGAACCGCTACATGAATATGGAAGACGGCAGCGGCGCTATGGAGCGCGAGCAGCTGGCACAGCTGGCAAGCCGCCAGATACAGTTCATCAACCACCTGGAAAAAGCACAGGTGCGCATAGAGAACAAAACATATGGTATAT
>JAOQAP010000167.1 GCA_025963465.1 Flavipsychrobacter sp.
TTATACCAGAAGGCACCCCAATTATGCTCTACAATACTTGCATACAATGGGAATACATACCAGCCTCTCACATGCTTTTGAATAAGGAAGAATATGAAGATCAATATACAAGGTACAGCAACCGAAGCGAATGCACTCCATGCTGATCTTCGGTCAACGTTCTTGCTAAACAAGCAGAATATCGCGTGCAATCCTAACACAAACCCTACTATAAGACCGCTCTCCTTTGTAAAGAACAACATAGTAAGGCATAAGGCGGTAAGCAAATACCGTCCGGTAGCATAAAAAAACAAACTTAGGAAAGCCAGAAATGCGATCAGCATTTCAAATAGCACAAAAGAAGACTGGACATAAAAAACAACCTGGGTAACAACAAGCAACAATCCTAGTGAGGCCACCCTTTCGTTGAACAATCTCAGCCCGGCCTCATAGATAGCAATAAGGAACAGCACAGCAATGGACAATGCGAAAGAGTGCATAGCTATATGCGAATCACCGAATATACGCATCCACAATGCAGCGATAATATGAAAGAATAACGGATGCCCCCGTGATAATTCCGGATCAAGCGCTGTGGGCATAAGACTGATACTATGATCGCACATCCATTTGATAGCAGTAGCATACGGCCAGCACTCATCCCAGTAATAAGGATAATTGAGATATGGGATTTTGCAAATAATAAATACTGCAAGCACTAAGTAAAGCAACCATCTCTTCCTAATAATATTGATCATAGCATAGGACATACTTTTACAATATACAAAGAACTCACATACAGTGTTATATATTGCAAGAACTAAAAAAATAAAAGGGCTCTTTGGGTCACTGCTTCCCTACCACCTTCTTTCGCTTGTATACTTCAGCCCATAATCTGCCTTTCTGAAACCTGTTGGCCAGTTCATAGGTCATTTCCCTGTTGAAGAAATCATACCTGCCGTCCCATTCAAGATTATCAAAAATGATGTACGTGGTTTGGTCTGACCACTCCCATATTACATCCTTAAAGCAGGAATCAGAATGTAAAAAACCAGTGGATGGGTCTAACAGGTGCTCCCGGTTCAAGGATGAACCACAGCATATGGGCGCATTATAATCATGCGTCTGCTCCATATAGTTCACAATGCTCTGCTGAACATCCATACCTGTATAAGCGCCCAGATCTGTATCGCCATAGCTGTCATTGTCTCTAAATGAACAGAAAGAGATAAACAAGAATATACCTGCTACAGGATAGTAAAGTATCCTGTAAGAATGTGTAATGAGCATATCTGCCAGCACAGCCACAATAAATAGCAACGAAGTAATAGCTACCATTTCATACCTGTAGGTATAAAATGTCAATGTAGAAAAACAAAAAAAGCAGAGAATAAACATTACAGTAAGTACAATGAACCTGCGTTGGGCAAGTTGGGTATAATTAGCTCGCCTGGCGTATGCATATAGAAAAAGGAACACGGACAGTATAAACAGGATAAAATACACTTTGGGCCTGGTAAGCATTTCAGCCCTTACGTCATCAACAAAATAATAGATCAGTACTGCCGCAGGAAGAATAGTAAGATACCTGATGGCTCTCTTCTTTACTGCTGCCAAAACAGCCAGCACTACCAGCAACAGAAAATAATAAAATTTATAATTTGCGCACATCACATCCCACATACATGCTCTTCTGAAAGTATACCATATATTCATCCAAACGTGCTCAACTTTATTTGCATGCATCGGAAATATATACCACCCATATGTATGTTTTTGTACAACGAAAAACAAAATGATCAATATACATGGAATTGCAACAGCAACAAGCGCCATCCATTTGGACTTAGTATCTGTTTGTTTGCTAAATAAACCCACAACAGCATCTATACCAAGCACCACCCCAACTACCAGGCCGCTCTCCTTTGTATAAAAAAGCATAGTAAGACATAAACAGGCTAATAAATACCTGGTGGTAGCATAAAAATATATGCTTAAAAAAGCCAGGAAAGCTACCAGCATCTCCAGCAATACGAAAGAAGATTGCACAAAAACTGATACCTGGGTAGCCACAAGCAATAATGCAAGTGAAGCTACCCTTTGATTGAACAATCGTAACCCAGTCTCGTATATTGCCACAAAGAACAATAAAGATATGCAAAGTGCAAAAGAATGCATGGACACATGTGAAGGGCCAAAAATGCGCATCCACGATGCGGCTATAACATGAAAGAATAACGGATGCCCACGAGAAAGCTCGGGATCAAGTGCCGAGGGCATAAAGCTGATGGTATGGTCGCACATCGCTTTTATAGCGGATGCATAGGGCTTACATTCATCCCAATAATATGGATAATGAAGATAGGGTATCTTGCAGATAATGAATATTATAAGTACGAGAAAGAGCAACCCCCTCTTTCTAATTATTTCTGGTATAGTGTAGGACATACCGTTACAATATACAAATAAATCAATACATTCTTCTGCCAAATAGCATACTACCAATACGCACCATCGTACTACCCTCTGCTATGGCTATTTTGTAATCAGCACTCATACCCATGGAGCATGTATTAAAATAAGATCTTCCTGCAAATGTTGTATTGGAAAGAGCGATGAAAAGCCCATTGAGTTTTGCATATTCTGCATGTATCTGTTGCTCGTCCTCAGTATTAGTGGCCATACCCATGAGACCGCAAATGCGAACATTCTGCAGGCCGGCCGAATTGGTTTCATAATTACCAAGGAACTCGTTCAGTTCTTTTTCGTCAAGCCCGAATTTGGTATCCTCATTAGCTATGTATACCTGGAGCAGCACATCGATAACACGGTTGTTTTTCAAAGCCTGCTTATTGATCTCTTCCAGTAGCTTGTAGCTGTCAACAGCATGGATAAGATATACGAAGGGTGAAATATACTTTACTTTATTTGCCTGCAAATGACCAATGAAATGCCAGTGAATATCAGCTGGTAATTGCGTTTGTTTTTCAGTAAGCTCCTGCACATAATTTTCTCCAAAGTCCCGCTGACCGGCATCATAAAGTGCTGCTATGTCCGCAACCGGTTTTTTCTTTGATACTGCTACCAGTGTAACGTGTTCAGGGGCCAGTTCTTCCAGCAACTTTGTCCGTACTTCCAGATCTGCCATTCGGGGAAATTAGTATTGTTCTTTTTCGTTAGGGAAATCTTTGTCCTTTATGTCTTTGATAAAGTGCCTTGTGGCATTGCCTATATCTTCATACAGGTTCATATACCTGCGCAGGAAACGGGGAGAGAAATCTTTAGTAATACCCAACATATCATGCATCACCAGTACCTGGCCATCTACCTGGCCACCGGCGCCAATGCCTATTACCGGTATTTTCAGCTGTGTGGCTACATCGCCGCCCAGCTTTGCAGGTATCTTTTCCAGAACAAGGGAGAAACAGCCTGCATCCTGCAGCATAGCCGCGTTGTGCAATAGTATTTCCGCTTCCTCTTCCTCCTTTGCACGTACAGCGTAGGTACCAAACTTGTAAATGGATTGCGGTGTCAGACCAAGATGGCCCATCACCGGAACACCGGCACCGGTAATACGCTTTATAGACTCACATACTTCTTCACCGCCTTCCAGCTTTATGCCATGTGCGCCGGACTCCTTCATAATGCGGATAGCAGAGTTAAGCGCTTCCTTACTATTGCCCTGGTAAGAGCCGAAAGGAAGGTCTATGATAACCAGGCAACGTGCACAGGCACGTATCACGCTTTGGGCGTGATATATCATCTGGTCGAGGGTAATAGGCAAGGTCGTTTCATGACCGGCCATTACGTTGGAAGCAGAGTCCCCTACCAATATCACATCAATACCTGCATCGTCAAATATGCGCGCCATAGAGAAGTCGTATGCGGTAAGCATACTTATCTTTTCTCCATGCTGCTTCATCCATTGCAGTGTATGTGTGGTTACGCGCTTTATTTCTCCGTGTGTAGACATAAACCCTAAACCTCAAACCCGTAAAGGGGCTTCTTCTTATTATTCAACAAGTGTCGATAAAGGAAGAATGTTAATGAGGATTTTTTTTGAACTGTGAAATTAAGAATAAAACCACTAAAGGTCTTACTTGTGTTCCATGTTTCTATTTTCAAATAAACACTTTGTTGGATAAAAGCCACGCCTCATCAAAAGCATCCTTATTGATGCGTAGCGGTATATTATTCTGCCCACTCCACCTGATCAGGTTTTCCGTAGCAATGTTCCCTACAAGGTCATCTTCTGCCATTGGGCAACCGCCTATACCTTTTACTGCGCTATCAAATCGCACGCAACCCGCACTATAAGCGGCCTGAATTTTTTCTTGCCATGTATCTGCATGCGAATGAAAATGAGCACCGATACTTACATCTTTAAATTCAGGTATAAGCTGACTGAAAATCCTGGTTATATTACCAGGCTTTGCAACACCTACTGTATCAGACATGGCTATTGTCTTTATGCCCAGCGCAGACAGCTTTTTCACCCAATTAATGGCTACTTCTGCATTATATTCATCACCATAAGGATTGCCAAAGCCCATAGATATATAGACCACTAACTCCTTATTATGTTTTACACACATCTGCTGTATCTCCTCTACCTGCACCAGTGATTGCGCTATGGTCTTGTTTGTATTCCGGAGCTGAAAGGTTTCTGAAATAGAGAACGGGAAACCAAGGTATGATATCTCATCATACTGAACTGCTTCTTCGGCACCGCGGGTATTGGCTATTATTGCCAGTAGCTTTGTTTCAGTGCTACCCATATCCAGCCCTTTTATCACCTCTTTGGTATCGGCAAGCTGCGGTATAGCCTTTGAAGAAACAAAAGAACCAAAGTCAAGCACATCAAAGCCAACTTTGAGTAATGAGTTAAGGTATTCTGTTTTTAATGCGGTGGGGATAAAATGTGACCAGCCCTGCATAGCATCGCGGGGACATTCCACCAGTTGTAATTGCTTAGTTGAAAGCTGCAATTCTTTGTCCATAAATTATTGATTCCTTACCAGGTACAAAGGTACATACATCCATTGGAATATATCGTTAATGCGATGTTGCAAAGGCAGCAGACGTGTTTACACCAGCAGCGAAGCCAGCATATTGCTATTTATTGGCTTATTTAAGAATTGCTTTACGGAGGAATAGCTCTGTAGTTTGTGTATATCGTTCTCGTTGATAGAGGAAGATATAACATAGATGGTATAACCTGACGTTATTGATTCAGACAGCTTTTCAAATGCCTCTACAAACTCAAATCCATTCATTACCGGCATCTGTATATCAACAAGTATTATTGTACGGCAATCAGGCGATGGAGGCGGAGCAGCGGCAATATATTTTATTGCTTCCTGTGCCTGCAGGAATTGGGTGATAGATTCGCTTCTACCGGTATTCTTAATGATCTTCTCTGCAATAAAGCAATCGAGTTTACTATCATCGATAACTATAAAATGCAGCTTCTTAGGCAGCTTCTTAGTTTGTGACATTTTGTTTTCCTGGTATTATTACTTTAAAAATTGTGCCTTCATTGACAACAGAAGTAAGCTCTACAGTACCATTCAGTTTGGTTACAGCATCTTTTACATTATACAGGCCAAAACCAGAACCCGTTTCTGCAGACGTTGCCCTGTAGAACATTTTAAACACACTATCTATGTGACTTTCTTCTATTCCAATGCCGTTATCTTTCACAATAATAGTGACTTTATTATCAGCAACCTCTATACTCACATCAACAAACTTATTGTCCGCATTTCTTCTCTGGTATTTGAAGGCATTAGACATCAGGTTATTCAATATTATCTTCAGCCCTATCTCATCTGAGAAGAACACCTCATTCTGAACAACGTGGTAATTGAATTGCACATTGTCCATCTTACCCCCTATGCGGAAGAAAGCTGAAATATCTGCAACAACTTTATTGAAATCTATTTCATTAAAAATAAGTTCGCTTCGTTTGAGATTGTAGTACTCATGCATGTTTTTAATGAACTCGTCGAGCTTCTTCACAGCCCCATCCATCATGTCGAGTATATCCTTCACCTCTTCAAGGCTGTCCATTGTTTTTGCCAACTCAAGCGCACCTATTACACTCAGCAACGGGCCACGCATATCATGGGTCACATTATAAGCAAACTTACCAAGCTCTTCGTAGGCAGACTTTAGTTCTTTGTTCTTATTTGAAAGAAGTGAATTGGCAGAATAGTATTTATTAGCTTCCTCTATCGCAGACTTAATGTCTACATCTGTCCATGGCTTTTTTATGTACCGGAAAATATGGCCTTTGTTGATCGCGTTTATAACCGACTCTACATCGGTATAACCTGTTATGAGCATACGCACCGGATCAGGATATTGTTCTCGCATCTCCTCAAAAAACTCTACGCCTGTTTTATCAGGCATACGCTGATCACACAACACCGCACAAATATCTGCATGCGCCGCAAGATGCTCATATGCCTTGGGAATATCCTGCGCTATAAAGACAGTGTAGTCGAACCTGTACGTAGCTTTGAACGCGTTCAGGTTATTCAACTCATCGTCGATATACAGTACTTTTATTTTTTCCGGAGTTATCAAATCAATTGTTTATGTATTAAAGGTAACTTAATTACAAACTCCGTACCTCCTCCTACCTCTGTATTAATTGTTATTTGCCCGTTATGCTTGTTGATCGTATTATAAGCTATAGACATACCAAGCCCTGTACCTTCTCCTACATCCTTTGTAGTAAAGAACGGCTCAAACAACCTCTTTTTGGTATTTTCATCCATACCCGTACCATTATCTGCCAAAGAGATATAAACGTATTCAGCATCTGCCGTGGTAGTAATGGTAATCATACCACCGTCTTTATCCTCAAATTTCTTTTTTATGGCGAAAACAGCATTGGAGATAATGTTCAGGAATACCTGGTTCAATTTACCGGGGTAACATTCTATCAATGGTAAATTAGCATAGCTCTTTTTGACACTAATATGGTTACTGAACATGTTATTAGTGATGATAAGTGTAGATTCCAACCCTTCATTGATATCTGCTTTTTTCAAGTCATCTTCATCCAGTCGGGAGAAGATACGTAAGCCCTTCACTATCTCTGCAGTCCTTGATGCACCTTCACCTATTCCGCTAAGCAACTGATCGATCTCTTGTTTCAGGTAATCAAAATCGATATCGTCCTTATAAGCGTTTATCTTCTTTTGCTTCTCCTCATCTGAACCTCCGCCTAATGCCAATTTTTCCATTGCATCTACAGCTTCCAGCAATATGAGTACATCCCTGTTAAGGGGTTTTACATTTGAAGTAACAAAGTTGATCGGATTATTGATCTCGTGAGCTATGCCTGCCGTAAGCTGACCTAAAGAAGCCATTTTTTCAGATTCCACCAATTGAGATTCCGCTTCTTTCAACTCTACCATTGCCTTGCTCAGATCGTCATTCGCCACCTTCAATTCCTGGGTACGTTCAGTGACTTTGGTTTCCAGGATAACATTCTGCTCACGTATGATCCGTTCATTTTCCTGCAAGGCCATCACCGTCTGCGCCTGGGACTCTTCTTTTTCTCTCCTGAAAATATTAATACTGTCGGCAAGGGCTATAGACAGTAAAACCACCACAATCGCCGAACCGATCTGCATGGCATAATAGGTATATTGGTTGTAAGGTAAAGCACCCTGGTTGCGCATTACGAATACAACTACCGCAGCAATAAATATGGTCCATGCTGCAAGGAATATTTTTGCCGGCCTGTATCCTTTTAATGAAATTTTGACTGCAGTAATGTAAACCAAAATAGCTAGTATAGTAACTACCAATTGCATGACACCTGTACTAACTCTGTAATTACCTGTAAAGCTGAAAGCAACGATAGCTACATACATGTAAATGAATGCAACAAGTATCTTATAAAGCGTAGGCGTAAACGACTTGACGCGCAAAAATTTATTTATGAACAGGATGGCAAAAATACCGGAGAGCGCCGGTATCCATACCACCATAGCATTTGCAAGGAAATAAGACGAAGGATAAAAAAAGCGCGCTGCATACCCCTGCAGGCATGCCTGTGTCAACCCAGTAAACAGTATGTAACCAATGTAGTATAAGTAAGTGCGGTCTCTTATAGAGAACAGCAGGAACAGGTTATAGAACAACATGACCAGTATTATGCCTGCATACAAGCCAAACAAAAGGTCTTTAGTATAAATTGCTTCTGATATATTTTTAGTTGGACCTATCGTCATCGGCAGCTGCACCTGTTCCGACGCAATTATTTTTAAATAGTAGGTACGTGTTTGTCCCGGCTCCAGATCCAGGTTGAAAATATAGTCCTGGTGTTTATGCTCACGCAAATAGAACGGCACAAATTCACCAGTGATCTGTGATGTAAACTGGCCTGATGGTTGACTAGCGTAAAACACAACCGTGTCAATTGTTGGATACTCCAGGTTAAGTACCAGGTCTTTTGAGTCGGTACCATTCGTTACGCTGAACTTTACCCAAAATGCTGATGCACTGATATTCAGATTGGGAACATCCTGCTTACTAACAATAAAATCTTTTGATTGCTGTACCTGGCCAAGACTAAGATTATCATTTTTATCTTCAAGGATGCTTACGTTCCTGCCTATAGTAAGGGCCGTATTTTTGTCCTGGTAATTAATAGTTTCCTGTCCCAAAAGAGATTGGGACGAAACAAGCAAAAATGCTACGAGTAAGCATACAATACCTGACCTCACTGATATATGTTTCAAATTACAAGTTGAATATACTAAACTTCTGAATAAGCAATACTATGCAAACCAATCTTTTTTAAATTTAATTATGCAAACGAAAGTATCTTATTGACGGGGTTTCGTTTAGAAATTGGCGCGTGATCATCTGAAGGGCCTAGTTTGAATAAGAATACCTGCTCCCTGTCATTTATGCCATCGCACAAACCCAGATATTGATCATAGAGGCTCTTCAGCTCATCTTTCATAGAGAGCGATAACTCCGCCCCTTTCCCTTGTGTAATGCGTGCAAAATAAAGAATTGGCGCCATCATAGGGTGTATAGCAATATTATTCTTTGTTGCTGTAAGCCACATTCGCTCCATTGCTCTACCTCCTGATATATAATCTTCAGAAGAACTACCCGGCATAGATATGATACCTATGGCAGAAGCACTACCTACGGCAGCCCTGGAAGAATATTCCAAAGCCTGCCCACCCTTCCAGGATTTTAATAATGCCGCCACTTCAGGCTTTTTAGCCATTTTCAATAAGATGATCTCTTGTGGAGATATACCTAATCTATCAACATCTATACCATCGTTGTCAACACTATTACCATCGTCATTCCAGCGAAGTTCCTGCTGATAAAATTCAAAATGGCCGGCAGGCTCTAACAGTTTCAACCTTTCTACAGGGCCGATAATATTGCTAAAGGCGTTTATTTTTTCCTGGTCAGTTACCAAGGTAAGCTGTGCTCCGGGTATTGACGCTACAGCCATATGTAACGCGGATTGTATGTTGGGCAATATGTCCTTTCTATCGCGTCTTCCCCTATCTGTATGGCGAATATCTATTTGCTCCACCAACTCGCCGGGGCAATGCAAGCTCATCCCATCGGCTCCTTTATGAAAACCAATTACAGCGACCATCTCTTTTCTAGCAGTTATAGGGAAAAGATGAATCTCAGTTTTCAAGTTCAGGCTGTATGCCTTTAGTTCCAGGTTCTCTAAAGCTGCGCCGCATGCTATATATGAGGCTATTTGTTCAAAATCGCCAAAAGATATTACATCCGTGTATTCATAA
The DNA here is from genome assembly GCA_025963465.1 of Flavipsychrobacter sp. Lineage (GTDB taxonomy): Bacteria > Bacteroidota > Bacteroidia > Chitinophagales > Chitinophagaceae > Nemorincola. Next base: position 9,786 of record JAOQAP010000167.1, read on the forward strand.
AATAAAAAGAGGTAACTATCATGAAAATACCATTTCCATGGTTGTGAATTCCCTGCTGACGGCGCTTTTATCGCAGCACCTACCATTTCCGTCACCTCATCCGTAGTTGGTATGTACGCTGCAGGTGTAATTACAGATTTGACTTGCAATGCCAGATCTTTCATTGCACTATCGGTAACAGGTGACGGCATAGCCGGCAACGTATATTTTTCCTTAGGCCTGGTATCGGGAATCAACTGCTCAAGGTCTATGAAATACCTGCCGGAATCTGTGTACTGGCCGAGAAAGATGCGCCTGCAGGTATCTGCAGTAAGCGCACCGCCTAATGCAACTGCCGTAGCAAGCTGAGGCCATGTAGTCAGTGTGTTCCGCATTTCGATCATAGATGCCTGCATACGTGCCGACAAAGTATCGATGCCTGAAATAGGTAGTATATACGGTATTTTTTCTTCGTTGGTCTTCAGGTTACGAAGCACATCCAGGTCCAATGTAAGATGCTCCAGCCATCCATGCATGATCGGCCTTCCAGGCTCAAGATCAAAGCGCTCTACATCAAGCGTAGCGCGGTCGCTGGCTTCCATCAGTACAGGCACATTCAACGCTTTTGCTTTGATACGGCAAAGTATTTTTATGTTGATGCCGTCGCATTCATCAATGACAGCATCAAGCTTGCCACCATCTAAAAAGAAAGCATCGATATTATCATCGGTAATTCCATCTGTATAGCATACCACCTTAAAATAAGGATCGATCTCTGCAATTTCCCTTGCTACTATATATACTTTCAGTATTCCCAGGTTATGCAGGCCTGTTCTTAACCTGTTCAGGTTATTCAGTTCCAACTCGTCAAAATCTGCAAGGCGAAGCTCACCGCATACCCGCTCCATAGCTAATGTAACAGAAACTGACTGACCTACGGACAGCCCGATGACACCTACTTTTTTTGTTGCGAGAATATCCCGCTCAGCTATTGTTATTTTATTTTTATTGGCAGAGGTGCGTAATTCAATAAACTCAGATTCATCTAAAATATGCACCAACCTGTGAGACCATGGATAATAAACCCATACACCATAATGATCCATGTCTACCCCGTTAAGATGCTCAGCTATCAGTCTTTTGTAATCGTCTGTATCCAGCGTTCTTGACGGGTTCCGGCTTTTAATCAATTGTTTTAACTGATCGTAAAGTTCATCATGAAAAAAAACATGTCCGTTAGCTAACAGGGCATCAAATTGTTTCTTATCCTCATCAACAGCAAGCCTGAAAAATACCGGTTTATGAACATTTTTCAATCTTGCATTTTCCTCTGTAAACGGCGTATACCCCAGACCCATGGTGTGCAAATTATAAGTTAGTAATCAAAACTTGATAATTATATTCAGAGTAAGAGGTTATAGTCGAGTAGCAATTCCTGCCCTCTCGGGGATATCTCATTAGCAGTCTGTATAGGATTAGTACAAAGCTCAATTATTTTTATTCTTTCGTCAGGGTCTGCACTTTTCAATTCCTGCACATCATTCAGTAATACTGCGGTAGCAACAAGTCCCTCTTTAGGATAATAAAATGTTCCTTTGTCACCAAGCCTTTCGTCTACCAGGTATCCTACCCTGTTTGAGTTCTTAACTGTAGCAGGTGCACATAATGCAAACAATGTCTGTAGCTTTAGCTGCATGGCCAAAGCCACCCCTATACGGCTAAGATATATGCTTCCAATACCGAGGCCTGCAACTTCTCTTGAGTTCCATAATCCACAAAGTTCCCCGGTTGTCGGGATCAGTTCTTTTACAAACTGGTGTATATTTTTATCAAAATTGGTCAGTGCATCTTCAATAGGCAATGCAAATTTCCCCTGGGCTATCTGTATCCTTGCACCGCCAAATGTTTTTTCTCCGTTTTCAGATTCTACCATTATCACGTAAGTACCAGGATCTTCAAACCATTTTACCTTCGCAGATGTAATCATAGCTATCCCGTATATCCTGAGCACTTTTGAGTGGCCCTCAACATATCTTTGGCAAGCTTCGATATTATCCATAGCCCTGAATGCCCTAATAACAAGTTTTGTTTGCTCCAAAAACCTTTAATTAAATTATAAATAAATAAATAATAGAAATTAATTTAAATTAAAATATCAAAATAAAAAATGCAATTGTTAAGCAAATTTGATTGCAATGTAATAATAAGATTTTACTTTTACAACAACATTCAGAATAGTTAACATCAATTATTTTCTTAACTTGCAGTCATAATTAACTATGGAAAATAATAAAATAAATATATTATATGTTGACGACGAGTTAAATAACCTCGTCTCATTTAAGGCCGTATTCCGTATGAAGTACAACATACATACTGCAATAAGTGGTGAAGAAGCTATAAATATTCTGCGCACAAAAGAGGTCAATATCATCATCACAGACCAGAGAATGCCCCAGATGACCGGGGTAGAATTCCTGGAATCCATTCTCGATGAGTTTCCTGATCCTATAAGGATATTGCTAACCGGCTATGCCGATATGAATGCGGTAATAGATGCGATCAATAAAGGAAAGATATTTCATTACCTGACCAAGCCATGGAATGAAGAGGAACTGGATATTACAATAACCCGTGCATTTGATGTGTACAAGCAGAAAATGGATGAAAAAGAAATGGCAGGTAAATTAAGCTTATCTAACGAACAGCTTGAATTTTTGTTACGTCAAAAATTACTTTCCTGATAATATTGAAGGAAAATAACTCCAGGCACTATAAGTCAATATATCAGTGCGCCGACAATGCAAGATCTGCACTGGTATTACCAGCTAATTCTTTCATAATATTATCATGCCACCTGCCTTGTTGGGCAAAATTTGTCCCATGTGTGGTCTCATCCTCATAGGCTTGCTGACGGACCTCATATTCATTCTTTACTTCAAAGTAAATATGCTCCAGAACCGCGCGAAGATTGGGTGTATTCAGATCTATCCCTGACATACGTTCCCTGAGCTTACGAGTATATATTTCACATAAGTCAAAATGGCCCTGTTCATGGGTCAATATAGTTGGTATTTTAGCATCGGCTTTAACCCATGACTTATTGACGTAGAACGTATTATACACGATAATACCCGGCTTGCTATCAGGAGTAGCCCTACCTGTTCTGAAGCCAATACCACAATGTGTTGCAGCAGCAGACTCATCTGTTACTGCATTAACAGAACCCTGAAAATCTTCCCAGGATAATGTACGATGATCAGCCCATTGAAATTCTGAAACAGTAATGTTTGCAGTGGCATGATTATTACTATTGTTATTTGTAACAACAGTTGGGGAATTTAAATTGGCACCGTCTTTACTTTCTTTTGCGTAAAGCGCA
>JAOQAP010000178.1 GCA_025963465.1 Flavipsychrobacter sp.
GAAGTGAAAGAGACCGGCACTATGATAGTGATAGCGCTGGGCATGCTGATAGGCACTGTATCATTTGCCGGCAGTATGATAGCCTGGGGTAAATTGAATGGCAGTATCAAGGACAGAACAATACCCGGCGGACAGATCATCAACTTCATTTTATTTGCAGGCCTTATCGTATTGATAGGACTTGTGGTGGGTGGTGTTTTCCCGGAGATGCATAGCCTGTTTTATGGCATACTGGTACTGGCGGCAATTTATGGTATCCTGTTTGTAATGCCGATAGGCGGTGCGGATATGCCGGTCGTCATCTCTTTGCTTAACTCATTTACAGGTGTGGCAGCTGCTTTCGGTGGCTTCCTTTACGACAACCCGGTGATGCTTACAGGTGGTATCCTGGTAGGCTCAGCAGGTACTATCCTTACCATGCTTATGTGTAAGGCCATGAACCGATCACTGAAAAATGTACTTATCGGCTCATTTGGCGGCGCTAAAGCCGGACCGGGTGAGGCAAAAGACCAGGGACATTTCAAAGAAATATCGCTCAACGATACTGCCACACTTATGGCCTATGCCCAGAAAGTGATCATTATACCGGGTTATGGCCTTGCGGTTGCACAGGCACAGCATACCTGCCACGAGCTGGAGAAAGTACTGAATGATAAAGGCGTGGAAGTACTATACGGTATTCACCCTGTAGCAGGCCGTATGCCGGGCCATATGAATGTATTGCTGGCAGAGGCTGATGTGCCTTACGAAAAACTGCTGGAAATGGAAGACGCCAACGACCAGATGAGCACGACCAATGTGGTTTTCATTCTTGGAGCGAACGATGTGGTGAACCCTGCGGCAAAAGAAGATCCTTCAAGCCCTATATATGGCATGCCTATACTGGAAGTAGAGAAATCTGAACATGTGATCGTCAACAAGCGAAGCATGAAGCCGGGATATGCAGGTATTGAGAACGAATTGTTCTTCCGTCCGAAGACGTCTATGCTGTTTGGCGATGCTAAAAAAGTGCTCCAGGACCTGGTGGCAGAACTGAAACTGGTATAATGCCCGTATGACGGTAAATGTATTGTAAAAATATTAACCGTGAGATAAAATGCTTTTTGATGACCAAATGATGCAGGAATAAGCGTACTTTGCTGCTCCGAAATCGAAAATAAATACTAAATTTATACCATGGTAAGTAAGAAGAATAACGTAATTGTTGCAACCGTACTGGCAATATTTTCATTCGTTGCGGTTATTTACATGTCGTGCAACAAACCCGGTAAGGATAATACAAAATGTAAAAATGTGGTGTGCAGGAACGGCGGACATTGTAACGACAGTTCTGATTGCGTATGCCCTGTAGGATATGAAGATACCGTATGCGGTACAGAAACCGTTGCCAAATACATCAGCAACTGGGGCGTAAAGCAAACCATTATGTATAGTGACTCAATAGGCTATAAGGGCACTGATAGTTTCTACACAGTAGCACTGGCAAGAACAGCTACACCAACCACGTTCTTCATCACTAAGTTCAATAACAACGACTATTACAGCAATATCGTATGCACGCTGGACAGCATCAATTCTAATCATTTCAGGATAGATACTATCTCTGCTTACCAGATGATCTATTTCAGCTACCAGATCCTTTCCGGCCAGGGCGAACTAAACGCTACAAGGGATACGATCACGGCAAACTACGTTACCAGGTACAGGAACCACACATCCAACTGGCAGGTGGACTCTGTAAGGCTGATAATGGCTAAGCACGATTATTAATCAGTTGCTTTCCGGGAATCTCCAAAACCATTGATAAATCAGCCTGATTATTTTTTTTACTCATGCTTTGGCATGTGTTCAGAAAAATATTTTCAAAAAACAGCCCCGGAAAGAAGAAAAATAATTTGTAAAACCGAATTTAGTTTCTACTTTTGCAATCCCATTTACGAAGGGAATGAAGTTCTTTAAAAGCCACTATATATCAGATGGTAGAGCAACTGATTTGTAATCAGTAGGTCGCAGGTTCGATTCCGGCAAGTGGCTCCAGTTATTTCAGAAAAAAGCAGGTACTTGTTCCGGCTTACCGGCTACAAGTATTTTTTGTTTTCCTGATATAATGTGACGGGTAGATGGCCGAGCGGTTAAAGGCGACAGACTGTAAATCTGTTCTCTCACGAGTACGTAGGTTCGAACCCTACTCTGCCCACATTTTGAATACAACAGTTGGTAACTGGTAGTTTGCAATCCTATGGATTGAGGACTACCATTTGTCGGCTAAATAAGCGGGAGTAGCTCAGTTGGTAGAGCGACAGCCTTCCAAGCTGTAGGTCGCGGGTTCGAGCCTCGTCTCCCGCTCTGAAACTTACCGGTTGAAAAAATTTGAATGGTAAGCAACAGAAGTGAAGTTCTTTATTATAAGAGTGCATTAGCGTAACAGCTAATTTAGCTGTTGTAGCTCAGCGGTAGAGCACTTCCTTGGTAAGGAAGAGGTCGGCAGTTCAATCCTGCTCAACAGCTCTTTGGATTATATGACAGAGCATCCCGAAGTATCGGGAAGGTCGGCAGTTCAATCCTGCTCAACAGCTCTTAGATATAGTGAAGTACGGCAGTGCAATTTATTGCACCACAAATAAGTAATCAGCGCCACGATGGCGTGAATAATAACAAACAACAATTTAAAACAGTTTAAAACAAAATAAAATGGCAAAAGAGACCTTTAAGCGGGAAAAACCCCACGTAAACATCGGTACCATCGGCCACGTTGACCATGGTAAGACCACTTTAACTGCAGCGATAACTACGATTCTGTCTTCAAAAGGATTGGCAGAAAAGAGAGGCTACGATGAGATTGACGCGGCTCCTGAAGAAAAAGAACGTGGTATCACCATCAACACTGCACACGTTGAATATGCGACAGTTAACCGTCACTATGCACACGTTGACTGTCCAGGTCACGCTGACTACGTAAAAAACATGATCACTGGTGCTGCCCAGATGGACGGCGCTATACTCGTGGTAGCAGCTACAGATGGTCCTATGCCTCAAACAAGAGAGCACATCCTTCTTGCCCGCCAGGTAGGTGTACCTCGTATGGTTATATTCATGAACAAGGTTGACCTTGTTGATGACGAAGAAATACTGGAACTGGTAGAAATGGAAATCCGTGAGTTGCTTTCTAAGAATGGCTACGACGGTGACAACACTCCTATCATCAAGGGTTCTGCAACAGGCGCATTAGCAGGTGATGCTAAATGGGTTAAGGCAGTAGAAGATCTTATGGAAGCGGTTGATAGCTACATTCCATTGCCTCCGCGCCCGGTTGATCAGCCATTCCTGATGTCTGTTGAGGACGTGTTCACAATCACTGGTCGTGGTACAGTTGCTACCGGCCGTATCGAGCGTGGTGTGATCAAGGTTGGTGAGAACGTTGAGATCGTTGGTTTCAATGAAGCACCACTTACATCTACTTGTACAGGTGTGGAAATGTTCAAAAAACTGTTGGATCGTGGTGAAGCTGGTGACAACGCCGGTATCCTGCTCCGCGGTATTGAAAAGAAAGATATCCGTCGTGGTATGGTTATATGCGCACCTAAGAGCATTACTCCGCACACTGAGTTCAAGGGTGAGGTTTATGTTCTGTCGAAAGACGAAGGTGGCCGTCACACTCCGTTCTTCAACAAATATCGTCCACAGTTCTATTTCCGTACTACTGACGTAACAGGCGAATGCCAGTTGCCAGCTGGTGTTGAAATGGTTATGCCTGGCGATAACGTGAACCTTCACGTTGTTCTGATCGCTCCTATAGCAATGGATAAAGGTCTTAAATTCGCGATCCGCGAAGGTGGCCGTACCGTTGGTGCAGGACAGGTTACTGAAATCATCAAGTAAGCTAAAGCTTAATAATACACGAAACGCCCCGAAATTTCGGGGCGTTTTTGTTTTTGTGCAATTGAACCTTGATTTGCTTGATTCAAAGATTTTCCGGATGCTATGATGTAATTTTAGAAAGCTTTTCTGTACTTCCGCTTTGCGGGAAACTACTTCCGCTTTTTTCCGGTGGGGCCGTGGGAACACACCCCTAACCCCTCTCTAGAGGGGAAGTGTTTCGCAACTCTCATTTTTAAGTATTTCCGCCCTTCGGCAGGGCTCAGGATGACAATCTGCAGAAAAAAATGAAGCGGAAGCGATGGGTATTGACATTCATGTATTTATACTTGTGAAACTGCTGCATCGCTTCCGGTTTTTTCCGGTGGTGGCGTGGAAACGGAAGCGGGACGCTTTTGCATATCAGGTCGAAGTGCGATGCTTCAACCAGTAGACAATCAGCAAGCTATCTACTTCCAGTTTTTTCCGGTGGGGCCGTAGAAACACACCCCTAACCCCTCTCTAGAGGGGAAGTGTTTCGTTGCAACTCATTTTATATACTTCCGCTTTGCGGGAAACTACTTCCGGTTTTTTCCGGTGCGGAAGAAACACACCCCTAACCCCTAATTCGACAGGCTCATTATGACAAGGGGAAGTGTTTCGTTGCAACTCATTTTATATACTTCCGCTTTGCGGGAAAATACTTCCGCTTTTTTCCGGTGGGCGGAAGAGAGACACCCCTAACCCCTAATTCGACTGGCTCATTATGACAAGGGAAATATTTAGCAGGCAGCGTTTTTTAGTGCTGCCTAAGCGGCGACAAAACAGGTGTCTACCTATTCACGCCCCAAAGGTGGGACAGAAAAAGGTAAATAAAAAGGGGAAAGTTTTATGATAATACACTTTTCGTGGTATCATAGAAAATAGTTTGCGCTGTGGGCAAGGGTTATACGGAAGCGGACGCTTCTGCATGGTAGGAAACACACCCCTAACCCCTCTCTAGAGGGGAAGTGTTTCGTTGCAACTCATTTTATATACTTCCGCTTTGCGGGAAACCACTTCCGGTTTTTCCGGTGGGCGGAAGTAACTCACACCTAACCCTTAATTCGACAGGCTCATTATGACAAGGGAAATTATTTAGCTGGGAGCGTTTTTTTAGTGCTGCCTACGCGGCGACAAAACAGGTGCCTACCTATTCACACCCCAAAGGTGGGACAGAAAAAGGAAAATAAAAAGGGGAAAGTTTTATGATAGTACGCTTTTCGTAGTATCATAGAAATTAGTTTGCGCCGTGGGTAAGGGTTATACGGAAGCGGACGCTTCTGCATGGTAGGACGAAGCGGACGCTTCGACCAGTGGGGCTAATGTTATTGCCTGACGGACAAAGGTCGGATGAAGAAGTGGAAATAAAAAGGGGAAATATCTATGATAGAGCACTTTTCGTGGTATCATAGAAAATAGTTTGCGCCATGGGCAAGGGTTATACGAAAGCGAGACGCTTCTTCATAGCAGGACGAAGCGAGACGCTTCGACCAGTGGTCACAATTTTACTACTTTAAACACACACCGATCATTTACATATATCAAGTATATGCCAGGTGGATATTGAGAAAGTGATAGCAAGATATCAGGAGAATTATAGGTATTTTCCAGTAATGTTAGCCCTGTAGTATTAGTCATTATAACATGGCTTGACATACCGGACACAGTTTTTATAAGCACTCTATCCTGCACAGGATTTGGTGATATTGTAATATCCACTGCATGACTGAGAACTTGTTCATTGCCTAATACAGGGCAAGATATAATATGAATAACTTTTGTAACGCCGCTGGTGCCGCAGGTAGAGGACAATGTGTATGATATAGTATCAATCCCCGGTGTAATCCCCGTCACAATGCCAGCTGATACAGATGCATCGCCATTGACAGTCGACCAGTATCCACCTGCAACAGAGTCTGTAAGTACTACACTACTGCCGGTACATACGGTATCGCTTCCTCCAATAGCACTCACATATGGCTCGCAACCACTTAACTTACGTACGCGAAAACTTGAATCAATAAAATACATATTGCCGCCACCAAAAGCAATTCCTAAAGGCAGGTGAAGATCAGCAGCTGTGGCCGGCCCTCCATCTCCCGCGTAGCCCGATACTCCACTGCCTGCAACAAGGCTGATAATTCCCGAGGTTACTTTGCGCACACGATTATTTACCTGGTCAGAAAAATATAGGCTACCTGAAGCATCAAAAGACAAACCAAATGGACATTTAAGTTCTGCTGCAGTTGCCGGGCCTCCGTCACCACTGTACCCAAATGTACTGCTGCCTGCTATCGTTGTAATGATGCCTGAAAGATCTACCATACGCACTCGGTGGTTGCCATAGTCAGAAATGTAGAGATTGCCGGAACCGTCTACGGCCACATCCCTTGGAGACATTGCAGCAATTGTGGCTGGGCCACCGTCACCGCCATAGCCGAATGTAGTGATACCAGCCACTGTACTCACTATCCCTGACGCGTCAATTTTTCGGATAAGGCTATAATCCACCAAGTACAAATTCCCCAAACCGTCGATAGTTATGCCGCATGGATAGCTAAATTGGGCATCAGTTGCAGGTCCTCCATCTCCTGCGTATCCTGAATAAGCACACCCTGCGAATGTGCTGATAATACCTGCACTATTCACTTTCCTGACACGCATGTTATTTTGATCGGAAATATAGAGATTACCTGAAGCATCTAAAGTTATTGCGTAAGGATAGTTTAGCCGGGCAGCAGTTGCAGGCCCTCCGTCCCCGCTGAATCCATTTATACCATTACCGGCCACTGTAGTAATAATACCGAAGGTGTCCACCTTTCGGATAACATGATTATAATAGTCTGCAATATAAATGTTCCCTGACAGATCCGCCGCAATGTGAAATGGCTGTCCCAGCGCGGCAGCGGTGGCAGCGGCACCATCGCCAGAATATCCCCAGCTTCCATTACCCGCATACGTGGTAATTATCTGTGAATAAGAAAAATAGTTCGCGACCAGCGCAAATAGCAGCAATGTTATACTTTTCATAGGCTGGGTTTAAAAACATATCGAATATAATTAATTAAATTTAAATCACCTAATATTTACAGAAAAAGCAAGGGAAGAAACAGCGTCCCAGAGGGTATAGGAAAATGAAAAGTGAAGTAACCCAGATCGAGGTTTGAAACTATTATTCCTAATACTGATATTTGCACAAATAAATCATTGTGACACCTGATCAACCAATATATCTTAATACCGCATCTTGCGGACTAATAACACCTGAGAGCCTGGCGGCAGGCCATGAACTATACAAGGACTTTGAGCACAACAGCAGCGCGCGCTCAGAGGTGTGGCGCATGCTGGATGAAGCACGTATACGGCAAACCATAGCAACCTTTATAGGCGCTGATGCTAAGGATGTGGCCATGGTGCCAAATTTCAGCTGGGCGATGAATGCGGTGGTGCAGTCGCTGAAGGGGACAGAACGGGTACTGCTGTATGCGCGGGACTATCCTTCTTTCCTGGAGCCATTCCGCATCAATCAATTTGACATTACGTGGGTGGATGCGCCTGACGGCTTTAATATAGAGATGGACGTGGTAAGGGATGCGATACGCAACAAAAAGGTGGACATAGTGGCGCTGAGCCATGTGCAGTGGAGCAGTGGGTACAAGATAGACCTGAAAGAGATAGGCGACCTGTGTAGAGAACATGGCGTACTGTTCGTGGTAGATGCTACGCAGAGCCTGGGCGCTAACCTGATAGACCTGTCGGCACTGAACATAGATGTATTTGCCGCAAGCCACTACAAATGGATGAATGCAGGCTTTGGCAATGGTACGCTGTATGTAGCGGACAGCTTCCTGAAAAAGTACCCGCCGGTGGTGGGCGGCCACAACAGCTACAAAATGGTGGGCGATGAATGGAAATACGTAGCATCGGCACAGAGCTACGAGCCGGGCAGCCCCAATATGTTCGGGCTAACTGTAACGGAAGCCGCCATAAACCATAAGAACAAGCTGGGCATGCCCTTTATAGCGCAGCACAACCTGCAACTGACGGCACTGCTGCTGAACGGGCTGAAGGATACACCTGTAAAAATGCTGGGCGACCATACTATGGCCAACAGGTGCCCGATAGTATACCTGGTAGATGTGAACGGCCTGGGCGACCACCTAAAACAGCATAATATAGTGGTGACGCACAGGAACCGCCATCTGCGGGTAAGCATGCACTTTCACAATACAGAAAAAGATGTAATGGCACTGGTGGGTTGTGTAAAGGAGTTTTATAGCAAATGATAGTTATATATGGCTATTCTGAGCACAAAACAGGTATGGAAATAAAAATAAAGGCGGTAAAGTTTTATCCTGTAATTGGAAAAATTGTTTACCTTTGCCATCCGGTCAAAAGTCAAAAAGCCTTTACTTTTTGACTTTTTGATTTTTAGTTGAAACAGCAGTTCTTTAATTTGTGAATCATCAGCCATAGCCTGGCTGATAGCTATTGACTAAAGGACCGTGATAAACGGGCATAGTTCAACGGCAGAATGCAGGTCTCCAAAACCTTCGATCGTGGTTCGAATCCACGTGCCCGTGCAGTATAAGTTAATTGGTTAAGTGGTTAACCAGTTAGTTAGTTTAAAGGCGACTTTACACTGATGACGAGTTAACCATTTAACGTTAAAAAAAGAGTATTATGAGCAAAATTGGAAGTTACGTACAGGAAGCGTACGACGAGCTTTTACATAAGGTGACCTGGCCATCATGGGAAGACCTACAGCAGACTACTATCATAGTACTGGTTGCATTAGCACTGGTTACTACCGTAGTATTCGGTATGGACCTTGTCGCTGATAACGTCATGACATTCATTTATAAACTTTTGGGCAAATAATGATGGAAACTATCGAAACTGCACCAAACCAGGAACCGGCGAAACCAGCGCAGGAGACCAAATGGTATGTGATCCGTGTTGTTAGTGGCAAGGAAAGAAAGGTGAAAGAGTACCTTGATAAAGAGGTGAAGATCAATAACTGGACCAACTCTGTAGTGCAGATACTTTGCCCTGTAGAAAAGGTGTTCAAGGTAGTAAGCGGCAAGAAAGTATTGCGTGAAAAAACATTGTTCCCGGGCTACATACTGCTGGAAGCAAACGAAGGCAAGCTTACTGACGACATCATACATGCAGTAAAGAATGTTACCGGTGTTATCCACTTCCTGGGCAAAGAGCACCCAACGGCGCTGCGCAAAGCTGAGGTGAACAAGATGTTTGGTAAGATGGACGAGGTAAGCGAGCAGGGTATCAGCTATGCAGATCCTTACATCATAGGCGAAACAGTAAAGATAATAGACGGACCTTTCAACGATTTCAACGGTACAGTAGAAGAAGTGAACAACGAGAAGAAGAAACTGAAGGTAATAGTAAAGATCTTCGGCCGTGCTACCCCGGTAGAACTGAACTACATGCAGGTAGAAAAGATGGCATAATCAACAAGAATACTATACGAAGCCACGATCGAACGATCGTGGCTTTTTTCTTTTAAGCGCTATGATCTTAAATTTCGGCTAAAGCCTGTATTGTTATTCATAAAACAACCCAACAGGTGATGTTGTTGCGTTAAGAAATTGCGCGAAAAACAAATAATGTCACCCCTTCGGGGTTCAACTCATCAGGTGTTCCTATTCCTATAATAATGCCATCCCTTCGGGATTTTTTCCTTTTTAAAGTGCAGTCCGGATCACTTCGATTTAAAGAATCGCAGCAGGAAAGGAAAGAACAGCACTACGTGGTAGTACACCAGCTCCTTCATATTGATACCATCGGAGTATTTCAGATAGTCAGGCATGGCCTTAAAGTAGTGGGTAAGTTTTTTCTGTCCATGCTTATCGCGCGCATTGTAGATAAGATTGCTTTTGTAGTAGGCTAGTAAACGCTGGCGGAACAATGCATCGTACCTGTAATCGAAGTAGGCATTGAAGTCTTTGTAGAGCTGCATCAACTTGTCATTACCCTTCACTAGATTCTCCTGCGACTTTGTAACACCACCTGCATGATTACGGTAAACAGCCATCGGTTCGGTAAAGTATTTTGCTTTTCCCTTGTCTGCAGCAAAGAGCTGTATACCCATATCACCCGCTATAGCTTTTGTAAAGAAATCAGGGAACGGATCAGGCAGTACATTACGGAATAGAAGCGTAGGTGTAGGTATGATATTCTTTTCAGAGACGATAAAATCTGCTATTGTAAATACATCTTTCGTGAGTTCAGGATAATAATATTCATAAGGCAGGTTCCAACCCATCTCATCTTTTATAGTGACTGCCGAGAAACACAAAGAGAAACCAGGGTTGGCTTCCAGGAAATCGACCTGTTTTTGCAGCTTGTGCGGATCTGTCCAGTAGTCGTCACCTTCGCACAGGGCTATATACTGCCCTTTGCAGGCACGCAGGGTTCTTAGGGTGTTTCCCTGCGGTCCATAGTTCCTGTTGCCGGGAAGCAGCGTTATAATGCCGGGATGCTGCGCTGCATACTGTTCACATATGGCACGTGTGCCATCCGGACTCAGATCTTCTCCTATAATTATCTCGTAGGTATAGCTTGTTTGCTGCGCCAGTATGCTCTCTATTGCCTGTGCTATAAAAGGCTCATGGTTATATGTGATCAGGAAAACACTGATTTTCTTTTCATCCATGGCTATTACGATAAGGCAGCTATTGACCGGTAAACGAATTCCATGTCGGCAGTTGTGTACCTGTGATCTACCGGCAGCGGACATAATTCTGCGGCGAATTTCTTTTCGATATCAAATCCTTCCATATTCCGTTGCAGCACATCTGCCCAGAAGGACGGTATAAAAATATTCTGCTCACCCAGGCTCGCCTTGTCCAGTACCGAAGCAGGCAGGTATGGGTAGCACATGGGTATCATACCTTCGTCAATAGCTGCATTAAACAGGTTTGTATCCCTGAGCAAGCTATGCAGGTAGCTGTAATTCTCCACTCGCGTGTCCATTACTTCCTTATAGTTAATGCGGGAAAGCAGGCATTCACCCAGGTACGACATGCGATCTATACCACGTCCTACCTGCTCCTCATTGGCCGTAAAGTATGGATAGCCATCCCTGGTATGTCCGTTATATCTCAGCATCAAGTGATCTATAATATAATCCTCATTCTGCGCTCCGGGAAGCTGCAACGATACTCCCTGCGGGCAATACAGGTAAGAGCCATCAGGCACTCCAAAAAACTTACGGCAGGAGTTAAAGAACCAGGAGACACCATTGCCCTTTGTAAAAAAAGCCTGCGTGCAGTCTGCTATCAGCTTATCCTTATAGTGTGCCGAAAGCATATTCATGGTCTTATCTTTAAGCCCCATATAATTGACATACACAAAATATTCGCCTTCTTCCAGGTCCGGCATGTTTACCGGCTCCAGCAATTCAGTGATCGCGTAAAATTGATACTTAATACCGAGCGCATCAAATGGCTCCATTAATGCATTGCAAGTATAAAAAGGGATATAAACAAGTGAGGGCTTTGTATGTGCGAGGATATGGTATAAAGACGCCCGGCCGCTTTTCAACGCATAGGGAGTATTGTGATAGCCATTGCCACCATTCTGCAACTCCAGCTCAAAGTATCCGCCAACGTCCTTCATAACTAATCCAGCCCGAAATCATTTAAATAACCCATAATAGTGCCCGCATCATTGAACATCATTACATCAATTATTGACAGCCATGGTACAAATTCATTTTTCAGCTGCGGATACGTGATCTTGTGCGTCTTTACGAAGTTCAGTTGTATGCCATTAGCTGCAAAATCCTCTTTTAAATAAAGGTCCTTTCCCCCAATGGGGTTAATATATTGTGTAGCACCTTCTGTTTTACAAATGTCTATTACCCGGTCTTTGGCCTTAAGCTCGCTATTATGATACCCTGTTGCCGTAGTTTTAAATTCAGTGGTGATGCCCAGGTAGTTACCGGTCTCTATGATGCTGTTTGCGGCAAGAATGCCAATAGTTTCATGCGGCCCATTCATAATGCCACTCACGAGATCGTAGATCGCGTGGTAATGCGGTGCTTTTGCGTATGCCTGCGTCAATGTTTTCAGGAACTTAGGCAGCCATGCATCGTACAACGCCCGGTTTACTTCTGTATTGGCAATGGTAACAAATGAGCTGGCGTTTTTAAGGGGTACTGTAAAAATATGTTCCTGCCCGTTAAGGAGCACTTTATTCCTGTTTATCCATCCTTGCTTTATAAAGCTTACATCATCGTACATCACAAACCGGTCCACGCAGTGCACCAGCTGAAAGTACCCTATATAAGGGAATATGTATGGCT
>JAOQAP010000195.1 GCA_025963465.1 Flavipsychrobacter sp.
TGATAATAATGAGCCCTGAAAAGACAATAGCAATGAGTGGCTTTACACCAAAGTGCCACAATATCTTATTCACATAGATAATGGCAAGAAAATAGCTGAGTACTATAGACCACCCCATGATCTGTAATGCATGGACCATGGTTGGCTTGAAATAGCTCAATGTTATAGATAGAAGTGGCTGGCCATCCGTATAAATGATGTTTTCGCCGTATGGGTAGTTCATCCCGCTGAACCAGAACCCTTTATCATAAAGTATATGATAAAGATAGGCGAGGACATTTTTACCACCGTCGCCACCCGGGTAGGTCAGTATGTATCCCGGGCCGGTAACAACACTGGGAAATAGTATGGTAACAATACATCCTGCTGATAGTATCATGATCAGCAGCCATATTCTTTCTTGTTTTCGGGTCATATGCTCGTGTAGGTACCGGGGCTAAAGGTATATTGATATTTTCAGAAATAGACATGTGCCGCCCATCGGGGACTACTGACCACAAACAGGTAATTGCAGGTTAAAAATAATTACCTTCACGCCCGCTACAAAATAACAATATGAAACTGGAAGACCTGCTGCTGAAAAGAAGCGAGAACAAATGCGAACTGTGCCAATCAGAAAGCGCCTTGAAATTATACGAAGTAGGTCCGCAGGACCGGTATAATGAGGATAACACTATAATGATCTGTGATAGATGCACGGCCCAGATAGAGAAAAAAGAAGAATTGGATAACAGCCATTGGGCATGCCTGACCACAAGCATGTGGAGCGAAGTGCCGGGTGTGCAGGTAGTTACATGGCGTATGCTCAACCGCCTGCGCAGTGAAAGCTGGGCTATGGATGGCCTGGATATGATGTATATGGATGACGACAGGCTGGCCTGGGCAAAAGCAACCGGGGATCACGAGAACGATAGCGCCGTAGATCTGCATAAAGACAGTAATGGTGCAGTGCTGCAAACCGGGGATACCATAGTACTTACAAAATCACTGGATGTGAAGGGTACTACCCTTAATGCTAAACTGGGTACGGTGGTAAAAAACATACGCCTGGTAGAAAACAATACGGAACAGATAGAAGGTAAAATAGAAGGACAGGTGATCGTGATACTTACCAAGTATGTAAGGAAGCAGGGAGCGTAAACGAACGATTTTTCTTATAAAAGAGGAGGTGTCTTATTGATGACACCCCTCTTTTTTTTGTGTCTTACCAATATTAATTTTTACGGAATCCCCAAAACTTAACATTAAATAATTGTTATCTTATCGTAAATTTATAATAGAAACAGGCTCTTGAAGTGAAGTTTAGCTTATACATATTGTTTTTGGTGTCCCTGCTGGGTTTTACTGAACGGTCATTTGGCCAGGCAACCGGCAAAAACATACGTTTCGATTTTTACGGCGATACTATAGAATTCCCATATACTGCTGCTGCTGAGGTTGGTTTTAAGGATACCCTTTCAGCAAGCACTATCAATGATTTTTACGATAGAATGATGCAGGCAGAATACAAGCCTTTTGTTGATGCCATACTATCTTACAAGAAAAAGCATAATCCTGACGACTGGGTATACTACCAGCTTATCCGCAAGACGGCACAGTCTATGAGCCCTAAGGCAGATAATTACTTCAGGTATACTTTATACAAATGGTTCCTGCTAAACAAATCTGGATATGATGCTACACTTAATATAGTAGGTGATAAACTGCTGTTCTATGTGCAAAGCGACGAAGACATTTATGATCTTCCTTCCTTTCACCTGAATGGCAGGCAATACATTTGCCTCAACTATCACGATTACGGTTTCGATGTGGATTTCACAAAGAATAAGACAATGAATGTGGCCATTACCATTCCCGGTGCTGTAAGTAAGTTCTCTTATAAACTCACCCAGCTGCCTGATTTCAGCGCAGACACTTATCATGACAAGGACCTGGAGTTTAGTTATCATGATGTAAGTTATCACTTCAGGATAAAGATCAGTGATGATGTAAAAAAAATATTGACCAATTATCCTGTTGCTGATTACCAGTTGTACTTCAATGAGCCTTTAAGTAAAGAAACATACAACACGCTGATACCACAGCTCAAAAAAAGTATAAAAGGGATGAGGGTAAAGGATGGTGTTGATTACCTTATGCATTTTACACGGTATGCATTTCTGTATGCCCCTGATGAGCAGAATTTTGGCAGGGAAAAGCGCCTTTCTCCCGAGCAAACGCTATTGTATGATAAAAGCGATTGTGAAGACCGGGCCGCATTATTCTATTGCCTGGTGAAAGAGATATATGACCTCCCTATGGTAGTATTGGCTTTCCCGCATCACCTTACGGTAGCAGTAAAGTTCGATAAGCCGGTGGGTAAACAGGTAATGTACAACGGAGCTGCATATTCTGTTTGTGAGCCTACTCCGCAGGCCGATGACTTGCCTATCGGCGCGCTGTCGCCGGAACTGAACTCTGTTGCCTACCAGGTAGCCTATGCGTATACGCCTGTTGCAAAATAACCTCTGTAACACAAAGCGCAAATACAATTAAAGACTATTTTTTTAAAAAGCCCAACATATCACCCCTGCCTAAGACTCCGTAAAAGCAAGTGATCTGCCAAATGTATCGGGCAGGGCCAGTACAGATGTAAGGGCCAAAGCCCATACAATGCACCCGGTAATGGCGAGTCCACCGGTAAGGCTCAGGCCAAATAAATGTTCAATACCCTGGTGTAATGGTATCAATAGAACAAGCGCACCTCTCATGAAATTGGTAACCGTAGCTGTTACGGTCACGCGCAAATTAATGCCAAAATGCTCGGCAGTAGACGTCACAAACACCGAAAGATAACCACAGCCTAATCCCATCAGGAAGGAGGTGATATTCAGTTGCCGGCTTTCATTTATTCTTATAAAATGGTACACCGTTGAGAGTATGCCTAAGGCCATGAAAGAGATCAGTATCTTCTTTCTGCTTTTGAACAATTGGCTCAGGATCCCGCTTAGCAAGTCGCCGCTGGTAATACCTACCTGGAACAGGATAAAGCAGGTTGATAACTTTAACCCCAGTATGCCATGATCCTTTGCGATCTCCGGCGACAAGGTAATGAGCAGGCCAATGCTATACCAAATTGGTATACCCATCAGTATGCAGGCAAAATATTTCAAGGCTCTTTGAGGCGATGAGAACAGAAGTCTTAGTGATCCTCTTGTTTCTGTGGTCAGCTTACTCTCGCTGAACATGGACGGCTCAAAGGATTTCATCCTGAGGATGAGTAAAATACCACCGGCAACGCCGGCAGCAAGAAACGCATGCCGCCACGGCAAAAAATCACCGATAAGCCCTGCTGTTACTGCACCCAACGCCCCTAGTGTGGCAACAAGAATGGTTCCATACCCCCGCTTTTCAATAGACATGCTTTCAGACACCAGTGTTATACCGGCACCCAATTCACCTGCCAGCCCTACACCAGCCAGGAACCGTATAACCGCGTAAGTATTGACATCATGAACAAAAGCATTTGCAAAATTGGCAAGGGAATACAGTAAAATAGAGCCGTATAATACGGTTACCCGGCCCTTTTTGTCTGCATACATACCGGTAATGATGCCGCCCAGCATCATGCCCGCCATCTGGATGGAAAGCAGCTTTTCACCTGTGAGTGTAAGTTCACTTCCCGACAGGCCAAGATCCTTCAGAGAGGGGATACGGTATACATTGAACAGGAACAGGTCGAAAGCATCAATAAAAAAACCGATGCCTGCTACCAGCACAGTTATATTAAATGGAGAATGGTATACTTTGTTGTTAGCAGAATTCATATTGCGATCGCTTGCTAAAATAGGTAATCGCAATGCAAAAGTATAATGGAGTGATTAACTATTTATCCGCGGGTCTTTTTCCAAAGCGATTCCCTCCAGCATATGCTTAAGGATGGGGTTACACTTTTCCGTGCAGGCCGGGTAAAATTGTTTATGTTTCCTGATCTCGGATCCAGGGGCAGCGCCCCACCAGAATTCCGCCATGGCAAGTGGTTTGTAGCCGTTCAAAAAAGCATATTGTAATAATTTGGGTGTTGCGCACTCTCCGGCAGCGGAGGGTGGCTTACCCAAAACAGTATCTCTGAAAATAGCCAGCAGGCTTTTGCGGTCACCATTTTTATTCAAAAATTCATAGTGCTCAAATAACTGCTTTTGCAAAGCAGCGGACCGTTCCTTGCGTTCAGTAATTAATGTCTCCAGTTCCGCTTCATGCCTTTCCAGTTCCGTTTTCTTTCCTGCCAGCGCCAGCTCCCATTTATTCAATAGTTCATGAAGCAAATGCTTGTCATACAGACTTTGTTTTATCATTGCTGCTTCAAAATACTCATAGTCATCTTCGCTCAATAGTTTTTGCTGTTGCTCCCTTTGCTGTTTTCGCGTTATTTTGTTGCTATTAATTCGTTCTTTAAGTTCAGTTATTTCACTGGTTGCCGTTACCCTCAACTGCTCAATATCCTGCTGCAGACTATTGTACTCCGCACCTGATTCTATTTCTTTTATTTGCAGGTTAATGGCACTAATATTTTTTATCTCTTTTAAAAAAAATCCCTGCTCCGTTAGCATATCAAATACCGGCGGTACAAATCCCTGATGATGATTGGAACCGGCAAGCTTTCCTGAGAACGCTGATAAATAACCTAATTTCCCCTCCTTATCCTCAACTACTAAAACACCAAACATTTTCCCGATAGCCCGCCCCGGCTGGTCGTCTGTAAGACCAAAATTATGGTCCAGGTCTGTCTGGGTTTCCAGGTAGCGTTGCAGTTCTGTAGCAGCTATTCTTGTAAGCGGATGCGGTTCATAGCAAAAAGGGAAGGTAAAACGCGTAGGTAAGCCAATACCTTTTACCAGGCTATCGGGGAAGTAAGTAAGCGTACTTTGGATATTATTTTCCAGGTGCTTTGGTTTAGCGTGCTAAATAATTCTTAGTAAAAAAAGCCTAACCGACTGGAAATAGTTGGTTAGGCTTTTAGTTAAAGTGGAGCCGGCGGGAGTCGAACCCGCGTCCAAACATATGCCCGATAAGCTTTCTACATGTGTATTCCTGGATTGGATCTCGGGAGCCAGCCGGATCAGGACAAACCTACCCGCTCCCTATCTGTTTTGATTGTCGGTTATAGATCACAGCGTTCTACCACTTATCCCGTTATTTGTTGATTCGGCGGCGGGGACGGCAACAGGCAGCCTTCCCGGCGGCTATAAAGGGTGTCTAATCTCTGATTAGGCAGCCATGGCGTAAGAATATTCGCCTTATAGATTTTGAACCTTCAGATTTACGTGCTAATTGTCCAACGCACGACATGCTTACAGACCCTGCCCTATGCTGTCAAAACCAGTCGGCCCCGGTTTTGCTGAGCAACTGATAGCCTCTCCAGGCCATCAAAGATCAACCGCAAATTTACAACTTTTAAACTGCATAAAATTGTTAATTGCAGCCGTCATATAAACTAAGCTATAATGCATAATAGGATATTAATTTTTTATTTCTATTTTTGGGCAACAAGGCCCGCGTGGCTATCTATATTATGAATACTTCTTACGGATATGAACATGGGTACCGGTATGGTAACGGATTTGTAGCAGGGATGCTCACATTCGGTTTCCTTATAGTGCTTACGTTTTTTATTGGCCTCGGGCTGGTCATGGGCAACTCTGGTGGCAGGGCGCGCATCTGGGGCTATATCATGATGGTCATAGCTGTGCTTATGTCTATTGTCGCGCTGCTTTTTTACTCATCTACCCGCACAGATCTATGGTAAGGCTGCTGTCTATACTGCTCATCGGCATCTTCAGTTGCCTGTCATTGTCTGCGCAGAACAAGGATGAGCAGGCAATACGCACTATGCTCTCCGCACAAGTAACTGAGTGGAACAAAGGCAACATAGAAGGCTATATGCATGGCTACTGGGAAAACGACAGCCTGTTGTTCATAGGCTCTAAAGGCCCGCGTTACGGCTATAAAGTAACGCTGCAAAAGTATAAAGAGGCATACCCTGATGAGGCACACATGGGAAAA
>JAOQAP010000198.1 GCA_025963465.1 Flavipsychrobacter sp.
TGATCTGTGAATCTCCCGCAAAAAGGGTGGTGGTGATACCTGTATTACTTGCTAGCTTGTGCATATGATGCACAAAGGCAGGTTTATAAGGATACTCCTTCTTTTCTCAACTACCGGTATGGTGTGGTTATCGGCTATGCGATTACTGTTCATCACCTCAGGTGCGCAGCGTATACTTGCATCACCACAGCACCAGAGCAATAAATTCCTGAAGACATTTACAGAGTACGAGCCGCTGCCCAGGATGGCAAGTGATGGCAATCTGTTGTTGAAAGGTTTTTTTATTTGCGGGCTATTCGCCGCCGGTGCATTCCTGTTCGTTAATTCAAAAATGACCGGCGGTTGGCTAAAGCGCGGATCAGTATTCGGACTGGTTCATGCAGCATCAATGATACCGTGGTTCGAGTTTTACCTGCCTTACAATGTGATGAATGAGCCAATACCGCTTGTGCTGCTGGAAGGGCTGCTGTGGCTCGTTACGCTGCAACTCACAGGTCTCTGGATGTCGTTTGTCATTAACTTCAGGAGTATAAAAAAGTAAAGGCCTCGTGTGAGGCCTTTACATATAAATTGAGTTTAGTGTTCTGATTATTCAGCATCAGTACCTTCAGCGTCAGAATGTTTTTTAGTTGGCTTTGCTTTTTTAGCAAAGTTCTTAGACATTCCGAAAGAAGCGCCCTGGAAGAAGTTGTAGTTGATGGTAGTTACATGAACGTCCGGAGTAGGAACACTCATATAATTGAATCCCAGGTTACCAAAACCGAAGTTGATCGCAAAGCCATTCTTCAGGTTTACAGCCACTGCAGGTGTAATGCCTATTGCCATTGTGCTGCTGCTGGTTGAAGTACCAGATACAGACATATTGCCCGCAGCGTAAGTAGCGTCAGCCTGCAGATACCAGGAGAATACGCCAGCCAGAGGATGTGTGTAACGGCCAAATAAACCACCACCTGCATTAGTGTTAGTACCAGTAACTGCAGGGGTTGATACCGGAATATTGTTGGTGTAGTCAAATATTGCTTCAACACCGAATGTCCAGTTGTCGTTTACCTGATAACCAACACCTGGCCTGAAATTGAAGGTGCTTGCAGAAGTACTTGGGCCTGATCCTACAGATGAAGATGTAGTATTGCCGCCGATGCCACCGAACAATAATACACTATTTTTTTGAGCGCTTGCCGAAGCAGCGATACCTGCACACAGCAGGGAAAGCATGATTTTTTTCATAAATAAAGTGTGTGTTTTAATTTAATGGTTTGTAAATAGAGCGGAAAAGTAGTAAAAACTATTTGAAATCAAAAGTTAAAATAACATATTGATTATAAATTATGATGATAATGGTAACAAAACATAAAAAAGCCAATGATAGATATCTATCATTGGCTTTAAACGAATGAATTGTAATTATTGAGCATCCCTGCGGGCTGCGCGTTTTTCTTCCAGTTCTTCTTCGCGTGCCTGATCGGTATCGTAAGCACGAATGATCATTTTTACCAGCCTGTGGCGCACTACGTCCGCTTCGTCCAGTTTTATCTGGGCTATGCCCTCTATGTTCTGTAGTATTCGGGTAGCCTTTATAAGGCCGGATTTCTGGTTCTTTGGTAAGTCTATCTGCGTAAGGTCGCCGGTAATGATGGCCTTGGCAGATGAGCCTATACGGGTAAGGAACATCTTCAGCTGTAGGTCCGTAGAGTTTTGCGCTTCATCCAATATGATGAACGCATTGTCCAGTGTGCGGCCGCGCATGTAGGCGAGAGGAGCTATCTCTATGATGCGGTTTGACATATAATAGTTCAGCTTGTCGCTTGGTATCATATCATCGAGTGCATCATAAAGCGGGCGCAGGTACGGGTCTATCTTTTCCTTCAGGTCGCCGGGCAGGAAGCCGAGGCTTTCGCCGGCCTCCACCGCAGGGCGGGTGAGGATGATCTTGCGTACTGCTTTGTTCTTAAGTGCCCTTACTGCAAGCGCTACTGCCGTATATGTTTTACCTGTACCGGCAGGACCTATTGCAAAGATGATATCGTTCTTTTCAGACGCCTGTGCCATCAGCTTCTGGTTCTGCGTTTTGGCGCGTATCACTCTGCCGTTGGGGCCAAATACGAGGATGTCATTATTGGCAGGGTCTTCGTTTACTATTTCTCCCTGTTCATCGTCACCGAGTATCTTGGAGAAGTAGTTTTCGGACAGGTGGCCGTTTCGTTCCAGGTATTGTATGATCTGTCCTATCTTCACCTGTGCGGCATTAACCTCATCAGGCTGTCCCGATATCTTTATCTGCGTGCCCCTGGAAAGCAGCTTCAGCAGCGGGAACTTTCGTTTCAGGATCTCAAATTTGCTGTTATTGATTCCGAAGAACTCTATCGGATTTACAGTCTCGAGGTTAATGATAGCTTCTGTCAAGGTTAGTTGGTTTTAGTGATACAATTAAATGTACAAATTGCTTGCCAAACTCGTTATTATGAAACTGTTAAGCCGTTGTAAGCATTAATAAGACATGGTGATGACAGTGCTGCAACGCTATCAGATCCTGTATTCGTTCGCTTTGAACTCTTCTACTTTAGCAGCTATTTTAGGGTCTGCCAGTGCAATGATGCGTGCTGCTAATGCTGCAGCATTTCTTGCACCTGCTTTGCCAACCGCGAGTGTACCAACTGGTAAGCCTGCAGGCATCTGCACTATGCTATACAATGCATCTATGCCGCCTGGCAGTCCACCGTCCAAAGGCACGCCCAGCACGGGCAGCGATGTGTATGCAGAGCATACGCCCGGTAGCGCTGCTGCCATACCGGCTGCTGCTATTATCACGCCATATCCATTGTCTTTAGCGGTAACCATCAGCTCCCGAACCTTGTCAGGATTGCGGTGTGCAGATGCTACGATCATGTTGTTCTCAATGCCAAACCAATTGAGCCATTTTACGGATTCCTGCATTACATTTTCGTCTGTCTGCGAACCCATTATTATCATTACTTTCATGCGTACTTGATTAAATGTTTGGAGTGAAATTAGCAAGATATTGGCAATAAAACGGAGCAGAAACGTGGAAACTTATCCACGTACCTGCAAATCTTTGCGGATGAATTGTTAGTACATTTCAGTATATGGAATAAGTACTGTATTTGTATAAAATAAAAAGCCCTTATCATGGAGATAAGGGCTTTGAAGTGATTATTTTATGTAAGGAGACTACTTATTTATCATTGAATTTCTTGGTAGCTGTAGTCTTCCAGTGTTTGAGCTTTATGTTGTTTTCTCTTGCATATTTTACCATCTCCGGATCCATACCGAAAGTATCATCGCCATAGATGTAAACAATATTGCCTTTCAGCTTTTTGAAGATGCTATTAACCAGTACAGGCCTGTCTGCTTCATACTCTACTTTGTAAGGATTGAGATGGCCTGCAAGCTTGGAGTTGATGATGTTGAAGTAACCTACGTACTTAGTGCCGTTAACAGACAGGAAGGTAACGAATGATTTTGTCTCCAGAGTAGGGTCGCTGAGGTAGGTAAACTTTGACAGGAAGTTGTCATAAAATTCTATCACTGTCTTAAACCCTGAAGGGTCTTTGATAGAGCCGCTTTTCAGGAGTATGTAGTTCTTCAGCAGGTTGTCATAGTCCCTGTCGTTGTAGGTGTCGTTATAGTATTCTACAAGCGCAAATTTCTTCATCTCCAGGTCGTGGGTGATCTTCGTGTACTTCACATTCTCCAACCCCAGTTTGCCTTCGTCGTTTGTTTTTATATACACCAGCGGGCCTTGTGGTGCGTTGGTCTCGCGGGCCATCCATGTAGCAAGGCCGCCATCCAGCGTCTTGTACATGGCCAGCGTTACGTCCATAGATTGGTAGTAGTTCAGGTTGCCCTGTTTGTCTACAGAAGGTACGTGTGCATTTTTTATCTGCAGGTAGCCCCATGTGTTATTGGAGTATTCATTTACCTTGCCACCCCTTGCCATCAACTGGTCTTTGTTGCTGTTAATAAAGCCCCTGAGGTCAGTACCATTATTGTCATAGACCGCACACTCTGCACATGGGTATTGATTATACACCGTCTGCGAAAAAGCGGGAGCCGCCGACAGCAAGAGGGCGGTAAGCATAACAGCATTCAGTTTCATATTCCTATTATAATTGAGAGCGCCAAAGTAATAAAAGTATACGAAATGTCCGTAATTTTTTACATTGACGGGTTAATATTTTAATTCTGCGCTATGGATTTGGCACTATATTTGTTGATTGTATCTATATTTTCCACAACCTTACTACTATGAATTGCCATACGAAAGTCCTTGTATTATCCGCGTTCTTTTGCCTTCTTTTGGTTGCTATAAGTTGCAAAAAGAAGCAAGACTTTAAAACGAAACGGTGGCATTACGCCAGATATCAGATTTCAACGACGATAGATAGCCTGAATAATAAAACAGTTGAGTCTGATTCATCATCGCAGAGAGATACGACATTCAGTGTTTCAGGAATGGGAAGCAGTAATGTTACTTTCGGTAATCTTACCTTACCGATGAATATGAAGACCACCGACTACATACACTATTACAAACAAACAGACTTGGAAGCTTTCGCTGAACTGGGTTATTATCCTGCAAAAGATAGCGCTGTCATTTCAGTAAGTACCGATGTCACTTATGGAACCCCCGCGAATGGTACATTCAATAACATACTCAAAATGGTATATCGTACTTACTAAAAAGCACCAAACTACCATCTGAGCAGTTCGCCGATCTTATCTGCAACCTTGTCTGCATTTGGCAACATGGCTGCTTCCAGGCCCATATTCATAGGTACTGCAGGCAGGTCCATGGAACCAATGGTCTGTACAGGTGCATCCAGTTGTTTGAAGCAGTTTTGGGCTATGCGGCCGGCAAGCGCTTCGCAGAATGAGTTGCGTAGCTGTTCTTCGGTCAGCACTATACATTTGCCATGCTTCTTTACTGTCTTATAGACCAGCTCTTCGTCCAGAGGGTATATAGTGCGGAGATCTATTATCTCTACGCTGCCGGGGTATTGCTTTGCAGCGTTCTTAGCCCAGTACACACCCATGCCATAAGTGATGATGCACAGCGACGCACCATTGTCAATATTATCCTGGTCTGCTTCCTGCACTACTGCACCTTTGCCGAATGGGAGAATATAGTCACGGTCAGGTTCTATGGTCTTTGCTTCTTCGGTACCGGGCACCTTGCTCCAATAAAGGCCTTTGTGTTCCAGCATTACTACGGGGTTGCCATCATAGAAGGCTGCTTTTATCAGTCCTTTTATGTCGGCTGCATTGCTTGGGTAGGCTATCTTAATTCCTTTTATTGTAGCCAGCGTGCTTTCCACGCTACCACTATGATAAGGGCCACCACCACCATATGCACCGATAGGTACGCGCAATATCATAGACACAGGGAACTTACCGCAACTGAGGTAGCACGATTTGCTGATCTCGGTTACCAGCTGGTTCAGGCCCGGGTAAATGTAATCTGCGAATTGTACTTCTACTATTGGCTTGAGTCCTACGGCATTCATACCTGCGGTAGAGCCTACTATGTAAGCTTCCTGTATAGCCATGTTGAACACACGGTTGTCGCCAAATTTATCTGCAAGGGTAGCTGCCTCGCGGAACACACCGCCCAGGCGCTTGCCCACGTCCTGTCCGTAAAATAATGCTTCTGGATGGTCCTGTAATATTTCTTCCACAGCGTGTAATGCTGCATCTACCATCACTACCTTTTCCCTGCCGGCAGGACAACGGTTGCCTTTCTCTTCTGTAACCGGGGTAGGCACATACACATGGTCTGCAACAGTTGCAGGGTCAGGTTCCGGGGCGGCTACGGCAGCATCAAATTCTGCCTGGGCGAATATTCTTTCTTCTTCTTCTATTTTATCCAACTCCGCCTCTGTTACCTCTTTCAGGCTCAGCAATGTCTTTCTCAGCTTAGGGCCGGGGTC
The DNA here is from genome assembly GCA_025963465.1 of Flavipsychrobacter sp. Taxonomy (GTDB): domain Bacteria; phylum Bacteroidota; class Bacteroidia; order Chitinophagales; family Chitinophagaceae; genus Nemorincola. The sequence continues at coordinate 5,949 of JAOQAP010000198.1, forward strand.
GTCTACATAATGTTTTGCAAGGTCTTCCGCGGTTCGGTACCATTCTTTGCGCACACCGGATGTGTGGTGCCCTAATAAAGGCACTTTTGCATGTACCAGTATAGGTCTGCGGTTCTCGCGTACCCATTCTATAGTGTACTGCATTGTGTTATAGGAATCGGTAAAATCGCTGCCATTTACACGCACACGCTCCATGCCCTTGAAGCCTGCTGCAAACTCATAAGCATCCATAGTGCGAGCCTCATCACTGCTTACAGATATGCCCCAGTCATTGTCCTGAACGAGGTATATAATAGGTAGCTGGTGCAGCACCGCAAACTGGAATGCTTCACTCACTTCGCCCTCAGTAACGCTGCCATCGCCTAGTGAACATATTGTTACGGGAGGAACCGGGTAGTCCGATAGTTTTTGTTTCTCCCTGTATTGAATGCCTTGTGCTACGCCGGTAGTAGGAATGACCTGCATACCAGTAGCGCTGCTCTGGTGTATAATGCCGGGAAAACCTTCCCTGCGGATATTAGGGTGATTATAGTAAGCACGGCCACCTGTGAATGGGTCATCACCCTTGGCCAATAATTGCAACATCAGTTCATATGGACGATAGCCCATTCCCAGCATCAGGCTTTCATCCCTGTAATAAGGGCTTACAAAATCGCATGGCTGTAATAAAAAGCCTGTTGCCAATTGTATAGCCTCATGTCCGCGCGATGTACTATGTACGTATTTGCAAATAGGCCTGTTGGCATCGTAAATATCAGCCATGGCCTTTGCGGTCATCATGAGCCGGTATGCCTTAAGTAAAAGTTCTTTTGGTAGCATGTGTGCGTTTTCCCTGAGTGGGGAGGCAAAAGTAAGTTAAATGGCGAAAAGTGGATAGCGTATTGACGTATAATTATTGGCTGGTATGTATTGTGATTGGCATTATCGGTCCAATATGTCAGATATCTGCTGATTCAATGCTATTTGCCCCGTATATTATTAACCATTATTAACCAGGTATCAGATACTTGGTATCAGGGATTGACGTTATTTTACAAATGTTTTTTTCCTTTTAATTTTCATAAGCGGATAGAAGGTTTATTTTTGTTTCGCTAAAAAGGCACATTATGCAATTTGATCTTAAGAAATACAGGATAGACATCCTGGCCATTGTATGCTTTATCATTGTATCGCTGGCGTATTGTTATCCTCAACTGGAAGGCAAGAAACTGTACAGGCATGATAATATATCGTGGCAGGGTATGGCCCGTGAGGGCATGGCTTACCATGATTCTACAGGTAAGGATGTATTATGGTCAAATAGTATGTTTGGTGGTATGCCAACTTATACTACTTATGTAGGTGCAACAAATACAAATTACGTTTCTTATATACAAAATATACTAAATAAGGTAGGGGATCCTGCTTCTTTCTTTTTCATAGCCATGCTATGTTTTTATATACTCATGCGTGTGCTGGGGGTAAATAAATGGCTGAGCATGGTAGGGGCAATTGCTTATACATTCTCTTCCTATAATGCCATAATAATAGCTGTGGGGCACAACACGAAGATGATGACCCTTGCCTACCTGCCTGCTGCTATGGCAGGGCTATACCTGGTGTTCAAAGAAAAATGGCTAACTGGTGCTGCACTCCTGGGCGTAAGCTGTTCGCTGATATTTACTAATAATCACTTCCAGGTCATCTACTATGCGTTCATCATGTTTGGTTGCTTTGGCGTGGCTATGCTGTTCATAGCCATAAAAGAAGGCAGGATAAAGCAATTTCTTATTTCTGCTGCCATAGCTGCGGGATCAATGGCATTGGGCATAGCGCCAAGCCTGAGCACCATACTTACTACAGAGGAGTATGCCAAAGAGACCATGAGGGGAGGAGGCAGTGAGCTTTCCGGTCATGATAAGAAAGCAAATGGTGGCCTTGATAAAGAATATGCATTCAGGTGGAGCAATGGTATAGGTGAAACATTCTGCCTGATGATCCCTTATTTGTATGGAGGTTCTTCAGGAGAACAAGCCAGCAAAGCCCCTAAGACACTGGAAGCAATAGGTGGCAATGCAGAGCAGTTGCCTTTATATTGGGGTCCGCAGCCATTCATCAGCGGCCCTGTATATTTTGGCGCGGTAGTATGTTTCCTGTTTGTTCTTGGTCTTATCGTTATCCGCTCACCGCATAAATGGTGGATACTTGGTGCCAGTGCTTTATGCATCATCATGTCGTGGGGTAAGAACTTTGAGGGCTTTAATTATTTCCTTTTTGACCATTTGCCATATCTCAATAAATTCAGGACGCCATCTATGTCCCTTGTTATTCCCCAGTTCCTGTTCCCGTTGCTGGGCATATGGGCCGTACAGGAAGTGATCAACAGGAAGGACGACCCGGGAGTGATGAAGCAACTGCAAATAGCAGCCGGCATAACAGCAGGGCTTTGCCTGTTGCTGGGTGTAGGCGGCAGTATGTTCTTCGATTTTACCGGGGGCTCTGATGCGCGGATGCAACCTGAGATGGTGAAACTGCTGAAAGAAGACCGTATATCGCTGGCAATGAGCAGTGGTATAAAGAGCGCTGTCTATATCCTTATTGCAGCCGGTTTGCTATGGGCTTTCCTTAAAGATAAGATCAAGTCTGTGGTACTTATTGCAGGCCTTGGCCTTATTATGGTCATAGACCTTGTGCCTGTGTCGCTGGATTACCTGAACGAAACAAATTATGTAGAGGGTAACGATGAAACAGCCTTTGAACCAAGGCAGGTGGATAAACAAATACTGGCTGACCCGGACCCTTATTACCGTGTGCTGGATCTTAGCAAGGATACTTATAATGATGCAGTACAGGCATACTTTCATAAATGTGTAGGTGGCTACCACCCGGCAAAAATGGAAATATACCAGGACCTGATAGAAAGGCAAATGAGCAGGGGATATAACAGCCAGGTGCTAAACATGCTCAATACTAAATACATAATAGTTGGCGGGCAGAAAAGCGCGCCACAGGTAATACCGAACCCTACACATTGTGGTAATGCATGGTTTGTAGATGAGATAAAATGGGCCAATACTGCAGATGAAGAAATGGATGGGCTGAATGCACCATCATTGGGAGATACAGGTGTGGTACCAAATGCTTTTGACCCTAAGAAGACCGCTGTCATGCGTACTACATTTAAAAATGATATAGGTAACTATGCATTTGGTAAGGACAGTAGCGCTTATATGAAGCTTGCGAAGTACGGATTGGATGACATTTCTTTCAGCTCAAATAATTCAAAAGAAGGGCTTGCTGTATTCTCGGATATCTACTATTCTAAAGGCTGGAAGGCATATGTGGATGGCAAGGAAACTCCGATCATGAAAGCAGACTATGTGCTGCGTGCAATAAAAGTACCGGCAGGAGCTCATAATATTGAATTCCACTTCAGGCCCGACAGTTTTTACAAGCCACAGAAGGTAACCATGGTTTGTAGCATATTGCTTATCCTGTTGGTCGTAGGTTCTTTTTATCCTATGATGAAGAAAAAAGAAGAAAATAATAAAACTGCATGAGCGGACTGAAAGGAATGCTGGGCATGAGACCAGACATGAGCATAGGGTATTACCTGCGCGATTTCCTGTTCAGGAGATTGCTGAGGCAGAATACCAGTGCGCAATGGGCTGTACACCATACCAGCACCATTCATAACGGCCATAAAATAAAGAAAGGTAAGGGCGTATGGCCGGGCGATTCACCGGGAATGTATATAAACGGGATGAACGGCATAGTGGTGGGCGACTATAGTAACCTTGGGCCCAATGTTGGCATCATCTCGGCTAATCATGACCTTATTGATAATACAAAACATATACCGGGTGCTCCGATAGAGATAGGCAGATTTTGCTGGATAGGTATGGGCGTTATTATTCTGCCACAGGTGAAGCTTGGCGATTTTACAATTGCTGCCGCGGGGGCGGTTATTACTAAAAGTTTTCCGGACGGGTACTGTGTATTAGGCGGCAATCCTGCTAAGGTCATCAAAGAGTTAAACAAGGAGGAATGTGATGCTTTTGCAAAGACAAAAGTGTAGATGAAGAAGTAGATCCTATCATCTTGCTTGTTCTTTTCCATTTTTTCTTCGTCATAAAAGTCTTTAAATAGCGTACTATTCGCAGATTTTACATCTCGAAAAAAAGAAAAATAACTACGTAATATGACAGGATCTACTTCTTCATCTACACTTAAGAGTAATTCCTTTTTCAGTAATTCCTTTTTCATTTTTATTATCAGGTTCTTCCCTTAAATGGCAACCCTGGTGATACTATTGTATTACTCTCATCACCTGGACAAACCAACCTATGGCGCTTACCAGAATTTCTGGATACAATTATATTTTATTTACCCGATAGCCTGCTTCGGTATCCACTCGCTGATAACTACCTATTCGCCATCATCTGTAATGCGGATGGCGAAGA
>JAOQAP010000215.1 GCA_025963465.1 Flavipsychrobacter sp.
TAAGTCGGGCGATAAATTTTTATTGCTCGCAAGCGACACTGGTTATGCTAAAAAATCGTGGGAGCAAATGATACTCCCTGGTGTGCAGGTAGATAAGAAAAAGGTCGTATCCTCATTAAAGTGGGTAAAGGAAATGAGTGAGGATAAGAATTGCATAGAGGCTATAGCTAATCACGATACAGAAGTGCAACCCAAAACAATAGAAGTGTAACAGAAGTTGGTGACAGGCAGGAGGTTATATGTACTGTTATTTGCTGTCATGGTAAGAAAATATATCATGGGCGCACGTTGCATTTTTTAAGTATTTTTACAAGAAGTGATTTTAATTTTGTGTTCATCTGCCTGACAAGAAAAAAAATTCTATTGCCATGCAAAAAATGCGGGAATGTCTGATTATTGACGACGATGAAGATGACCAGGAGATCTTTTTAATGTGCCTTAACAGTGTCAGCGATCAGGTTAACGGTAAAACGGTCAGCAGTGGTGTTGACGCGATTGCCATGTTGACTGCAGACAATGATTATACTCCCGATTACATTTTTCTTGATGTAAATATGCCGAAAATGAACGGCATTGAATGCCTGAAAGAATTAAGAGCAATAGAGCGGCTGAACAATACCATGATATTTATGTATTCTACAACAGCCGAACGAACTTCGCTTGCAGAATGTAAAAAAATGGGTATAAGCGACTTTATTATCAAGCCAACAAAGATCAGTGAACTTAAAGAAAGATTGGCTGCAATATTTGCAATAGTTCCCGAAACAAACAGCTGACCTTGCCCAAAAACGACCATGAGCGAAGAACATTTGAACGTCAATTCATTAGGAAGTAAAGGTCTTCTTTATCAGAAGATGGTAGAAGAGATCCAGGATTATGCCATAATAATAATGGATGATAAAGTCTTTATTCAAAACTGGAACAGGGGCGCTCAAAAGATCAAATTGTATAGCGAAGAAGAGATCCTGGGTAAGCACTTCAGTATATTTTACCTGGCGGAAGACCTTGAAAACGACCTGCCCGGCAAGCTGATGAAAGAGGCCAGGGACACAGGACGGGCTGCACAGGAAGGGTGGAGGAAAAGAAAGGATGGCAGCCATTTTTGGGGAAGCATCACTATTACTGCACTGCACGATGAAGATGATAATGTCATCGGGTTTAGTAAAGTAACAAGAGACCTGACAGACAAAAAAATAGCCGACGACAAGCTGAGGTTGAGTGAGCAACGGTATCACCAGATGATAGCAGAGGTTCAGGATTATGCGATCATTCTTTTGGATGCCGGGGGTATCATTGAGAACTGGAATGTGGGCGCTGAGAAAATAAAAGGATACAGAAGTGAAGAGGTAATAGGAAAGAGCTTTGAGATATTCTATACTGAAGAAGATAAGGCGATCGGCCTGCCACAGAGATTGCTGAAACTGGCAAGAGATACCGGCAGGGCTGCACTGGAAGGATGGCGCCTGAGGAAAGACGGAACAAAATTCTGGGGCAGTGTCACCATTACAGCCTTGCATGGCAAGGAGGGCAATGTAATAGGTTTTTCAAAAGTGACCCGCGACCTGACACAGCAGAAAATTGCAGAGGAAAAACTGGCCAACTATACCGCAGAACTGGAGATACAGAACAGCGAGCTGGAACAATTTGCCTACGTAGCATCTCACGACCTGCAGGAGCCGCTAAGAAAGATACAGACATTTGCAGAGCTCATTAAAGACAACTACGACGACAAAGCATTTGCTGAAAAATATTTCAAAAAACTGGACCAGTCAGCCAAAAGAATGGCCGAACTGGTGCGGTCATTACTGAACTACAGCAGGCTGGCAAAAGACAAAGACGATTCATCTGCCTTAGGCGAGGTAAACCTGGATGCCCTCGTAACGGAGACCAAAGAAGATTTTGAGTTGCTGATAGAAGAGAAAAAAGCAGTGATACGCAGCGGGGCTCTGCCCGTAATAACGGGCAACCGTATTCAGCTCGGGCAGTTGTTTTCCAATCTTATCAGCAATGCTTTAAAATTTTCTAAGACAACCCCGGTTATAGAAATAAACTGCACCATTGTAAAAAAGGACCAGATAGCCGACGCACCAAAAACACTGGCAGATCAGGACTATTACCAGCTCACATTCAGCGACAACGGTATCGGGTTTGAGGAGCAATACAGCAAGACCATCTTTTCATTATTTCAGCGCCTGCACGGCAAGCAGGACTATGCAGGCACCGGCATAGGCCTCGCGCTATGCAAAAAAATAGCAGAGAACCACCACGGCTTCATTTCCGCTACCAGCGAATTAGGCAAAGGCGCAACGTTCTTTGTTTACCTGCCGGTAAGTGCGCGGGTATAATTTATTCAAAAAGGCATTGAATCCATGAAAGGTGTATTTGTTCACCCTGCAGGTCATAAGTATAATTTAGGCGTGTCTGGCAACAATTTCAAGCTTTTATCAACAATGACATTCTATCCGTTAGTGATATTACTGAAAACTATTGTTATGATTGAAAGGACTATTGCTTCACAAACTTTCTGATCTCGGTATCATTTATCCTGACAATATAAACACCTGTGGGCAATTCTGCAACATCAACTTGTACCTGTAGATTATGGTACTGATAATTGTATAACGTCTGTCCTATCAGGTTGCTCACAGATACGCTGGATATTTTATCTGTGGAGGTGATAGTCAGAGTTGCACTAACAGGATTGGGAAAGATGGTTATAGTTGGACCCGGATTGGCTACTGTGTTAACCGCCTCCACGCATCTGGCCGCAGTATCTGATCTGCCGATACATCCATTAGAGTCAACAACAACATACGCGTAATTGCTCGAGGTGCTCGCCGTGTAATAAGTTGTGTTTCCCATAGCAGATGGTAATCCTCCCGGAAGCCAAAAATCAAATACGTACCAATTGTAGCTTTTGTAAATATCGGGTACATACAATCCACACTCGAGCGTGTCTATAAGCTTTGGGTGCGGTAGTTGTTTTATAGTTACTATCTGTGTTGAAGAATCTACCAACCCGGCATTATATACATACAGCTTTACGCTATCTATACCAGATGACTGAAAGCATGCGGTTATTGTATCCTTGCCAGGGTACAAGGTTGTATCCCCATAAACCTGCCATTTAAGACTGTCTATATGCCCTGTACTCGTATTGATCAATGTAATACAACTGTTTTGACAAACAGAGTCCGAACTTAATGAGAATGCTGGCAGTGTGGGAATTGATACTTTTCGTACATAGTTAGAATTAGGATCTGAAATGTAAAAGTCACCTGCATAATCAACCGCTACTCCAAAGGGCTGAAATAACTCAGCTGCTGTTGCTGGGCCTCCATCACCTGTATGACCTGGGGATCCATTACCTGCAATGGTAGTTATGATACCGGAAGCATCTACTTTCCTTATGCGATAGTTCAACGCGTCGGAAATATAAATATTCCCGTGCGTATCTACTGCTACACTTTGAGCTGATAACCCTGTAGATGTTGCAGGCACACCATCACCGCCATAGCCGGATGTGCCATTTCCGGCAACGGTGGAAATAATACCTGAGGAGTTCACTTTTCTGATACGGTAATTATCATAATCGGCGATATAAATGTTTCCACTCGTATCAATTGCTATTGCGAGAGCATTTATTCCAGCTGCAGTTGCAGGTCCGCCATCCCCACTAAAGGTTCTTACTCCGGTTCCCGCAATGGTAGTAATGATACCTGCGGTATCTATTCTTCTTACAACTGCTGCGCCATCATCAACAAGGTATATATTTTTAAACCTATCAATAACTACATCAGCTATATATTCAAAAGTTGCCGCAGTAGCGGGCCCCCCATCACCACTATAGCCATAGACTCCTGTTCCTGCTATTGTGGATATAATACCCGCTGTATCAACCTTTCTCAAAAAAGGTGCATATCCAAAATGATAATTTTCGGGAAAATAAATATTTCCGGCAATGTCAATTGCAATACTTCTAGGCTCATACACACCGGCTGCAGTTGCCGGTCCGCCGTCGCCGCTATGTACAGTTGAACCAGAACCAGCAACAGTAGTTATTGTGCCGGCCGCATTGACTTTTCTAATACAGTTATTAAAAAGATCAGCGATGTAAATGTTACCTGCTTGGTCAGGGCGTGCCATGTTCGGCCCCGTCAAATTCGCAGCAGTGGCAGGTCCGCCGTCCCCGCTATAACCTGGAGCGCCATTTCCGGCAAACATGTTTATAATTTGCGCCTGCGCAAACACAGGTAACAAAAGTACTATTAGCAATATAGGTTTCATAGGTATAATTTATATTATAAAGGTAGTTATTTAATCCATTTATTTATAGTGTTTTCATAGAGATCTTGCTGCTAAGTTCCTCTTGCGTAAAACAGAATAACAGCGTCTCCCCTTCAATAAACCAGTTCCCGGTATATCCCAAACCTCTAACTTTATAAGCGGCAAAATATACCACGTATGAAAAAGCTCTGCTGTTTTATCATCATTGTTACCTGCCTTTCGGCTTGTGGGCAATCAACAGGAAATAAAACGCTAAATATAGCCGGTACTGTGAAGGCAACGGCAACCGGTTTGCTCATGGATGAAGCAGATGCTGACATGCAGGAAATCTTCAGCCAGGCAGATGCAGAAAAAATACTCGGCGAGCCTGCCCATTTGTCCGATAGTTCCACCAGTACCCGGGCAGACACTACTATTTTTCAAAGCAGCTATATTGCCAATAACACCGATAAAAAAAGCGGGAAGACAGGGAATATCTATTTTATGTACGAGCAGTACAGCAATGCCTCCACGGCGCATGATTTACTGGCGTACTATAAAACAACCAACGAAAAGAACGGGGCCAAATCCGTTACAGGTGTGGGCGATGAAGCATGGTTCCATACCGACGGGCAAAACTTTTACTTCATCATGGCGCGTAAAGGAAATAAGATGATACGCATGAAAGTAAATAAGGTAACGGCTACTACATCTCTTGACGCGTTTAATACCATAGCTAAAGAGATCGTTGAAAGAATGTGATCCCACAATGATCCCAACCGATCATAGCATCTTATTTCCCGCAGACCGATTATATTTGTAACCCGACCGATTATTCGACTGATATAATATGGATGCTACTATCATTGACTTAAGAAGTGATACCGTTACAAGGCCCTCATCTGCTATGCTGCAGGCTATGCTGGAAGCAAAAGTGGGCGATGATGTTTTTGGTGACGACCCTACCGTAAACGCGCTGGAACAAAAAGCAGCAGCTATGTTTGGTATGCAGGCCGCTTTATTTTGTCCGTCCGGTACTATGACCAACCAGCTTGCCATCAGGGTGCACTGTCAGCCGGGCAGCGAGGTTATCTGTGATCAGTTGTCACATATTTTTCTCTATGAGGGCGGTGGCATTGCCTTAAATGCCTTTTCTTCGGTTAAAACATTGGCTGGCGACCTGGGACGCATCACTGCGGAGCAGGTACAGAATGCCATCAATAATGCAGAAGATGTCCATCAGCCGGTTACCAGGATGGTCTCCCTCGAAAACACGATGAACAAGGGTGGCGGAAGCATTTACGATTTCAACGAGATCAGGAAGATAAAGAAGGTCTGTATCGAAAATGGTCTTACACTCCATCTTGACGGAGCCAGGCTCTTTAATGCCCTTGTGGAAACAAGCGAAACACCTGCAGACTATGGCGACGTTTTCGACACCATTTCCATTTGTTTATCTAAAGGCTTGGGTTGCCCGGTAGGGTCGCTTTTGTTAGGGACTAACGAGGTCATCAAAAAAGCACGACGCTTCCGTAAGGTAATGGGCGGTGGCTGGCGGCAGGCAGGCTTCCTTGCGGCCGCAGGCATCTATGCGCTGGACAATAATATTGACAGGCTGAGAGATGATCATCGGCGGGCAAAGTCCATAGGAGAGATACTCTCAAAAAAGAGCTTTGTAAAATCTGTTTACCCCATCACTACCAATATCGTCATCTTTGAATTAGCAGGCGATATGCTGGCAAAAGACTTCATTGCAGCAATGGCTGGCAAAGGCATAAAATGTGTTGCATTCGGTAAGCACCTGGTAAGGTTCGTCACTCATCTCGATTTTACAGACCATCACCTGGAAATATTTGAACAGAACCTTGCCCTGCCGTAGGCTCTCTTTTTGAAGCTGATTGTTGAGTATCGGATGTGGTCAGAACTGGTCCCCCTCCCTGTAATTCATATTGACCTCTTTCCACTGGCTCCCTACTGTATATAATATTACATAGCGCTCCGCAGGATGTTTCAGTGTTAAGCGGTACATAGCATTGGTGTCGGTCATATCCATGTGATATACGTAATTATCAATAGAGTGGGCGGTATTAAAATACTGCATCCATTTTCTTTGTTTTTCGTTCAGGGTTACGTCCAGCACACTGTCATTCATCACTCTTACATGGGCGCCATCGCTCACCTTTTTCATGCTGAAAGCGGCAATATCACAAACAGGATCTGTTATTTTAGTTGTATGCTCATAATTATAGGTCAATTTAAAAGAGCTCCAAGGATCGTAAAACTCCATAGGTCGTGCACCTATCATTAATATACTGTTCAGATCATTGGGTACATTCAATAATAAGATAACCCTTCCGTCATTTCTTACCGGAAATTTTGCCATCAGGCTGTTTATTACATTTGAAGAGAGACGCCACTGGTTATTTACCATTAAGAGGCAGCATGCGCTGATCGAACCGTAGCAGGTTATAAGAGCATATTTCAAGAGTGGCGACGACAGATCATTGATCAGGATAAACAGTATTGCAAAAATAAAAGGCTGAGTCATATAGATATACCGGTCGTAACTTACATAGCCGGTATAAGGGAAGAATGATGTAGCTGTGATAAAGAGCCCTGCCATCACCCAGAGGCATAGTAAAACCACCACCTTTGATGAGGGCCCGAATTTTCTGAACTGTACCAATACATATATGGTTAGTACGCCTATAAATGCTCCGAATGAACACATCCCGTATGGAGAATCAAAAAAAGTGTTTACAGCATCTCTGGTCTGTTCCGGAAAAAATCTTCCCATAAAGGCAGCATAGAACAGCCTTTTTGGAGAAGTGGAGAGCAGGTAATAACGGATATGGTCCATTTTTTCATTGACTCTGTGTGCGAAAAAATGCCCGGTTATTTTATGTAGCAGCAGCAGATACACGGAGAAGATCACCACCTGGGGTATGATGATATACAGTATGGTTTTGCGGAGTATTTTCTGATCACACTTCAATATGAAAAAGTGATACAATAAAAGTGTACAGCAGAGGCAAGGCACTATATAGAATATTTCCATCCCATAGCAGGAAATGAAGAATATGGCACCAGCCAGCCAGGCATACACTGCACGCTGCGTTAAAATGAAGTTTTGTGTAAGGTGCACTGTGAGCAGTGGCAGTAAAAAGGATATCGTATATGCATAGCAATGTTCATGAACGATTATCTCTGTGTTATATGGACTAATGCAGAAAAATAATGCAGTACCCAGAGACATGAATAGCGCATTTTTCAGTGCAGATGCTATAAATAATTTCCTCAGTATAAGATACAATGTAGTAGCTGCTGCTACATGAGACGTGATGGCCAGCAGATGCCCTGCCCAGGCCGACAGGCCGAAGCACTTATAACACAAGATCATGAACATAAGGATGGAATAGTACAGGCTATCCCCGTAAGGGGCTGTGAGGCAATACCATGTGTCATGTTCCTGCACCCGTCTTACCCATTCCATATAATAGTCACCCGATTTGCCTGCATCATAGGCCGGTAAGTATAAAAGAAAGGTTACTACCCAAAGGAAGAGAAACACGTGAGTAGTCTTTATGTCAGAAGTCCTGGTATAAGTAAATAGTTTCTGTACAGTTCGCACAATACTTCTTTATATAGTGTATGGCAAATTAGCCTTTTGTATTTATAAACAAAAGTGCGTTGGAAATAGTTAGCAGTATGTCATTAAAAATATGCCTCGGTCTCCGACGACATTCAAAGAGTTCCGCGATATTCTGTTGTTTTTAAGGTTCGGCTTCTTATTTCCTTAAAATCTTCTCCATTGCCTTCCCCTTAGCCACTTCATCCACCAGCTTATCCATGTAGCGCACGTTTCGCATAACAGGGTCTTCAATTTCCTCCACGCGATACCCGCAGATCAACCCCGTTATCTTTGAAACATTAGGATTCATTTTCGGCGCCTCTGCGAAAAAGGTTTCAAAATCCGTGTTCCTGTCTATCTGTTGTTGCAGCGTTTTTTGATTGTAGCCCGTTAGCCAGAAAATGACAGTGTCCACCTCTTCTTTTGTGTGCCCTTTCCGCTCCACCTTTTTTATATACAACGGATAAACACTTGAAAATGCCATTCTGTATACTCTCGTATTGTCCATAAGTTGCTTTTTATAAAAGTACTTAATAAGCGATATCTATTACTTTGCCTTGCTTGTCCAGTAAAATGATTTTCTCGGGGTTGTCTACATTGAATTGTTCATTGGGGTAAAGATGATATACCGCAATTTTTTTGGTATCAATTTTTAGCTGCCTCTCCCATGCATCTGTTACTATCCACGAGGGCACGAATGCCCAATCAATACCGTGTACCGCAGCTATAGTGTCTGCATGTTCCGTATCGCCCGAAATATATATTCTCTTGCCGTGCCAGGTCACCAGATACGAATTGTGTTTTGACGCAAACCTGTGTTTGGTTTTAAAAGGTTGTATAGAAAAACCGGGTATCGAACTGCTGAGCTTTTCCAGTTCAGCTTTATTCCATGGCCCGTATGCCTTCCCGTTAAATTTATTCACCAGCTTTTTGGAATAATGGTCCGGGTGCCGGTGCGTAAACAGGAAAGCCGAATTGTCTTTTATACTGTCCAGTGCAGACCGGTCATATTTCATATAGCCAAACGCACCTGACTTATATGGAAAATCAAAGTAAATATTCGATGTTCCATCGGTCATATACAAACCACAATTGCCAATGAACCTGACCCTGATCTGCCCTGGTTGGCTGAAGCCAAAAGTGGACATAAAGATCAGCGCAAACACCAGTAATATCTTTTTGCACGGGTTGTCCATTGCTTAATCGTCGCTAATGTTGATGATCAACGAAGATAGTATTTTTTGATTTCGTACAGTTGGTAATGGATTACGTGTAGACACTACACTGGACGCTTCGTCCGGCATGGCTAATCTGAGATTTGTGAGCAATTAGTAACACAAATTTCATAGCACATCTTTGAAATGCAGCAGGCGTTCATCGGATTTGGAGGTCCTTTAAAAAAGCAAAAGATAAAGCCCTGCATTTTTGCCGGGCTTTATCTTTTGCGTAGTGCTATATTCTGGTCAGCCTGTTAAGGTGCTTTGATTTTGAATTTGCCGTCAGTGATCTTTGTCGAGTCAGTGCAGGTAAAGCTGAATGTGCCTTCCCAGTCAGGAGATATTGATGTGAAGGTAATGGTACCGTATAAACCGGCTTTCGGGACTCCACCGATACCATACGTAGCAATTGTAAAATCCTTGATAGGATATGAACCGGTTGCCGGAGGTGTTTTGTCTACGATCAGTATTATCGATTCTTGCGTAGCAGTTATCGACCCGGTGACATTCATGGTCCCCGACTGAACATCAGCGGTGATCATAGTTCCACTGGTAGCAAAGGAGTGTCCCCCTGCATTTGCCGTCATTGAAGCAGTAGTTGTCTTGGTAGTATCACTTTTCTTCTCGCACCCTGTGAATGCGATCATACTGACAAGCATAGCAATAGACGTAAAGATTTTCTTCATGTATTTAGTTTTTTGTGAAGGTAGTTGTTTCTGAAGCGCAATGCAAGTGATAAATTCCTGGTCACCCTTTCTTGCCATTCCGCCGTTGTTGGTCTTATTTTCCGACCAACAACGCTCGTACAGGAATAAGTAATACCAGCTCCCGAAACAAGGCCCCGCTTTTTCTGCACTAGTCTAGGTCCGCTTCATGCTCCACTTAATCAATTGGCAGCTTCGTGCTCACCGCTATCCTGTTCCATGCATTTATGGTCACAATGGCCATGATTATCTGTGCTATGGTCGCCTCATCAAAAAATTGCCCCACATGTTTGTAGGTGGCGTCAGTTACACCGCCCTTGTTTATAAGGGTCACCTCCTCTGTCAGGGCCAGTATGGCTTTCTCTTCCTCTGTGAACAGGTCTGTTTCTCTCCATGCGTTCAGCAGGAATATCCTTTGTTGCGTTTCCCCGGCCTTCAATGCGTCCCTGGTGTGCATGTTCAGGCAGTAAGCGCATGAATTAATCTGCGAGGTCCTGATCTTTATCAGTTCTTTTTGAATAGGCGTTAATGTTGATTTCGCCGTGCTGGCCATCAATGCATACATACCCTTATAGGCTTCCGGCATTACCGTTGCTATGTTTACTCTTTGTTCCATATTGTTTTGTTTTTAGGAACACAAAGGTAGAACCACTCAATATCCTGATTGCTTAAACTGGTTTAAGAAATTTGCCGGCGAACGTGAAATCCTCACCTGCTCCTTATTTCGCTCAGGTACTCCGGTGTCATGTTCAGGTAAGACGCCAGCAGGTATTGAGGTATCCGCTGCACAAACTGCGGGTTGAGGTTGCTGAACTGACGGTACATCTCTTCTCCCGAAAGATCGTAATGGCTTTTGATCCTGAATTGGGCGGCCGCATGTGCCCGCTGGTGTATGCACCGGAAGTAACGCTCCATAACAGGGTATTGTTGCAGCAGTTCGTCGTAGGCAGTACGGCTTATGGCCAGCACCGCAGATTTTTCAATAGCCTGTATATAATATGGTGAAGGCTTCCCGTTATCGAATGAGGTATAGTCTGCCAGCCACCAGTTTTCCAGGGCAAATTGTATGGTCTGTTCCACCCCTTTGTCATTTACAAAGAACATGCGCAGCAGGCCTTGCTCTACAAAATAGTTAGAGTGGCATACTTTGCCTTCTGTCAGCAGGTTTTCTTTTTTCTTTAGTTCCAGTGGTTGAAAGAACCTAGCTATAGCAGCATGGTCAACGTTTGGTACGTTGACAAATCTCGCGATATGTTGTTGTAAAATTTCAGACATGATGGCTACTGCTATGCAAAGATAGCAATGGTTACTTATCCACGCACTTCATCATGCTCTTCCATAGGTTGGCGGCAGATTTTTCCCAGTCAAATTTCTTTACCTGCACGCGGGCATTGGCTATGAGCTTTGTGCGCAGCGCTTCATCTTTATAGATCAGGTGCATCTTCTCGGCGATGTCCTCGGGGGAAGATGGGTCTACCAGCAGTGCCGCATCTCCGGCTACCTCCGGCATAGAGGATGTATTACTTACTATGGCAGGCACATCGCACTGCAGGGCCTCCAGTATTGGTATACCAAAGCCTTCGAACAGCGATGCATATACCAGTGTATAAGCGCCGCCTATCAGCTGGCTCAGCTCGTCCACATTCATATAGCCCACCCACTTCACATCTTCTTTAAATGGCATCTCCGCCTTCATCTGCTCCACCTCTTCATACTTCCAAGCCAGGCGGCCGGCTATCACCAGCTTCATATTGGTGCGCTGCCGTTTTTTGAAAATGATAAAAGCTTTCAGCAGGTTCACTATATTTTTACGGGGGTGCAGGGCACCGGCAAATACAAAGTATTCGCACCCGTCGGCATATTTATTTTTTACCGCTTCGCGGTCTTCATGTCCCAGCGGTTTGTATTCGTCATGCGCGCCATTGTATACCACATCTATCTTGTCTGGCGATATGCGGTATTGTTTTACAATATCCTCTTTCGAGAAAGTAGATACCGTCGCTATCCGTTTTGCTGCCTTGGCAAACAATGGTGAATAATGCCTCCAGTACAGCCGGTGGCTCAGCACAAAATGGTCTGGGTAATGCTCAAACGCCAGGTCGTGGATCACCAGGCACGTAGGCACCTTTGTGCTCAGCGACATATAGCTATCCGGCGATAAGAACAGGTCTATTTTATGTTTGCGCAGCATCATGGGTATGCTCCACTCAAACCATAGATAGAATAATACGGGATGCCGGGCCTGCGGGTGTACCACTACGGCCTTTACATTGGGGGCAAAAATGAACTGGGGATCATAAGGCCTGTCAAAAAAGAAAATGAACTCATGTTCAGGATGATCCCGGACAATTCGTTCCAGCGTTTGATAAGTAAACCAACCTATACCTTCCAGCTTTCCTTTTAACAGTAAACGTGTATTTACACCTATTCGCATACCTTATGGCAACAAAAATATACTTTTACTGCTTTATTACCCGTTAATTGTGTGAATGCGGCGCTTTTTTGTTAAAAATATTCTTTTCGTCATTGCGGTCAATGTACTGGTGAAGCCCATATGGGTTTTATTTATTGACCGTAATGTGCAGAATACCGTTGCCGGCGGCGCCTACGGCACCTACCAGGCGCTCCTCAGCGTCAGCATCATTTTCCAGACCATACTCGATTTCGGCCTCAGCAGCTACAACAGTCGCATGGTGGCCGCCAATCCTGATAAACTGCCGGAGCTGTTCCCGTCCATGCTGTCTGCCCGCCTGGTGCTCATGCTGGTGTATATGCTGTTGGCCTGCACATGGGGCTATGCCATAGGCTACCGTGGCTGGGAGCTGCACCTGTTGGTCGGCGTGCTGCTCATACAGTCGCTCAATGCCCTGGTGTCCTTTATCCGTAGCAACATATCCGCCCTCCACAAGTTCAAGACCGACGGCATATTGTCTATTACTGACAGGCTGCTCATGATACTCATCTGCGGTTTCCTGCTCACCTACCCGCCTGCCGCCCGCCAGTTCAAAATTGAGTGGTTCGTTATAGCACAGGTCGTATCTTATTTTGTATCTGCGGTCATAGGCTACCTCATCCTCCGCAGGATAGGGAAGATAAAGCTGAAATTCACCTTTCACGGCCCTACTATCTTTAAAATAGTGGTGCAGAGCCTGCCCTACGCATTGCTCATTTTCCAGATGAGCATCTACAACCGGGCCGATGTAATGATCATGGAGCGCATACTGCCCGATGGTAAGGAGCAGGCAGGCATATTCGTGGCCGGTTTCCGCTGGCTGGATATGGCTAATATCCTCGGCCTTATGTTTGCTACCATGTTGCTGCCCCTTTTTGGCCGCATGCTCTCGCAGAGGAATGATGTGAGTTCTATAGTAAAGCTATGTGTGAACCTGCTGGTGCCCATGGCATGCATAATCTCAGTATCGTGCATCTTCTTTAGTGCCGAGATAATGGAGCTGCTGTATCACAAAAGCGCGCTATATAACCAGCCCGGCATGCCAGCCCGGTATAAAGTGGTCTTCGGTACGCTTATGGCCTCCTTCCCCGGCTGGTGCCTCATGTATGTGTATTCTACCCTGCTCACCGCCAATGGCAGCCTGAAGACGCTGAATATTATCGCCTTCGTGGGCGTTATTGTCAATCTCTCCCTCAACTTCTACATGATACCCCGCTACCAGGCAGTAGGCGGCGCCATGACGTCTTTCATTACGCAGACGGGCCTTGCCCTGACCTTCGTGTTATTTGCTACACGCATTATAAAATTGCCAATAAATATAAAATGGGCGCTGGCGCTTGTTACTTATCTGGTGCTGCTCCTTGGGGTGGGTTGCGTGGTCGTTGTATTTATGCAGGCTACCTGGTGGGTATGGCAGCTATGTACCATAGGGGCCATAGGTGTTACGCTTATGTTCGTATTCCGGTTCATATCTATAGCCAGCATACAGCAGCTTATCAGCAAGCGCACAGCATAAAATAATGCCAACAAATTTCTATGATAACACGAAAAGTGCCTTATCACAGATTTTTCCTCTTTGAGTTCTCACACCTTTGGCTTATCTTTAATATGGACTTAGATTATTGCTCCTTTGCATAATTCAGAAAATTCTTTAATCCTGAAAATTCTGATCAAAAACCGGAAGCAAACCGGAAGTATCGGAAATGACAGGCTATTGATTATCAAGTATTTCGATAAAAAATGAAAAAATTATCCGAAAAACCAGAAGCAGCAAAAAAGAATTAAAGACAAACATTTGCAGCAAGAAGTACGCCTATATAAATATCCACTATGAAAAAATGCTTGCTTATCATTTTACTACTGTTAACTGCAATATATAGTAATGCCCAAAACTACCAGTGCCTGCAACCGGGCATAAGGCGGTACTATGTTAATCGTGACGGGTACTTGCGGGGTATGAGGATAGATTCAGTGGTTACCGCAGGTAGTGATCTGGTATATTACCCTTATCACACAACAAGGGGAAATTATCTGGAAGGTAAGGTTTTAGACTCCACTGGTGGCAGTTGGTTGGGTAAGCGTGTTATTCAGCAGGCGGACGGAGCTTTTTTATTTGACAATATGTGGTCAGATACAGTGATCATCAGAACGCAGGCACACGCTGGCGACTCATGGATATTTTATAATGATACTACATCCCGGTACCATATAGCTACCGTCACTGCGGAAGATACTATGACCGTGATGGGGATGCTTGATTCTGTAAAAAAGATAAAACTCGATTCATATACAAGTTCCGGTCCCGACCTTACTGATTCCATTAATAATTTCCAGGTAGTTTTCAGTAAGGAACATGGCTTTGTCACTGTTATGGACCTGTATACATTTCCATATCACAAGCCGGACACTTTATTTGGGCGCGGTGTGGATTATTTTCTTGATGAAGTAACCGGATTTTCAAGTATGCCACCGTATAATATAGCGTTGAAAAATACTTTTTCATTAACAGAACTATCAAATCCTACCTCTGATGAGCTGTATGACTGGCACCCGGGCGATGTATTCCAGGTGCAGAATGTGTGTACCGACGGTTACCCATGTTATATCTATTACGACTCTATAATTAGTAGGACTGCAGTCAGCGGCGGAACACAATATGGTTACGTAGGCTGGGATGCAACAATGCATATTCCCCGTTCCGGACCTTATGATTGGTATCATGAATACCCTTACGATACCGGCAGCACTTCAGGTACATTCTTTATCGGCATGGGAAGACTTGTGGACACGACATTGATGCCGGAAGAAGTATGGCAGGAGTTTTTGCAATATCAAAAAGAGGACACATCGGTATGCATCAAAGGATGGTCATATGACTTTTATACAAGCAGGGTACGTGGTTGGGGCTATGCTACCTTCCACGAGGTTGTCCCCCTTACTAAACATTACAAAATGGACCTTGGGCTTATTTCTTATAGTGAGGGTAACTTGGGCACTCCCCCTCGCCTCACTGACACAGGGCTTATTTATTACCGCAAGGGTACCACGTCTTGCGGCTATTATAACACTTCATTCCCAATAAATAATATGTTGAGTGTGAAAACACAGGAAAGGCAATCGGTTACGCTGATTCCTAACCCGGTGAGCAATGTGCTAGAGATAACAAATAGTAGCCTGATAAATCACGTGAGCATTTATAATGCTATTGGCCAGGTGCTGTTCGAGCAAAACTACAATAGCGAAAAAGCAACAGTTGATATGAAAGGGTTCTCATCCGGGATATATTTTGTCCGGATCAACGAAAGCGAGATGAGAAAGATCATTAAGAACTAAATAGTATACCGACGACGGAAAAAACCGGAAGCAAATCCGGAAGTACAGGAAGCGAGAACTGTAATAATTAAATAAATTTATATAAATTGTAGAGTCGCAACACTTGCGTCTCCACTTGGGAAAAACAAACTTCCGGCACCGGAAGCAAAGCGGAAGTACCGGAAATAACAGGCTATTGATTATCAATTATTTCGATCAAAAATGAAAAATTATCCGGAAAACCGGAAGCAGCAAAAAGCACCAACATTTACAACAAGAAATACGTCTATATAAATACCCGCTATGAAAAAATATTTGCTTATCATTTTACTGCTATTAACAACAATGAGCAGTAACGCACAAAATTATCAATGCCTGCAAAACGGCATCACTCACTATTTTATTAACAGTAATGGTTATCTGCGTGCGTCACACATAGATTCGGTGAACACATATCCTGACTCTGTGGTGTATTATCCTTACCGTACGCCGAGAGGTCCATACACCAGCACCTCCGTTCCATTGACCGGCTTAGACCCCTTAGGCGGAAGTTGGATGGGAAAGAAGGTAACCCAATTAAATGACGGGACGTTTATATTTGATAACTACTGGAGCGATTCTACATTAGTTATAAAATCGCAGGCAAACCCTTGGGAAACCTGGACAATGTATAAGGACACAGGCAGCTTATACTACGATGCCGTGGTTATAGGAATAGACACAATGACTGTATCAGGCATGCTTGACTCCGTAAAGACAATAATTATAACTGCACAAAATGCCACAGGTATGGTTACAACAGATTCTCTGAATGGTTTCCATATATTATTAAGTAAGAATAACGGCTTTGTGCAGGCGTTCGATCTGTACATGTTCCCCTATCACAAACCCGATTCTGCTTTTAGGCAAGGGTCAGATTTTTTCATGGACAGGGCAACGGTATATCCAAACGAGATAAATGGCAATTTTGGTTACACTCCCCAAAAACGATATGCCATATTTACACTAACAGACTTTATAATTCCCAATGATGAAGAGCTTCATAGTAATTGGGCGACCGGAGATATATTTGAGTGGAGATATTGGTATGGATCCGGCCCATATGCTTACCCTGAATCATTTACCTCAGACACAATTGTCAGTAAAGTAACGTCAGTTCACGATGTCAGCTATACAATTAGCGGTCTGCATTGTTCTGAAACAAATGATTTTTCTTTTGTTAAAGCGGACACATTGTTCTCTGATGCCATTTACCGTATAGCACAGCCATCATTTTTACCGGAAAGTAAATTAGATGAAGGAAGTTATATTTTTTATTATCCTGGCGACGAGACCTATTGTCTGAAAAGCCCGTTTTAAATAACTGTGCCTGCTGAATTCGACCCTAACAGCGGATCAATAGGCGTTCCGTTAATTACGACCCATTATAAGCTTGGCCTGGGAGTATGTTATGAATTCAATGGCGTTACGCCCCAGCACAAGCTTAAATTTTATCAACACACCTCACCATGCGGCAAGCCGGTGTTTCCAAACGCTATAGAGCAAATAAATACTCAGCTTACGGATGTTCAGCTATTTCCTAACCCTGCGCAAAATGAAATAACAATAACAGCAACTGAAAATATTTCAGGCATCAGGGTTACCGATCTGTTAGGCAGGACCATGTTTGAAAATAAGTACAGCAACCGGAAAATAAGTGTAGATATACAGCAATTACCGGAAGGAGTTTACTTTTTGCATATCAACGAAAACACGATACGCCGCTTCGTGAAACAATAGATATTTCGCACACACGCGGAAAAAACCGGAAGCAAACCGGAAGAGAGACAATATAGATCACACCCTCAGCATCCCACGAAAGCCTCTTGCGGCATAGTAAGATTCTGCGCCATTGTGATAAACGAAAACAGTATCGTAACGGCGATCGCAAAACAGGGCGCCTTTTAATTTCCTGATCACAGCAGGCGTTTGCACCCAGCTCGATGTTTTAGTATCAAACTCACCCAGTTGCTGCAGTTCGCGATATTGTTCTTCTGTTAGTAACTCAATGCCCATTTCATCAGCCATGTTCATAGCGCTGTCTGCCGGCTTATTTTCTTTCCGGGCTTCCAGCGCCTCATGGTCATAGCATATGCTTCTGCGTCCCTTCGGGCTTTCTGCCGAGCAATCATAAAAAAGGTACTCACCCGTCTTTTTATCTACCCCGACCACGTCAGGCTCACCGCCTGTTCTTTCCATCTCCTGCAGAGACCATAGCTTTCCTGCATCAGCATCCAGCTTTGCCTGCACCTTGCTCCATTCAATGCCTTTATGGCGCTTCATGTTTTTTTCAAAACGGGATTTCAATATGTCGATTAACTCGTCCCGTTCTTTGCCTGACAATTTATTTTTACTGCTCATGCTCTTGTTATTAAACTAGTCATCTATTCCCTTTCCGTCCAGGATGTGGGGTATGTACTTTTCAATCCTCGCTTCGCGCGTCTTGGATTGTTTGGCCTGCGAAAAATAAAAAATGTAACCCTTTTGCCTGCCCGGCGTCAGTGCTTTGAAAGCCCTTTTCAGGTCAGCGTTCTTATCCAGCTTACTTTGAAACTCTTCGGGCACCGTATATTCTGCTGTCGTTTTATAATCCACTTTCAGCCCGGCCTCTTCCACCTTGATGGCCTCATTGATATATGCTTTCAGCGTAGCCTTCAGCTTCACTATCTCGCTTACGCTGGTAAACCGTACCTGGCGCGCCGCCTGCACATGCTCCGTCTGCTGTATCAGTATGCCCTTGACATCTTTCAGCAACGCCCCTTTTATGAACAGGACTGCACAATACTCTTTGAACCCATGTATCAGGATGATATTTTTTTCCTCGAGGGCATAGCAGGGCACGCCCCATTTCAGCACCTCATCAAGCCCGCAGTCAAGGATGATCGTCCTCAGCAATTCAAACTCTTCCTTCCACTTCTTGGCTTTATTAAAAAAGAAATCAACCTTAGGATTGGTATTGTTCATTATTGATGCTTTGTACTAAAGTTATGAATGATTATTGACCGGCTGAAATGATCTTTCTGTCTGCAGGTCTGAAATACCATGATAGGAGAATAAAAACAGTCTGCATGGTTGGTGCCATGATCTCTTTTACCCCATGGTCGCCACACACCAGGTGCGAAATAAGTGCTCCCGTCATAGTAAAGAATAGGCCTGCATAAGCCCATTCTTTCACCAGCTTAAAGCCGGGCATCAGGATCGCAATAACTGCAAGGATCTTCCATACCCCAAGTATGGTCATAAAGTACAGCGGATAACCCAAATGTGTCAAAAGGTCCACCATCGCCTTAGCACCCAGCACCTGCTGTATGCCGCTTCCCAGCATACCGAAAGACAATAATGCGGTAGCTGTCCAATAGATAATTTTGTTTCTTTTTGTCATGATCGCTTATTTTAATTTGCTTACAATATCCTGTATCCTGTTATGCGCCATATTTATACCCTGTGCAAAAGGCAATTGCAATATCTGGTCCCTTACTGCTACAGATCTGTATATTACATGCATACTGAGTTTGCTGGTACTATCGGTCAGTCGTTCAAACTCTAAAAACTCAAGCTGAACACCAAACGGAGTACCTTCCATTTCAAACGTACGTGTGATCTTCCGCTCCGGCACAAAGTCATGTATCGTACCGCTGAACGCATGTTTGTTCCCTTTGGGATCAGTTGTTTCAAATTGGTAGCTGCCATGCTTCTTATTTTCAAGCTTCAGCACTTTCGTACCCATCCATTGCTCCACCAGCTCCGGCTCAGCATAAGCCTTAAACAACAGCTCCACCGACAGGTCGAACTCGCGCGTTATCACTAATTCCTGTTTGCCGTCTTCGGCATTTATTTTTGTTTTCCGTTCCATAGCGCTATTTTTTTGCTTTGTAGTCTTTCATTATAGTTTCTAATTTATTGAACCTGTCATCCCACATTGCCCGGAATGGCTCGATAAAATCGGCTACTTCTTTCATTTTTTTTGCATTTAAGTGGTAGTACATTTCCCTGCCGTTTTGCTCCTGCTCCAGCAATTCGCAGTCGGTAAGTATTTGCAGGTGTTTTGAAACTGTAGGTCTTGCGGTGTCAAAGTTTGCCGCTATGGCACCCGCTGTCATCGATTGAGCGGCCACCAGCAGGAGTATGGCCCTCCTCGTAGGGTCTGCTATGGCCTGGAAAACATCGCGTCTTAAATTCATTGTGTAGTTATTTGACTACAAATATACGCGTAGCCATTTGACTACACAAATTTTTCTTCGTTTTTTTGCCGAAGAAATACATTTATAGGTCAGGGAGCTCACTAAAAAATATTCCCGGTGACTAACATTTGGCTAATAAAACACGCCTATATTTAAGATAACATTGCTCCTAAACAGAATTAACTATGAAAAATTTACTATTTATCGTCGTCCTGCTCTTTTCTTTTGCGCCTAAAGGCTATTCGCTGGGGCCGATATATTCAGATACACTTATCTGCACCGGGTCGGTATACCCATTTACTATAGCCACGCCGGGAGGCACATGGGAGAGTAGCGACACTGCCATAGGAAAGATAGATACTACGACGGGGCAGCTGACCGCAGTATCGGTTGGCGCGCTAACGATTACTTATCATATGGGTAGTGTATATGTGATCAGGAAGGTAACTGTGCGCAAGGGCGTGACACCCATCATTGGTAATACAGAAGTATGTGTTGGTGACACCATTGCGCTTACCGATACTACTACCGGCGGTACATGGAGTTCTTCGGAGCCCTATTATGCATCTGTAGATACAGAAGGTAGGGTAGCGGGAGTTACAGCTACAGCGTATCATTATCCACAAGTGACCATAACCTACATGTTGCCAGGAGGTTGTTTTGCTGGTATTCATGTTGATGTGTACGCGCCGGGAGGTACGATGTATCATTCCTACGGTTTATGTGTGCAAGGCGCCGCAAAATATACAAATACCGATACAGGAGGCAGATGGTCTATGTACGATACCACTTTTGCTGTCATTGACTCTGTGAGTGGGTGGGCACATGGTAAGGCTATAGGCCCGGATACTGTTTTCTATACTGTGACGAACGTCTGTGGCCTGGCTACAAGTAGTTATCCCATACACATATATGAAGAGAATTCATCGGCATGCTGGATAAATGTACCGGTTGAGAACCGCCAGACCGATGACATTAGCATATTCCCTAATCCCGTGCAGAATGTACTGACAGTTACTACAGATGCCCTATATCCCATAAACTCAGTATCGGTAATGAATGTGTCCGGCAGGTCCGTATTATCCCGGAGCTGTAGTGCCAGTGATGCGCAGATAGATGTATCCGCGTTGTCGCCGGGTATTTATTTTATCAAGGTCAATGGCAGGGAGGCGAAGCGAATTATAAAAAATTAGAACGATCATGAAAAAGCTACTTTTTTTGTGCTTGCTGTTAGCTTCCGGTTATTGCAACGGGCAGAATTATCAATGCCTGCAACCGGGTGTAAAACGTTATTATACCAATAGCATTGGCTACCTGCGGGGTATGAGGGTAGACTCTGTGGTGACATCTGGCAGCGACATAGTGTACTATCCTTTTCATACAGACCGTGGCAATTATAGCTTTAGTTTTGCAGGCGTTCCGCTGGACTCAAATGGTGGTAGCTGGCTGGGCAAACGTGTGCTGCAACAAACCGATGGCACCTTTTTATTTGACAATATGTGGTCAGATACCGTGACCATAAGAACACAGGCTCATGCCGGTGACTCCTGGGTATTTTACAACGACACTACAAGCAGGTACTATACCGCTACGCTCATTGCTGAAGATACAATGACCGTGCTGGGTACGCTGGACTCTGTAAAAACAATAAGCATTCACGCATTTACCAAAACAGGTCCTGATCCTACAGACCCGGCAGATACGCTTCAGCTTATGCTCAGTAAAGACCATGGATTTGTAAACATCTTCGATCTATACACGTTTCCATATCATAAGCCTGACACCTTGTATGGCCCGGGCTTTGATTATTACCTGGATCACCTGTTGCAGTTTCGCTATTACTGGTCGCCTCGCCCGTCCCGCGCCAACAGCATTTTTTCATTGGTGGACCTTGTTAACCCCACCTATGAGCAGCTGTATGACTGGAACCCCGGGGATGTGTTTGAGAACCAGGTGTATTATGGTGTGAACGACGGCAACTATCCGCAGGAATATTACTATGATTCTATAACAGCAAAGACCACAGTAGCGGGCGGTACCCAATACAGCTTTAGCGGATGGGATGCAAATGAATATTTCCCACCTTTTTATTTTTGGTCCGGAGGTAATTCCGGCCACAGGTTTCCGCTGGATACGGCAAGTAAGACCGGGACATTTACAATCAGCAATGCTTTGCTGCTGGACACAACACTGATGCCCGAAGAAAGCGGGCAACCCGTGGCACAGTATTACCTTCCTGCAGACGCTGGAACCTGTATAAATAGTCCCCGGTACATACTATCGCAAACGGAGATCTACGATCATTCGTACCATGGTTTCTTTGAAGCATCGGGTGTATACAGGGAATATAAAACAGGAGTAGGGCTCATACATTATAACTGGAATATACTGGGCGGCTCACCTCCTGAGCAGAATGACACAATGCTGCTTTACTATCGTAAAAGCGGCACGCCATGTGGAAATTATTATACAGGATTTGCAATTCATCGTCTTGCTGTAGACCAGGTAGCCATGGGTACTGTACAATTGATGCCCAACCCTGTAACAAACGAACTGACCATAACCGCACCTGTGACCATAACTCATGTACAGCTAACAAATGCCATTGGCCAAACAGTCTTTGACCTTAGCGACAACAGAAAGGACGTTACTGTGAGTTTGCAGCATTTATCAGCAGGAGTATACTTCATCCGTATCAATGATACCGTGGTAAGGAAGGTCGTAAAACAATAACCGTACACTTATGAAAAGCTTTTACTTATTTATTGCTGCGATGTTCCTGTCTGCTACATCATTCGCTATAGGCGCTATAACAGGAACAACGAATATCTGTGCCGGCACTACATCATTGCTGAGCAATACTACTACCGGAGGTACATGGAGCAGCAGTGCTACTGCTGTAGTTACTATAGGGTCTGCAACCGGCATAATGGCCGGAGTAGCTGCAGGAATTGCTACTATAACTTATGATGATGGGACGATGATAGCTACGGTAACGGCAACGGTGAACGCTACGGTATACCTGTCTGATAGCATTGTGGTCAGCCCAAATGATACCATATGCCAGGGAGGGTTGGCCACTTTTACTGTACTGCCAACCCTTGGTGGGCCATCGCCATCATTTAGCTGGATAGTGAACGGAGCTCCGCACGGAACAGGAACAACACTCAGCTATGTACCGGATAGCGGAGATGTTGTTTTCTGCGTCATGACAACAAGCGAACAATGTCCAAATGCGGCATCAACATACAGTAATGTTATCGTGATGACAACTGTAACTTCGAAAGAGCCGGTTTTTACAATTTCCGCATCTCCACCGCAATATATATTAGCAAGACAGAATGATACACTTACAGTACATGTAGTTTATGATGGTTCTGTACCATCATACCAATGGCTGGTAAAAGGCGTTCCTGTGCCAGGGGCTACCGCGGCCACTTACATATTTAACTGTGAGAGTTGCTACGATACACAGAAAGTATCCTGTATAGTAACAGGTTGCGGAGGGGCATCGAAGGAAGGCAAGATAGCAGTTCTGGTTGGGGAGGGGGTAGCTCTTTTGAACGCAGCACATGGCGGGGTCAGTATTTCACCCAACCCTAACAATGGAGTATTCTCTATAAACAGCCAGGCCCAATTAAAAACTAACGATGCCGTAACTGTATCTGTGATCAATATGTATGGTGCAGAGGTGTACAGGAAAAAGGTGCTGCCCAGAAACAGGATGCTAAATGAACAAATAGCACCGGAAACGCAAATGGCAAAAGGGGTGTATATATTAAAACTCAGTTCCTCCTCTGAAAATATAATGCAGCGTTTCATCGTCGACTAGCCTAAAGACAAAAACAGCATCACTTTACTGCCACATTCAGGTGCCTGGATTTAAAAATATATAAAGCGACAGACACATTACGCTTTGCCATACATTACTTCTATTCATTTTTATAACGACCTTAGCGGTTGGGTATAGTTTTTATAGGGAGTAACTACACATGCGTAAAGTCCTTAAAGTCTTATTATATATTATTGGTATATTACTGCTGCTAGTGGTAGGAGCAATAGTGTATCTTAATACACCCTCAGGCCAAAACTTTGTGCGGGGCAGGGCTGAGGCTTATTTGCGCAGTAAGCTGAAAACAGAGGTTCGTATCGGTCATCTTGGTTACGGCCTGCCAAAATTCATAGTGCTGGACAGTGTACTCTTCCTGGACCAGAAAAAGGACACCCTGCTGGCAGCGAACGAGCTGAAGATAGATATAAATATGTTGCAATTGCTCCACAAAGAGATAAGTGTGCAACAGCTGGCACTGAAAGGAGTACACTCCCACATATATCGCAATCAGCCCGATACGGCGTTCAACTTTACCTACATCATCACCGCATTTACAGGAGATAAACCAAAAGATCCCAACAAGCCAAAGGATACCAGCTCCGATCCTCCATTGAAAATAGAACTGGATAAAGTAAAGTTTGACGACATCCATTTTCACTTTGATGATTATACCGGTGGCACCCGCTTTGGTATGGATCTGGAACATCTGGACCTGAATATGAAAAAGGTGGACCTCGACAAGATGAGCTTTCATATAAAAGAGCTTAACGTTGCCGGATTGCAAACCACATTTGACCAGGATACTTCTTACCTGCCTAAACATCCTAAAGATACAGGCAGAGCAAAACTGACGCTGGTAGCAGATAATGTGGATCTCTCACGCATCGGATTTCAATACAATGATGCGCTGAATAAATTATTGTTCGGGCTGAAACTGGGTGGATTACAATTGCAGCTGAACAAGTTTGTATTGCAGGAAAACCTTGTGGACCTGAAAAAACTGGCACTCAGCAATACTGATATGGAGCTGACCATAGGAAAGAACACCCGGCCTCCTGCGCCAATAGATACAATAATAAAGAAAGATACTACCGAAGGCTGGAATGTAAAAGCAGGTAATATAGAGCTGACGCGGGTAAACTATAAAATGGATAATGAAAATGAACAGCACCAACCGAAAGGAATAGACTACGCACACCTGGATGTAAAGGACCTTATGCTTAGTTTACAGGAACTGCGTTATACGTCAGACTCTATAAGCGGTAACATAAAGCACCTGGCCGTAAAAGAAAAGAGCGGTATAAATGTGCAGGAACTGAAGACAGTTTTCAGCTACAACCAACAGGGAGCTAACCTGAAAAACCTGTACCTGCTGACACCTAACACCATACTGCAAAACCACCTGGAGGTACATTATCCATCACTGGATGTATTGAAGAAAAACCAGCAATCTATGCAGGTGCGTATCAATATAGAGAACAGCTTTATAGGCCTGCACGATGTGCTGATATTTGCACCACAGCTGGAAAAACAACCATTGTTCCAGAAATACAGGAACGGACGTGTACAAATAGCAACTACATTAACAGGAACACTAGGCAACCTGAACATTGCCAACTTCTTTGTATCAGGTTTAAGTAATACACAGGTGATACTGAAAGGAAAAATGACGGGCCTGCCTGATGCGGATAAAATAGGTTACGACCTGGCCATAACAAAGCTGCAATCATCGCGCAAGGATATAGAGCAACTTGTACCGGATTCATTGCTAAAGTCAATAAGGATACCGGATGAGTTTGGCATAACAGGTCACGTGGCAGGTACCTTAAAAGATTACAATACAGAGCTGGTGCTGGCAAGCACGGATGGTATGGCCTATATAAAAGGTACGCTGGCCATGTCGCCTGGAAAGGGTAAGGAAAAATACGATATGCTGGTGCGCACATCTGCGCTGAATGCAGGTCGCATCTTAAAGCAGGACTCACTGATGGGTATGGTGACAGCTACCATTACCGCTAAAGGAACAGGCTTTGATATAAAGACCATGAATGCAGCTGTAACCGGTGATATAGCATCTGCTATGGTGAAAGGCTACAGGTACCATGATATAAAACTGGCAGGCAATGTAGCCGACAAAAAGGCAAAAATGGATATGAGCGCTGCCGACAGTAACCTGCGTATGCAGCTTACCGGCACAGCAGACTTCAACGGCGAATTCCCTGCAGTAAAAGCAGATATAAAACTGGACAGTATAGATTTTCGCGCATTGAAGCTGTATAGCACAGAACTGCGTGCAAGGGGCCTGATACATGCAGACTTCCCTGTGCTGGACCCTGACTATCCAAAAGGAGTTTTTATGTGGTGGGAGCCTGTGATTAATGCAGACGGAAAACGATATTACCTGGATAGCATGTCTATAACATCGCGGCCCAGCAAAGACTCAGGACAGAACATCACAGTAAACATGGATGTGCTCTATGCTAAAATAACAGGCAGAACCCCACTCACCCAAATAGGACAGATACTGCAGGAACACATAGACAGGCACTACACCTCACCAAAGAAGGACAGCATTAACCGTTCACTGGCAAGGTTGCAGCGGCAGCAGCAACGCCTGGCAGACAGTCTTGCAGGGAAAAAGAGAGAGAAACGAATACCGGGTACGTATGGGTTAAGCATACAGGCAAGTATTATAGACAAGCCAATGTTGCACAGTATATTACCCGGCCTCATATCTTTTGATTCTATACATATAGACGGCAGGATGACTAAAAGGCACCTCTCGCTGAATGTGCTGATACCCGACCTGCAATACGGAAGCACTGCAATAGATAATGGAATAGTAAAAGTGAACGGTGAGGACTCGGCATTTACTTTTAAAGTGACGGCAGATAAAATAACACAAGGCAATTTTCACCTGTTTTTTGCAGACATACATGGCAACCTGACCCAGAATACAGTAAACACAACGGTGAGCCTCTCCGATCAAGGGCGGAAAGAGCGTTTCCATATTGATGCGAATATGAAAAAGGTAGGCGACTCGCAGATAGTGCACCTGGAACAAGGCTTGAAATTGAACTATAAAGTATGGGATGTGGCAGCCGCAAATAGTATGGTACTGGCTAATGGTGGCTTTTATGTCCGTGACTTTGAGATCAGCAGCGCAGGCCAGTCTATAAAAGCGAACAATACGGAACCGAGGATGAACAGCCCGATGAAGATAGAAATAAACAAATTCCTGCTATCTAACATAACTGAGGCAATAAGTAAGGAAGATACATTGCTGGCAAATGGAGTGCTGGATGCTGCTGTAACGATAGAGCAAACTTCCCCGGAACTGAAACTGACAGGTAATGTGGGTATATCTCAACTGTCGTTTATGAACGATACCCTAGGTGATTTGCAGGTAGCCCTGGCCAGCAAAGAAAACAGCGCACTGGAAACAAAGCTGACCCTGAAAGGACAGGGGAATGACATAGCGCTGAACGGCAACTACTACATGGAACCATACAATGGTAACGATCTGGACATGACCCTGGATGTAAATGCTATGGCGCTGAAAAGCTTTGAGACCATAGCACAAAACCAGGTGAAGAACAGCACAGGGTTTATCAGGGGTAAGCTTGCCGTAAAAGGAAGAATAACTGCACCTGAAATAACCGGTGAGCTGCATACAGATAACCTGGTGACAACGGTAACACAACTGAACTCTGTATTTAAAATGCCCGCTGAAAAAATTGTGTTCACAAAGAACAATGTAGAATTTAAAAACTTCAGCATAGCAGATAGCGCGAATAATAAAGCGGTGATAAACGGGGATGTTAATATAACAGATCTGACTGAACCTGAACTGAACCTGACGGTAAAGGCGAAAAACTGGCGGGCCATACATTCTAAGGCGAAAGATAATAAGGTATTCTACGGAGACCTGTCCCTGACCACCAACCTGACCATCAGGGGCCCGGCTACATCGCCATCAGTAGAAGGTGACCTGAACATACTCAAGAACACAAACATTACTGTAGTAACGCCGGAGAGCACTCCTGAAATACAAAGCCGGCAGGGCATAGTAGTATTCAGGAACATGAAGGATACAGGAAGAAAAAATGTGCTGGTCCCCAGAGCGAAGGTTGCTGCCAAAAGGCGTAAGGTATCTGCGGGCTCCGACTTTAATGTGAATATAACTGTTGACAAGGCTGCGCAATTCAGCCTCGTTATAGATCAGGCATCCGGCGACTTCCTGAGCGTTAAAGGCGATGCTACGCTGAATGCAGCAGTGAACAAAGGAGGTACGATAAGCCTGACCGGATCATACGCAGTACACGATGGTGCCTACCAGCTAAACTATAACTTTATTAAACGTAAATTCAAGATAAGTGACGGTAGTATTATCACATTTGCAGGCGACCCGGTAAAAGGCACTACCCTGAACGTGACCGCAGTATATGAAGCTAATGTAGCGCCATATGACCTGGTACAAAGACAGGTGCCGGACCAGGCCCAGCTTAATTATTATAAGCAGAGAATTCCCTTTAACGTTGAGCTGCATATGAAAGGGCCAATATTGAAACCCGGGCTGACATTTGATATAGTGTTACCGGAAAACAATGTATACCGGCTGAATACAGAACAGATACAAACCGTACAAGGGAAGCTAAGCCAGATAAGGACAGATACATCAGAGCTTAACAAACAGGTATTTGCTGTGCTGATCCTTAACCGGTTTGTGTCTGACGATCCGTTCAGCTCAGGGGCAGCCAGCTCTGCTACATATACCGCGCTGCAGAGCGTGAGCACATTCATAGGTGAGCAGCTGAACCAGGCTGCGGGTAAACTGGTAAAGGGTATCGATTTCTCTGTAGACCTGGGTACTACTGAAGACTATACTACCGGCGACCTTCGCCGACGCACTGACCTGAACCTGGCAGCGTCGAAACGGCTGCTGAACGACCGGCTAAAGCTGACGATAGGCAACGACTTTGAGCTGGAAGGCCCGCAGACAAACAATACCCAAAGTAGCCTGGTGCCCACTAACCTGGCTGCAGATTATTTGTTATCTGCTGATGGAAGGTATACCGTACGGGGATACAGAAAAACATATGACCAGGGGGTAATACTTGGTTACGTAACAGAAACAGGTGTGAATTTTATTGTCAGCCTTGATTATAATAAATTTAAAAGAGCAATTATGAGCCAGAAGAAAAGAGAGGCTTTAAGAAACGTAAGCGATACAATTACAGCCAAAAAGGAAAAAAGATAGCTTTTGCAAAAGATAACTTACATATTATTCATAGCGCTGGCCGCCCTGTTCTTTGCTGCATGCAGCAATACCAGGCATTTGCCTAAAGGGGAAAGTCTCTTTAAAGGCAGCAAGGTGATCATAAAAGATAGGCAAGCGCCAAGGAAAGAAAGGAAGGTACTGCAAAACGACCTGGTGGGGGTCGTAAGGCCAAAGCCGAACAGCAAATTTTTGGGTATGCGCCTGAAACTGCGCATATACAATATGGTAGGGGAGTCAAAGGGAAAAAAAGGGTTTAGAAGATGGCTGCGGGAAAAAGTAGGAGAACCTCCTGTACTTGCAAGCAGCGTACGCATGGACAATAACAAAGCTCTTATGCTGAACGTACTGGAGAACAGGGGCTTCTTTTACGGGACCGTAACAGCGGAAATGAAAACAGATACCAACAGAAAAAAATCTACTGCGGTATTCAACGTGACAACGGGCTCGCAATACAAGATATTAAAAGCAATTTTCAGAAAGGATTCTAATGCGGTGATATCAAGAGATGTAGACAGTATTTTTCAGAAAACATTGCTTAAGCCCGGTACGCCATACAACCTGGACGTAATAAAAGCGGAACGGGAACGAATAGACCGCGGTCTGAAAGAGATGGGTTATTTCTACTTCAGGCCGGATTATATATTGGTTGTCGTAGACAGCTCAATAGGAGACCATAAGGTGAATATGTATGTGCGGCTGAAACACAGAGAAATACCACCCGAAGCATACAGGGCATATTCCATAAACGATATTTACATTTACGCAAATTTCAGGCTCCGTGGAAGAGCGCAGGATACAGCTACAGACAGCATGGTAACAATAGACAATTATCATGTTATCGATAGAAGAAAAACCTTTAAGCCAACGGTATTCTCAGAGGCAATGGTGTTTGAAAAAGGAGATAGGTATAGCCTGGACGATCAGAATGCATCATTGAGCAGGCTGGTAAATATGGGCGTGTTCAAGTTTGTGAAGAACCGTTTTGAAGATGTTACAGATTCGTTGCTAAATGTATACTACTATCTTACTCCCTATCCTAAGAAGGCTTTAAGATTTGAAATAGGACTGCTTACCCAGAATGATAACCGTGCGGGTACGCAGGGTAGCATAAGCTGGAGGAACCGGAATGCGTTCAAGGGAGCGGAGGAATTGCTATTTAAAATAAACGGAGGATTTGAAGCACAATACAGCGGCGTGACACCACGGCCACCGATATATAATTTCGGGGCGGAAACAAACTTATCGGTTCCGCGGTTTGTAGTACCTTTTATCAATATTAAAACAACAAGCCGATACCTTCCACGGTCTATAGTGAAGCTGAAATATAACTATGAGGCACAGTTAAATCTGTTGACTATTAATTCCTATACAGCATCTTATGGTTATAGCTGGAAAGAAGGGCCGCATAAAGAGCACCAGCTCTACCCGTTCAATTTTACTTATGTAAAAACAGATACGGTTGGTGACGTAAGCACATTTAACGGAATTTACCAGAACCTGATATTTAACGGCATTATCATAGGACCTACTTACAATTATACCTATACCTCGCAGATAGGGGCGATGAACAGGAGCTCGATCTACTTTAACGGACTGATAGACCTGTCGGGTAATATACTGGGGCTGGTTAACAAAGCTGATTACAAGACCAATCCCGACCTTCTGTTCGGGTCTATGTATGCGCAATATGTAAAACTGCAGCCTGATTTCAGGTATTATCTTACTGTGTCGCCCTTTGCAGTTTTAGCTTCACGTATTACCGCCGGCATAGGTCTTCCTTACGGCAACTCATCGGAACTACCGAACATCAAGCAGTTCTGGGCTGGTGGTAACAGTGATATGCGTGGGTTCCCGTCGCGTTTACTTGGGCCCGGCACTTATAATGCAGCAGGCGACAGCAGAAAATATCTGCAGACACTAGGTGATCTGAAGCTAATGACCAATGTGGAGCTCAGGCAGAACATTTATAAATTTGTGAACCTGGGTTTGTTTGTAGATGCAGGAAATATCTGGCTGTATAACGACAATCCCGACCTTCCGGGAGGAAAGTTTACATCAACCTTTATGAAGGAAATTGCCGTGGATGGCGGTGTAGGGCTTCGTTTTGATTTTAAGATACTAATACTAAGGCTGGACCTGGGTATACCGCTGCGCAAGCCGTGGCTGCCTGAAAGTGACCGTTGGGTGACTAATAAAATAGACATTCAAGACCCGACCTGGAAGAAGCAGAATATGATATTCAATATAGCTATCGGTTATCCATTCTAAGAGGCAGGAAAACCCTGCAACACAACTTCCAGCTCACTGATGATCATAGCAGTAGCACCCCATATAATAGTACCGTCGTGTAATTTATAAGCTTTCACGGTCCGCTTTATATCAGGGAATTTTGGCGATACCACTTCGGTAATTGTCTTACGCTCTGCATGCAGTAACTCATCAAGGGAAACTTCTATGGTATACTTTACTTCATTATGGCTTAGGTTATACTCCGGCCGCTGTGCTGAATAGCCTATATAAGGATAGACATTGAAATTGCTCACCGGTATATATAGTGGTGTCAATGCTCCCAGTATATCCACATCAGCACTCATGATCCCTACTTCTTCATTGGCCTCACGCAGGGCGGTTGCTCTCAGGTCGGCATCAGTAGTGTCGTAGCTGCCACCCGGAAAGCTGACCTGGCCGCTATGTGCTGTTTTATCTTCCATGCGCTTCATCAGCAGCACATGCAGCGCATCGCCCACCGGGAACAAAAGACAAAGCACAGCGCTGGGCCGTGCATTGTCCGGTACTGTTACAGGCATAGACACTACCCGTCCCATCATCAGCTCCTGGGCTGCAAGCCCGGGTAGCGGTTGTTTCAGGCGCTCTCTGAGCCAGTCTATTTTATCGTTATTGCTCATCTTTAAATCCTATCCTTATATGAGAGCCATCACAAAATGGTTTGTTGGCCGATGCCCCGCAGCGGCAAAATGCCGTTACCCTGTTCTTGTGATGCTCCTGTCCTTTTGCATCTTTCAGCGTTATGTTGCCATACACTATAAGCGGGCCGTTCTTCATTACCTCCATGGCTGTGTTCACTTCTTCGGTCGTATCATTTGCCATGGTCTCTTTATTGTTCATCACATAGCTCAGCGCACCTGACGGGCAGTGTGATACCTGCTCTATGATTCGCGCTTCGTCAGCACCTTCCATATTCACCCATGGCCGCACTTTAGGATTAAACACCTCGCTCAACCCCTTCCAGCATACGGTGGAATGGATGCACAGGTCGGGCTTCCACACTACGGTAATATCACCCTTGCTATAGTGCTTTGTCATACACGATGATTTTAGTTCATTGGTACTTCAAAGATAATTACATCGCTTTGTTCTGTAGCTGTTATTTCAAAAGAATCAGCATCGCTGATGCCTAACGCATCTTTTTTGTTCAGCTGCTGACCTTCTGTTGTTACAGCCCCATCTATTACAAATATGTAAGCGCCATTACCTTTATTATGAAAGGAATGAGCTACGCTTTTACCTGCTTCCAGTGTAGTGCGGTATATCCATGCATCCTGGTGTATCTTCAGCCCATCGTCATTGTTATCTATTGGTGATACCAATGCCTGCAGCGTGTTCACACGGTCTTCTGCCGGGAACATCTTCTGATCGTAGCGTGGCTGCACATTCTTCTTGTTAGGGAATATCCATGTCTGCAGCAGGTTCACCTTTTTGTTAGGGTCCGGATTATACTCGCTGTGCAATATGCCGGTACCGGCGCTCATCACCTGCACTTCGTTGGGCACAATAGCCTGTTTGTGCCCCATGCTGTCCTGGTGCTCTAAGGAGCCGTCCAGTACTATAGTAATGATCTCCATATTGTCGTGGGGGTGCTTGCCAAAGCCCATACCGCCATCTACTATATCATCGTTCAGTACCCGCAGCATACCGAAGTGAACCTTTGTAGGGTCGTACCAGTTTGCAAAGCTGAATGAATGATGTGCATCCAGCCAGCCGTGTTTTGCGTGTCCGCGCTTATCTGCCGCGTGGAATATTGTTGTTGCCATAAACTTGTTTTTAAAAATGAATGTACATACATGTATGCAAATGCTATGCCCATACTAATTTATGACAAAATAGCTGACTTATGAGTGACAGAACCGCCATTTGTAGCCTATAAAATGGTAAATTGCCCCGAAATAGCGGACAAAATAACGAGATTGTTATAACCTGTTAACAAAACGAAGCACAGCATATGGCTCAAACTATACTTGTAATAGATGATGAAAAAGCGATCCGCAAGGCGCTGGGTGAGATACTGGCCTTTGAAGGATTTACCGTGGACGAAGCAGCCGACGGCGCAGAGGGCGCTAAAAAGATAAAAGAGAACAACTACGACTGCATACTCTGCGATATAAAAATGCCCAAAATGGACGGCATAGAAGTATTGCAGATGGCAAAGGAAGAGAAACCGGATATACCGTTCATAGTGATCTCCGGTCACGGGAATATAGAAACGGCGGTGGATGCGGTGAAGAAAGGAGCGTATGATTATATCTCCAAGCCGCCGGACCTGAACAGGCTGCTGATCACTATTCGCAATGCAATGGACAAGAAAAGCCTGGTAGCGGAAACAAAGCAGCTGCGCAAGCGCATAAGCCGTGGCTATGAGATGATAGGCGACAGCGAAGGCATGAAGCGCATACAGGAAACAATCGCAAAGGTGGCGCCTACGGATGCCCGCGTACTGGTAACAGGTGAGAACGGCGTGGGTAAGGAACTGGTAGCGCGCAAGATACATGAGCTGAGCACCAGGGCAAACGGCCCACTGATAGAAGTGAACTGCGCAGCCATACCAAGCGAACTGATAGAAAGCGAATTGTTCGGGCATGAGAAGGGATCATTTACCAGTGCCATAAAGCAGCGCATAGGAAAATTTGAGCAGGCGAATGGCGGTACACTCTTCCTGGACGAGATAGGCGATATGAGCCATGATGCGCAGGCAAAGATGCTGCGCGCGCTGCAGGAAGGCAAGATAACGCGGGTAGGTGGTGAAAAAGAAATAAAGGTAGACGTGCGCGTGGTTGCGGCGACGAACAAGAACCTGCTGGAAGAAGTGGAGGCAAAGAAATTCCGGTTGGATCTGTATCACCGCCTGAGCGTGATACTGATACAGGTGCCTGCGCTGAATGCGAGGAGGGAAGAC
>JAOQAP010000217.1 GCA_025963465.1 Flavipsychrobacter sp.
ATCTACCGCTGGTGTGGCAAAGATGATCAAACAACTGGGTGATGATAAGGTACGCTTCAAGCTGGCCCTGTCGCTCCACGCGCCTACCGATGTGAAGCGTAACGAGATCATGCCTATCAATGAGACCAACAACCTGGAAGCACTTGTGGAAGCGCTCAACTACTTCTACCAGGCCACAGGTAATGAGATCACCTTTGAGTACATACTCTTCAAAGACTTCAACGATTCTATTAAGGACGCTGACGACCTGATAAAGATATACCGCCGTGTACCGGCAGATCTTATCAACATTATAGAGTACAACCCTATTGATGCCGCTAAGTACGAAAAGCCTGAAGAAGAAAAAGTTGATGCGTTTATGAAGTACCTGCAACAGCATCGCGTGAATGTGCACCTGCGCCGCAGCCGTGGTAAGGACATTGATGCAGCATGCGGCCAGCTTGCCAATGTAGATCATGCTGCTATATAACTGAGATAGGAATGGTTTAACTTTATATCCGCTTCATGCTCCTTACGTTTGAAAGACTTATGTCTTCAACTCTACCGGATTTGAAATTGTAACAGGCGAAGATCCCTTTTGCTTTATTATAACCACCATAGTAGTAACATCTGTATTCCAGGCCTTCATTGGTTGTAAAACCGATAATGTTACCGTTAGTTATGCCAAGTAATTCAAAAGATATTGCATTCATATTGAGGAATTTAAAACCATCCTCCATTAGTGAAGCATAATTGTACTTTACTATAAGTAAAACCCGTGCCATGCAGGCTTTTCGCATGCTTATTTCACAGAAAAACATTAAAGGGCCCTTACCTGCCTCTTAATATCATTTCTACCCTGCGGTTTTTAGCTCTGCCGGCTGCTGTATTGTTATCGCCTATGGGGTTAGTATTGCCCATACCTGCGGTTTCCAGTCTGCCGGGAGCTATCCCGTTATTCACAAAATAGGTCTTCACTGATGCCGCACGTTGCTCAGATAATACAAGATTTTGCTCATCCGACCCCACATTGTCCGTATAACCGTTGATCACAAGACTGTAGTCAGTATTATCCTTCAGCGTTTTCACAGTTTCATTCAGCCTTGGGTAAGATGTCTTTTTAATGATGGCCTTCCCCGTCTCAAAAGCTAAAGCAGGCAATGTAGTTTTCAATTCACCTTTTACCAGCTCCGGCCCTCTTGGTTCAGGGCAGCCCTGCGCCGCGGGTGCTCCGGCTACTGTTGGACATTTATCTATATTATCGGGTATACCATCACCATCAGTATCCGGGCAGCCCTTCATAGCTATAGTGCCGGGCTGATCAGGGCATGCGTCATCTACATCCACTATGCCGTCGCCATCCTTATCAGGGCAGCCTTTCAGCACTCTTGTTCCTGCCTTATCAGGACAACGGTCTATGCCATCAGCTATGCTGTCTGCATCTTTATCAGGGCAACCTTGTGCACTAGCCATACCACGAACCGACGGGCATTTATCTACAGAGTCAGGTATGCCGTCTTTATCTTTATCAGGGTCAGGGCATCCCTGGAACACCCACAGGCCCGGCACATCGGGGCACATATCTTTCTTGTCCGATACCAGGTCGCCATCACGGTCAGAAGGCTTTTTATAATTCACCGGGATAAAGCCACCCATGTAAGCATTAAAGCCATACTGGTTATCACTTGCTACTGCCAGCACATCATCGCTTCCAATAAAGAAGCCTGCCATACATACACCAAAGCCCATCTTCATAGCATGCGACTGTGAGCTGTAAGTGACTGGTATCCCAAGGCTGAACAAACGTGTTTCGTAGCGTGGTGTTAGTGTTATCTGGTTGTAGAAGTACGCGCCTGTTGCAGTACGGCTCGCAAGATTATATACAGTAGACACATTCAGGTACCAGTTGCCCATGCCAAACCGGTAATCAGCACCCAGCACCATTGCCGTAGGCATATGGTACATGGTACCACCGCTTCCGGTATCAGTTATAAAGCCATGCCCTTTTGTATAACGGGTAAAGTCTTTGAAGTTAAATACGTTCTTGCTCAGTACATTGCTGGTAGTATATCCATTACCGGTTACATTCAGTATCTTATTGTTTTTCGGGCCATAGTATATAGCGCCTATGTCTGTTATAGCTGCACTCAGTCGTATCTTATAGCGGGGCTTACTATGATCTACTATACCTGTTTTACCGTCC
The DNA here is from genome assembly GCA_025963465.1 of Flavipsychrobacter sp. Taxonomy (GTDB): domain Bacteria; phylum Bacteroidota; class Bacteroidia; order Chitinophagales; family Chitinophagaceae; genus Nemorincola. Next base: position 2,183 of record JAOQAP010000217.1, read on the forward strand.
ATTGCATATTTATAATCAGCGTAGTCGGGCCTGTACTCGTAAGACACACCTATGTCTGCACCCACTCCGGATCCACCACCCTTTCCTAAGAAACGGCCAAGCATCTGCGGTACAGGTGTTTTTATATCCGTTGCATGATTTTGGTCCGGTACATTCGTCGAGTATTTCATAGCAACATTGGATAGACGCAATGAATCTGCTGCTGAATTATAGTCAGCATCCAGGTTACTACCTACAAGGCTGCTATAGCTGATACCTCCCAGGTAGCGCAGCGTGATACCCGCACTCAGGAATTTTGTATCCTCATCCATCAGCACACGTGCATAGCTGCCGCCTATCTCGCCCCATGCTGCACTATTCCAGTGAAAGGAAGTAGCCGTAGTAGAAAAACTACCTGTGCCATGCTTCGCGAAATTTACATCAGATACCGCACGGTATATGCCCTGGTCTATACCGCTGAACTGGCTGTTGCCCCTTACTCTTGTAGTAAGTGCTATACTGTTTTTATGGTCTATGCTCCACATAAAGCCCGGCCCGCGTACCTCGGCATATGGCGCCATTATATTACCCGATGGATTTTTAAAGTCCATGATATTATTCATCGCCGGTGCCGTCTTACCCTTGCTTATCTGGTTACCCAGCTTTTCCTTGCTGATGGTGCCCATATCATTATCCACAAATGCGTTTATTGATACAAGGTCTATGGTCAGTCTGTTCCTTGAGTCTGCCATGTTCGCAGGGTCCAGGTACAGGCTGCTTGTTGCATTATAATTGCCCGTAGCCACACCAAACATTCGTTGCGCACCAACAGGTAATGACAAGACACAAACTGCAATCAAGACAAAGTGGAATTTATTCATTTAATGCTTCAATTTTCAGCAAATGTATCACTGTATCACAAAATTTAAAAAGTAAATTTTAAAATATATAATAATAAACCGGGAAGCCCCGCAACGCGAGGCTTCCCTGTTTTCAAAATTACTATTCTTATTTCCTAAGCTTCAGGTCCATTTCCACACGGCGGTTCTTAGCCCTACCTGCGGCAGTCTTGTTTGATGCCACCGGACGTGACTCACCGAAACCATCGGTTTCCAGCCTGTCATTGCTGATACCCTTGCTAACATAGTATGCTTTTACAGATGCTGCACGATCTCTTGAAAGGATCAGGTTCTTAGCATCAGAGCCTACATCATCAGTATGGCCTTCTATGGTCATGTAGTAATCCTTGTATTCATTCAGGATAGCTACTATTTCATCCAGCAATGGATAAGATTTTTTCTTGATCACGGCTTTGCCTGTTTCAAATTCCAGGGCAGTTGCTGCAAATGCAAGGCGTTTCTTCACCTGTACACTTATCTCAGGGCAACCGTTATTAGACGCAGGGCCTGCTTTAAGCGGGCACTTATCTATGTTATCCGGTACACCATCTCCATCTGTATCAGGACAGCCACCAAATGCTTCAGGGCCTGCTTTTAGCGGACACTTGTCTACATTATCAGCTATGCCATCTCCATCGGTATCAGGGCAGCCTTTGAATATTGCTTTACCGGCCTGGTCAGGACAAACATCATCTATATCAGCTATGCCATCACCATCACGGTCAGGGCAGCCACCTAAAGCTACCTTACCAGCTACATCAGGGCAGCGGTCAGATGCATCAGCTACGCTATCCAGGTCTTTATCAGGACAACCTTGCGCTGTACGTGGGCCTGCTACTAATGGACATTTATCTACAGAATCAAATATGCCGTCTTTATCAGTATCAGGATTAGGGCATCCCTTAAATTCCCATGTACCTACTACACCCGGACAAAGATCTTTCTTGTTTGATACCTTGTCACCATCGCTGTCTTTTGGTTTGCGATAGTTAACAGGCACAAAAGCGCCTGCATAGAAGTTGAAGCCATACTGGTTGTTGCTGAACAATGCAAGCATATCATCACTACCCATAAAGAACCCTGCTACGCGTGCACCAATACCCATCTTAACGGACTGTGATTGCATCGCATAAGTAACAGGTACACCTATACTGAACAGACGTGTGTCATAACGTGGCGTTACTGTAAGCTGGTTGTAGTAATAGTTACCTATTTTAGTACGATCAGCTATATTGTTGATGTAAGTGGCATTCACATAAAAATCACCACTCAGCTTGTAGTCCGCGCCTATTACCAATGCCGTAGGCATATGATACATAGTGCTCTTAGAGGAAGTGTCTACGTTGAAACCATGAGACCTGGTGTAATTTCTGAAGTCCTGGTAGTTGGTTGAATTATTATAGATCTCCTGACCTTTAACATAGCCATTGCCAGATAATGTAGCCTGGCGATTATCGGCTGTTTTGAAATTAATAGCGCCTATGTCTGTAATAGCAGCAGATAAGCGGAGTTTGTATCTCGGGCTACCATAGTCCACCAGCTTTTCTTTGCCATCCATATCGTACCTGTACTTTTCATAGTCAGGACGGAACTCGTAAGACAGGCCTATATCACCACCAACACCTGAACCACCTTTCTTACCAAAGAAACGATTCAACAGGTCTCCGTTAGAAGAGTTGTTGCTTATCGTCGTATTGCTGCTCAGCAGGTTGCTCGAATAATTGAGACTTGTGTTGGTAAGATGCAATGAATCAGATGCTGCAGTATAACTTGCACCACCTGTATTGCCATTTACACTGATGTAGCCTATGCCACCCAGGTAACGGGCTGTAACACCCACGCTCAGGAAGCTTCTTCCTTTATCTACTAATACACGGCCATAAGATAATCCTATCTCACTCCATGTAGCAGCGTCCCATTTGAATTTACCGGAACCTAACGTATAGTTACCATTGCCATTAGTGGCATAATTTGGATCAAATATAGTGCGATAAATAGTTTGGCTCACATCTGTGAATTGGTTGCCGCCACGTATACGCGTAGTAAGTGCGATACTGTTCTTGTGGTCTATATTCCACATAAAGCCTGGTCCTTTCACTTCGGCATATGGTGCCATCAGGTTCACAGTTGCCTTATTGTCGAACTTAAATACATCATTTACACCCAATACCTGCCTGTCATTGATCTTAGTGAACAGACCTGATTTGTTGAAGGTACCCAGGTCATTCTCTGCAAATCCATTGATGGAAAACAGGTCTATCGTGAATTTGTGTCTTGAATCGGCAATGCTTGCCGGATTGAGATACAGGCTGTTAGTGCTGCTCCAGTTGCTGGTAGCAACGCCCATAAGTCGTTGCGCCTGCGCCGTAAGCGACAAAATACTGCCTGCCATTAGTAATAAGTATTGTTTCTTCATGGGAATGCGTTTTGGTTAACTGAATGGTTTTTTAACATTGTAGTTAAAACTGTGCCATTAGCCCATTTACACATCATTTAGTACGTAATCTTATTTTATTAGTATACATAGCGCAGAAGGAAGTTTCGCATTAAATGAGAAAAGATGAAGCTGCATTCAATAGGAACTGTAAACAAAAAGAGCCGGCAATAATACCGGCTCTTATATTTATTATTTGAAAATTTTTTACTTTACTGCATACATTACTTCCTTAATGATCTTCACGGTACGTGGCACATCAGGCAGGTATGCTGCAACCAGGTTTGGTGCATAGTGCATATTTGCATCAGCAGTAGTGATACGGCGTATCGGTGCATCCAGGTAATCAAATGCTTCTTTCTGCACACGGTAAGTGATCTCGGAAGAGATGCTGCCAAAAGGCCACTGCTCTTCTACTATTACCAGGCGGTTAGTTTTCTTTACAGATTCTACTATCGTCTGCCAGTCCAGCGGGCGAATGGTGCGCAGGTCTATCACCTCAGCGCTTATGCCTTCTTTTGCCAGCTCGTCAGCAGCACCCATGGCCACCTTCATCATCTTGTTATAAGATACGATGGTCACGTCAGCACCTTCTCTCTTTATTTTGGCCTTACCTATTTCTATGATGTATTCTTCTTCAGGTACTTCACCTGTATCACCATAGCATGTTTCACTCTCCATGAATATAACAGGATCCTCATCACGTATCGCAGCCTTCATCAGGCCTTTTGCATCATATGGGTCTATCGTAGAGATCACTTTCAGTCCCGGTACATTTGCATACCAGTTCTCAAATGCCTGTGAGTGCTGTGCACCCAGCTGGCCCGCAGATCCGTTTGGTCCGCGGAATACTATAGGACATGTGAACTGTCCACCACTCATAGATACTACCTTGGCAGCATGGTTCACTATCTGGTCTATCGCCAGTTCAGCAAAGTTCCATGTCATGAATTCTATGATAGGACGGGTACCATTCATTGCCGCACCTACACCTATAGCCGCAAAACCAAGCTCAGTGATCGGTGTATCTATAACACGCTTTGCGCCAAATTCATCCAGCATGCCCTGGCTCACTTTGTAGGCACCATTGTATTGTGCTACTTCTTCTCCCATCAGGAATACGCTCTTATCACGGCGCATTTCTTCTTCCATAGCTTCTCTCAGTGCCTGTCGTAATGGTATGGTACGCATAATATATTATTCAAATAGTAAATGATCAGATTATTGTAACGGCTGCAAAGGTAATAAACCAAGACATTCCCGTAAAACTTTATTTGGCCTCCTTTTTGAACGTAACATAAGAGGTATCGGTGGCGTCCCCCTCCACTTTCACGAATTTCAGCTTCAGCGTTGTTTCGTCAAGTGTCATTATCTGCACTTTAGATGTTTCCTTTTCCCCGGTTTCAGTAGCGCCTTCTAATATTAAAGAACCATCAATATCAAAATACCATTTTCCCGACTCCGTCCTGTCCGGGAAAACAAGGGACGCAACACTATCCTTTTCAAACCTGAACACCGTTTGTGTATCTGCAATGGCTTGCATCAGCTTTACACTGTCAAACTGCAGTTGCAACATTTTTCGCATACTATCCATATTGGCCACGCCGTATAATGCAATATTAGTAGCTACATCGTTCGCCTTACCTACCGTATCTATATACTTCTGGCTGTTGATAAAGAACAGGTCTATTTCAGGATTTTCTATCTTTTGCGAATGCCATGTGCCGAGCAGCATGTCTTTATTACCATTTCCCTTGCAGGAGTATAAAGCAAGGCATATAAGAGATAAATATAATGATGTGCGTTTCATTTCAGTTGTTTGTTTTTATTTTTCCCCAGGGGTGGCCAGGTACTCCTTTTTCTGCAGGTCATAAAGTGCAAAGCTATCGCCCTGCCTGTTCAGCAAAAAGCCCCGGTAACCATTTTCCGGGACCTCGATAGTAAATTTTTGTGAAGGAAATATCCGTTGCTGGAACAGTATCTCTATATGCACCGGCCCCGGGTTCAGCTCAGATAGTATAGAATAGTTCTTACCATAGCGCGGTTGCATCTTACCTTCCATCTTCACATAAAATGGTGTCTGCTTGTCACCTTGTATATAGATGTAAGAAAACGGCTGCGCTGATACCGTAGCCATAAAAGCTACCATACAGGTAAGTATACAGCAATATTTCAGCAGATGTTTCAAGGCTTCTATTCCAGCTCTATTAATACGGTACCTTTCTCTACTGCTGTGCGCTCATTCACCCTTATAGCCTTTACTGTGGCTGTAGCTGTGGCTTTCAGTATGTTCTCCATTTTCATGGCTTCCAGTATCACCAGCCCATCCCCTTTATTGATCTGTTGTCCCGGAGTTACCAGTATCTTCAGTATCATGCCCGGCATTGGTGCCTTTATTGGCTCAGCTTTTTGCATCGCTTTCAGGTCCAGACCCATGTTGCTGAGCAACAGGTCTATAGGCTCCTTAATAGCTATTTTATAGCGTTGTCCGTTTACCTTCAGTGTTACTTCTTTTGCTTTCCTGTCTACATTTTCTACCGTAGCAGTATAGCTTTTGCCATTATGCAGCACACTCACCAGCCCATTAGGCTGCCAGCTGGCATCCCAGTCAGCGGGAGTATCATTGATCACCAGGTGGCCGTCTTCATTGGCTACTGAATAGGTATTTTTCTCGTTAACGGTTAGCTGTAACATCCGTAGGTATTGAATTTAGAAAAACAAAAATAATCATTTGCCGGGTATACACTACTAAAAACAGGTTCCACAGTTAATATTTCTTTACTTGGATCATTAAAGTTTCCTGTTGGTGTTTCAACATGCTCGAGCGCAAAACAGCCTGCTATCATAAAAATAGCAGGCTGTTTTTGTATAGATACTGACTACTTTTTACGAAAAATGGTCGGTACCGTAACTAATATATATCTCTTCGTTCTTGCGTATAGGCTTTATGGCTGTAAAACAAAACTCATTATCCTTTTCAGCTCTGTCAGGCTCTACCAGCAGCTCATACTTCGCATTAGGCGTATTACTGTGATTGTATAACGACCCATAACCCAGCACGAACATGGTTTGCCCCTTGTCGTATGCATACACATAATCATTCAGTGAGCTGTCCATGATATGCGAGGTATCCTTTTTATTGAATATAAGCACAGGACATATTTCCAGCACCTCTCCTTTCTTTATATCATCAGTTGCAAACACCCCTCTGCCCGCACCTTGTATCTTTGATTTCCTGATCGTTATTTTATTCCTCATGTTATTTATACTGTTGATTCCCGATGTCCTATGGTCCGTCGGCGGCGTAAGGTCGTCATTTATTTGTTAGTACCGCGATAAAAAACTCATACCATAGATAATCGGCTTCCTAACCTTTAACTATTACCTGTGATTATTTGTAATAAATTTGCAGCACAAGCTGCTACAAGTGAAATACTTTTTTTCATCACTACTCATTATTATTAGCACAGGTCTTTACTCCTGTGGTGGTACCATTAAATGCCAGGATGAGCCCATCAGCCTTGCATTCAATGGCTTTGACAGTCTTACGCTGCACCGTGTAATATTGATAAAGTATACTAAGAACACCGGCTTCACACAAATTATCGACTCTGTCACCTCCGGCACCGGTACCTCACAGTATGCTATAGATACAAATGGCTTTAAGATCAATAACCTTACCTATGCCGTAATAACTCCGGCTTACGATTACGGGGTATACATCGCCAGCACACAAAGATTGTATAAGATCCATGGGGTCAGTTTTAAGCAGGCCACCACGCACACCAGCTGCAAGCTATGTGAGAATGACTGCAAAAATAATTTATCGTTCTATGTGAATGATTCCCTTTTTGAACACGTAGGCTCTACTTACGACCATCCCTATGTTCATATTTACAGGTAATGCAATTTAGAAATTGAAAGTGTTCCAAATACACCAGTAGCCCCGACCTGAAGGTCGGGGGCAATGAACAACAAGGACCGGCTTTAGCCAGAATTTAAAATAAGTGCGTCTTTAAGGTTAACTGGCATTAGGTTAACTGATCTTCCCCCAGTGCGATTGTCTTCCTTGTTGCGCCAGCATGTTCTTTATGCCCTGGTGCTGCACCATGCTTAGTTTAGGGTCTATTGCCAGCAGTTGCTGTGCCGCCTTTCTTGTCTCTTCCAGTATAGCGCTGTCCATTACTATATCTGCCAGCTTGAATTTCATTTCGCCGCTCTGCTTGGTGCCATACATATCACCAGGGCCACGCATGGCCAGGTCTTCCTCTGCTATCTTAAAGCCATCGGTAGTTGACACCATGATCTGTATCCGCTTATAGCTTTCTTCAGAAAGCTTATTCCCCGTCAGCAATACGCAATAAGACTGGTCAGCCCCTCTGCCTACCCTACCTCTCAGCTGGTGCATCTGTGATAGCCCGAAGCGCTCAGCACTCTCTATCACCATCACCGATGCATTAGGCACGTTCACACCCACTTCTATCACAGTAGTAGCTACCAGCACATCAGCCTCACCTTTCACAAAGCGCTGCATGTTGCGTTCCCGTTCATCGGCCTTTTGCCTGCCATGCACCATGGCTATCTTATACTTATTCTCGTCAAACCATATTTTCACCTGCTCATATCCCGCCATCAGGCTTTCGTAGTCCATCTTCTCAGACTCCTCTATCAGCGGATATACGATATAGGCCTGCCTGCCACTACCTACTTCCTTTCTCACGAACTCCATCACATTAGCGCGTGTGTTGTCCTTTCTGTGTACTGTCTTTATCTCTTTACGTCCCGGCGGCAGCTCATCTATCACAGACACTTCCAGGTCACCATACATGGTCATGGCCAGTGTGCGGGGAATAGGTGTTGCTGTCATTACCAGCACATGCGGTGGCAAATCATTTTTCTTCCACAGTCTCGCCCTTTGCCCCACCCCAAACCTGTGCTGCTCATCTATCACTGCCAGCCCAAGGTTTTTGAACTGTACACTTTCTTCTATAAGCGCATGCGTACCTACCGCTATCTGTGCAGTACCATCGGCAAGTTCTTCCAGTATCTCTTTACGTAGTTTACCTTTTACAGCGCCGGTCAGCAGCCTTACTGCTATGCCCATATCAGATAACAATTCCGATATACTGAAGTAATGCTGTTGCGCCAGTATCTCCGTCGGTGCCATAATGCACGCCTGGAAACCATTGTCCAGCGCCAGCAGCATAGACATTACTGCCACTATTGTTTTACCGCTGCCCACATCTCCCTGCAGCAGGCGGTTCATCTGCTTGCCCAGCCCTGTATCCTGCCTTATCTCCCTGAGTACGCGCTTTTGTGCGTTAGTAAGCTCAAAGGGCAAATGCAGTTTGAAGAAATTATTAAAATTGTCACTTACCCGCTCAAACGGCCATCCCTGCTGTGCCACATGCTGCAGCCTTAAACGGGCTATCATCAGTTGCGACACGAACAGTTCTTCCCATTTCATACGGTAGCGGGCCATACGCTCATGCTCTTCCGTGTCCGGGAAGTGCAGCCACCGCAAAGCATAATATCTGCTCAGCAGTTTGTATTCTCTTAGCATGCCTTCCGGCAACACCTCAGGCACATCTTCAGATGAGATCCGCTCGAACAGTGCCTGCGTCAGCTTGGCAAATGATCGGTTGGTAATGCCCTTTATCCTCAGCTTTTCCGTAGTTGAGTATACGGGCTGCATACCACCTGCGGAGTTCTCAGCATTCACAAGCTCTATCTCCGGGTGCGATATATTGAACAAGCCATTGAACAGGCTCACCTTACCAAACACTATATATCTTTCGTTCTCTCTCAGCGATTTTTTCATCCACTGAGCCCCCTGGAACCATAGTAATTCTATACGCCCTGTATCATCATATATCGTCGCTACAAGTCTTTTGCCCCTGCCAGTACCTTCTTCATAAATATTGACCAGTGTACCCGCTATCTGCACATACTCCGTTTGCGAGTTGATCTCATTGATCTTGGTGAGTTTGGTGCGGTCAAAATAACGGTATGGATAATGGTACAGCAGGTCTTCCAGTGTACTTATCTGCAATTCCTGGCGCAGCAATTCCCCACGTTGTGGCCCAACGCCTTTAAGAAATTCTATCGGGGATTCTAATATGGGTACAGAATGGCTGATAGGACAAAAATAATCCAGCAAACCATAAATCCCTAAACAGATTGAAAATAGGTAGGATCAATATACCGATTAATTACTCAGGTACAGTTTTTATATACTATCAAATATGAGCAAGAACGCCACAAAATGGATCATATGTATTGGTGCGATGAGCCTGGTAGTCGTCTACAGTTGTAAAACACACTACAAGGTTGTAGAACATCCGTTCGCGCTGAATAATACTCCCGCCTCTATAGAACACGGTAAAAGCCTTGTTTACAGTTCATGCGCGGGCTGCCATTACAATCGTAGCGATAACAAGTTTATCGGCAACAGGTTGCATGAACTGCCCCGGATACTGGGTAAACTGTATTCAGCCAACCTTACCAATTCCGAGGCATACGGCATTACCAAACATTATACAGATGCCCAGCTGGCTTATTTGATCAAAACGGGGGTAAAGAAAGACGGTCACTTTGTACCATTTATGTTAAGGCCCAATATGGCCGATGCAGATGTGAATGACATAATCGCCTATCTCCGGTCCGATGATGCAGCGGTCGCTGCAGGAGATACAAGTGTAGGTAGGACACACCTGAACTTCATCGGGAAAATGGCCATCAATTCGAAGAAACCGCAACCATATATAGAAAACATTTCCCGCCCTGCAGGATCCGTAGCAAACGGTCGATACCTGGTAGATGTGATCGGCTGCTTTCACTGTCACTCCAAAGGAATGATCTCATTAAATTACCTGCATCCTGAGCAATCAAAAGGATATATGCAAGGCGGAATGAAATTCAAAACACCACAGGGAAAAAAAATACATGCATCAAATCTGACACCATGTGAAAGCTCCGGGATCGGCAATTACACGGCTTCAGGATTCAGAAAGGCGGTGAAAGAAGGTATAACTCCGGACGGCAGAAAACTAAGTCCACCGATGGATAAGTATAAAGAGTTATCAGACAAGCAAACTGACGACATCTATGCCTATCTGAAAACCTTACCTAAAACATATCACATAGTAAAGGGCCACAAAAGAATGGAGATAAAACCTTAAAGAACTCGTTGCCTTTGCAGCATACTCAATTGTATTTCTAAAACTCAAACCCTATATCCTTCCTGTAGTATTTACCCTCATAGTCTATAAGCGCTGCAATTTCATAAGATTTTGCAAGTGCCTTTTTTATATCTTCACCATAAGACGTAACAGCAAGCACACGCCCCCCGTTAGTAACGGTTACTCCGTCTTTTACCACGGTACCAGCATGAAAAAGCATACTGCCTCTTACCTTATCAAATCCCGTCATCTTCCTTCCTTTAGGGTAGTCGCCGGGGTATCCTTCTGATACCATCATCACTGCACCTGCCGCTCTTGCGCTGTGCTGCACGGTCACTTCATTCAGCTTACCTGTAGCCATACTTAGTATCAGTTCCACCAGGTCGTTTTCCAATCTTGGTATCACCACTTCTGTTTCAGGATCACCCATACGGCAGTTATATTCTATTACAAATGGCTCACCATTTACTTTTATCAGCCCGAAGAAAATGATACCCTGGTAAATGATACTTTCAGCTTTCAGCCCTTTCACAGTAGGCACCACTATTTTGTCGGTCACCTTTTTCATAAAGGCATCGTCTGCAAATGGCACAGGAGAGATGGAGCCCATACCACCTGTATTGAGCCCGGTATCACCCTCGCCTACTCTTTTGTAATCCTTGGCTTCCGGCAGCAGTACATAATTGGTACCGTCAGTCAATGCAAATACAGACATTTCTATACCATCCAAAAACTGCTCTATTACCACCTTTTCGCTCGACTTGCCGAATTGCTTGTCCATCACCATAGCCCGGAATGCCTTTACGGCATCTATAGTATTCTGCGCTATCACCACACCCTTACCTGCCGCCAGTCCGTCTGCCTTTAATACAATAGGCATTTCGCTGCGTTTTATGTAGGCTATTCCCTGCTCAAAGCTTTCGATCGTAAATTCTTTATATGCAGCCGTGGGTATATTATGCCGTTCCATAAATTTTTTAGAGAACGCCTTGCTGCCTTCCAGTTGCGCTCCTTCTTTCGAAGGGCCTACTATTATTATATGCTTTAGCTTAGGATCACTTTTAAAGAAATCATAGATACCTGCCACCAGCGGATCTTCCGGGCCGGGAAACAGGATGTCTATTTTATATTCTATACATGCCTGCTTTACTGCTTCAAAGTCGTTGTAAGAAATTGGCAGGTTCACCCCATATTCTGCGGTACCGGCATTACCCGGTGCAATAAAGAATGTTCCACAGAACGGACTTTGGCTCAATTTCCAGGCAAGCGTGCACTCACGGCCGCCCGACCCAAGCAATAAAATATTTTTCATCTATACTGTTTTTATTCGTTTCTGTTTGTTAATCACCCTCTCAGGGTGGCTTAAAACTGCGCTCTTATATTTAATTTTATCAGAACAATTACGGTACGATCAGTGCAGTTGTTCAATAATCAGCAAAAAAAGCAAAAAAAATGCGCAACGCTGATTATTTTATTTATTTTGGCAGTTCCGTAAAATATTAAAACTTATTTATGAGTAATCTACACGACCAGGAAATAGGCGCAGAAATAGAACTACCATCCGAACCGGCAGGCTCGGAGAAAGGACATCCCAAAGGCTTATATGTATTGTTTGTCACAGAATTCTGGGAAAGGTTCAGCTATTATGGTATGCGTGCCATATTTGCGCTCTACATGACCAAAATGCTGTTGCTCGACAAAGCACTGGCCAGTAACATTTACGGTAGCTACACCGGTCTCGTTTACCTTACCCCGCTTATCGGTGGTTACGTGGCAGACAGGTATTGGGGCAACAGGAAATCGATCTTCGTAGGCGGCTTGCTGATGGCTATGGGTCAGTTCCTCATGTTCTTCTCGGCTACCTTCTCACATAGCCCGGATAAGGGGCTTGCAACCTCGCTTATGTGGTCTGGTCTTGCCTTCCTCATATTTGGTAATGGTTTCTTCAAGCCAAATATCTCTACTATGGTGGGTCAGCTCTACAAAGAGAACGACAGCCGTAAAGATGCCGCTTATACCATATTCTATATGGGTATCAATGCAGGCGCTTTCATTGCACCACTTATTTGTGGTTACCTTGGTGAGAACGTTGACTTCAAATGGGGTTTCCTTTCTGCCGGTATGGGTATGTTAGTGAGTCTTTTGATATTCTATATCACAAAGAACAAATATGTCATTGCTCCCGATGGCAGGCAGTTGGGCGTTGGTCCTAATAGCGCTATCGATAAAACGGCACCTGTTGCCGGCGAAAAGAAAAGCAGCGGTGGCTTCAGCACTCAGCAGCTCACTATATTGATAGGTGGTATCGTTGTTATGTTCTCGCTCATACATTTTGTAGGTGGTGTTGATGTATGGGGTTCACTTATCTATGGCATGACCGCAGTTGGTCCATTCGTGATCATCACTGATAAGTCGCTCACCAAAATAGAAAAGGACAGGCTGTGGGTGATCATCCTTATCATGATCTTCGTTATCTTCTTCTGGATGTGCTTTGAACAGGCAGGTGCTTCACTTACCTTCTTCGCTGCTGAGCAAACCAACAGGCACATCTTCGGATGGGAAATGCCGGCCAGCTATTTCCAGAGCTTCAATGCAGGTTTCATCATCATACTGGCACCTATCATTAGTGCAGTATGGGTGCAGCTGGCAAGAAAAGGCATCAATGTGGCTGCTCCTTTCAAGCAGTCGCTTGGTCTTGCGTTCCTGGCTTCAGGCTTCCTGTTTATTGCTTTCGGCACCAACTCTATACCTAAGGAAGGTGCAAGTATCCTGTTCCTTACAGGGCTTTACTTCCTGCACACAATTGGTGAGCTGTGCCTCAGCCCTATTGGTCTGTCTATGGTCAATAAGCTTACCCCGGGTCGCTTCACATCACTTATGATGGGTATCTGGTTCCTGGCGATAGCTACAGGTAATAAACTTGCAGGCGCTATGAGCTCACTGTATCCTGACCCTACAAATCCGGTACATCCGCATTTGTTCAGCCTGGAGATAGACAGCTTGCATACTTACTTTATGATATTCGTTGGGTTCTCAGGCGTAGCAGCAGTAATGCTGTTCCTCCTCAGCAGGAAACTGCAGAAGATGATGCACGGTATCTCTTAATGATAATATTTTTAAATTGTTTGGAAAGCGGGAGTTCGTCTCCCGCTTTTTTTATGGGGCAAAAAAAGGGGGAATAAAAAATAAAGTTTATTTTGCTTCTTCAATCAGGAAAGCCAACAAAATGACAACAGCCGCACAGGATACCAACCAGCTCACTTTAGAAGAGATACAGGACTTTAAGGGCAAATACCCCAAACAGCTTTGGTACCTCTTCCTGTCAGAGATGTGGGAACGTTTTTCCTTCTACGGTATGCGTGGCATGCTTACCATATTCATGGTCGAAAAACTGAGGTTGAGCGATCATGATGCCAACCTGCAGTATGGCGCTACGCAGGCATTCGTATACACACTCGCATTCGTTGGCGGCCTGTTTGCCGATAAGATCCTTGGCTTCAGAAAATCAATATTCTGGGGAGGTATATTAATGATCATAGGCAGTTTTACACTTGCATTTTCTCCGCAGGACCTTTTCTACATGGGTATCAGTTTCACAATAGTAGGTACAGGCTTTTTCAAACCAAACATATCCACAATGATCGGTAGCCTGTATCGTGCAGATGATCCTCGTCGTGATGCAGGCTTTGGTCTGTTCTATTCCGGCATCAATATAGGAGCACTCATTGGCGGTGCACTTTGCATTTATGTTGCAGACAAATACTCCTGGAATGCTGCGTTTTCCCTGGCAGGTATAGCTATGACACTCGGGCTGGTAATATTCATTTTCACCAAGCGTTCACTCGGCCCTATTGGCCTTTCACCGCTGGCAGGTAAGTTTACGCCGTCTAAAATACTGGCTTACGATATCATGGTATATGTTGGCTCACTGGTCATTATACCCCTTATCCTCCTGCTGGTGTCTAACTCTTCTTACACAGATATGTTCATGTATACGGTAGGCCCGCTTACCCTATTGTACATTCTGTACGAGATGCTGAAGTACAATAAAGCAGAGAAACAAAAGTTAATGGCGGCTATGGTATTTATTATATTCTCCATTTTCTTCTGGGCCTTTTTTGAGCAGGCCGGTGGTTCACTTAGCTTGTTCGCGCGGTACCACCTCGACCACAAGGTTCTGGGAATAAACATGGACCCTAATGGTATTAACAATTCCTCCAACTCCTTTTTTGTCATCGCCTTCAGCCCGCTTATAGGCCTGCTTTGGTTGTGGCTGAACAAACGTAAAATGGAGCCAAATACCGTGGTTAAGTTCGGGTTAGGCTTCCTGTTTCTTGGCATCGCATTTTATATATTTTATTTCACCCGTTTCTTCGCTGATGCAAACGGCATTACGTCTTTAAATGTATTTACACTTGCATACCTCGTTATCACTATAGGTGAGCTCTGCCTCTCTCCTATCGGGTTATCTATTATGACGAAGCTATCTCCAAAACCATTGCATGGCGTCATGATGGGTATGTGGTTCCTGGCAAGTGCCTATGGTCAGTACGCAGCAGGAATATTGGGTGCAGGTATGGCCACAGTAAATGAAAAAGCAACGCACACCGAGAAGTTGATGGCATATACGGAAGGCTACAAACAGCTGGCCATATATGCTATAATAGCAGGCGCGGTATTGATCATCCTTTCACCACTCATCCGTAAGCTGATGCGCGAAGTACATTAGGAGTGTCTTTTATTCCTTCACTATTTTCGTTACATATTGCTTTGTTGCTGTTTGCACAGTCACAAAGTACATGCCGGGGCTAAGTGTTGCAATATTGAAAACTGTAGCAGTTTTACTACCATTGCTTTCTATGGTATCATGCAGCAATGTTCTTCCTGTAATATCTGTGAGCAGCATAACGATCTTACCCGCACCCGTGCGTTCAGTGAGTACATTTATTTTGTCGTTAGCCGGATTAGGAAAAACAGCTACCACCGGCGCTACGTCAACATTCACAACTTCAGAAGGGCATGCAAGTGATAGCGCTTTGTTCAGCACCTCATCATTGAAATTCCTTATCCCGTTAACCGTGGGCGTTACGGTAATATCCGGCACTATACCTATCCGTTGTGTACTATCTCCGTTAGGGTAAAAAACGCCTAGACTCGTCCACCCGAAACTAATATCATTTGCAAGACGCACCCAGGTCACATCGCCGTCTGCTCCGGCAGTCTGACTCCCTACCACTACCACATCCGGCATGGCTTTAAGCATCATGGTCGTAAATTCTGCCTGGCTCTGTGTCTGCTCGTTTACAAGCACTATTACTTTACCTGCATAAGGTGTTGCATTCCCATCTGTGCCAAGGCTGTCGCCCTCCCAATAATAGGTACCGGGATAGGTAAGATCCGGCATAGTGAACTTTGCAAATTTCCTGTTTGAAGGATACATAAGGTTTGCTATACCCCACCCTGTGCCATTAGGATAGTTGCGAATGTCAAAAATGATCGCGCTTTTATATAGAAGATCATTGTACATCGACACAACGTCGGTGGAAAGAAGATTACCCATATTTACATAGCCTGCGTCACATCCCATAGTTGTCCATTTGATTGTTTTCAGAGAATCAGATACATAATGGGAACCTGAAAAAAATGTCGGATCGGTATTGCGATTACCTGTCGTAATGGTAAATGTGTGATTGGTCCCCGTATTATCTGCAAAAATTACTGTTTCACTTTTTCCGGCTGCCTCGCGCGATAAAATATAGTCACACATGCTGCGCCTGAAAACAGATATATTTCCTGATGGCTTATAAGGCCTCAGGCTATCTTCCCACTGCGCCGGATTTAACCCGTCCACAGACACTAGAACGTCCCCGGTATTAATACCTGTTTCCTTCGATCTCAGCACCACGTATTTCCCTTCGGCATACACAAGAAGTATCTTCGGGATATACACATAGGATCCCGGCGGAGTAAAATAATATTTACTTGCCGTAAACCCCAGCACATGTGCATCGTTCATTTCTGTCGCCATTTTCAGGCACAGCTTAAACAGCTCATGAGCATCTGGTGCAGAAGATACCGGCAGTACATAATTATATAATGTCGTGTCCCATGGCTTATCTAATACATAATTGTAAGGATTGAAATAGCGCACAGTGTTCCAGAATTTATAGAGTAGTAACAGGCGGTGGTCTTCATCCGGGTAGCTGCTATATGTAGTCGTTAGCAGCATTGTCGAATCATAAGGAAATGCAAGATAACCTCCCCATGGCCCGGAAAAAGAACGGGTATAATCTGTATTTATAGTTACGTAGCAGGAGGCATGTGGCCGGAAATTATTTTTTATTGTATCCAGTTGCGCCTGCACATCGCTGCGAAATCCGGAAGTGCCTATCCAGCTAAGGTCCCTGTTGTGCGTAAGCATAGGATCTGTAATGGGTGCCAGGTAAGATGTTGATAAAGCCATCGGCCCGGCTGCCGCCAGCATGGTATCCAGCGCATCGTTAAAATCAGCGCTGGTAGTTGCGTTCTCCACCAATGGCAGCACATGCAGCAGCACGCTGTCCCAGTTCACTTTGCAGGTAGATACTTCAGAATGATTGTATTTTACAAAGCCCCATACCTTACCTGTATAGTATAGTCTTTCCTGCAGCGTTTGTGCAAAAGAAGCACCGCACAAACAGGTGAAGACAAAGAACAAGATTATCTTTTTCATTTACGTTCGTTTTAAAAGGAACAATGTCTCGGCAAAAACAAGAATTATACTTGATATAAATTTAATACTAAAAAATGGTCTGTCATAAATTTACATTGATATTATTCAAATATTGACCCTCGTCACTTTCTTTAGAAAATCTTTTCCCTACTTTCGTTGCCAACAGGTAAATAATGGATATCAAAGAACATAAGGAACAACATTTTCGCGGCTCAGAACTGGTCACTGATATCGTTATTGGTATGAGCGATGGGCTTACTGTTCCCTTTGCTCTGGCAGCAGGCCTTAGCGGCGCCGTGCATGACAACCATATAATAGTAATAGCAGGACTTGCAGAAGTAGCTGCCGGATCTATAGCTATGGGCCTCGGCGGCTACCTTGCCGGTAAGACAGAGATAGACCACTACAACGCAGAGCAGAAAAGAGAAGAATGGGAAGTAGACAATCTCCCTGAAAAAGAAAAAGAAGAGGTCCGCCAGATATTTGCCGACATGGGCATGAGCGAAGAGACCCAAAAACAGGTAGTGGATGAGATGGCTAAAGACAAAGCCAAGTGGGTTGACTTTATGATGCGCTACGAACTGGGCCTGGAAAAGCCTGATGCCAAACGTGCAAGGAATAGCGCTATGAACATTGGTCTGTCTTATATAGTGGGCGGGCTGGTACCTTTATCTCCTTATTTCTTTACCACTACTCCTGTTGAAGGCCTCAAGTTGTCTGCATGTATCACTGTTGTCTGCCTGTTCGTATTTGGCTTCTTCAAATCAAAGGCAACAGGTCAGAATCCATGGACAGGAGCTTTGCGCGTTATGTTCATTGGTTCCGTTGCCGCCGCTGCAGCATTCTTTATTGCCCGCCTGTTCAACGCGTAATTTCTTTTCTCGTCCTTGTAACTCCCCGGATATTATTTGTTAAATACTGGTAAAAAACTTGCGGGTATCATTTTTATCCAGTTACTTTGTATTTCAAAGTGCTTTTATGCAACAGGAAAATAAAGACACATCACTGGAAGCCCTGCAGGAAATACGCAGTATTATGGACCGGTCTGCACGTTTCATATCACTTAGCGGGTGGTCAGGCATATGGGCCGGGTGCACCGCACTTGCAGGCGCATATATAGCCCATGGATGGTTGCATCAGCAGGGAGCGTTATCTATAGACGGCCCGTCTGTTAATGCATATTCGTACTCAGATCCGTTCATTATCCGCATCTTATTATTGGCCATATGCGTGTTTGCTACTGCTCTTGTGGGCGGCTATTACTTCACTTACAGGAAAGCACGTGAGCAGCAACAGAAACTATGGAACAATGCATCACGCCAGATGGGGCTGCAGTTGTTTTTACCTATGCTGGCAGGCGGTGTTTTCTGCATGGCCTTTATCTATTACGGCGTAGGTATGTTCATAGCGCCTGCTTGTCTTGCGTTTTACGGACTTGGTCTTATTGGCGCCAGCAGGTTCACCTTATCAGATATCCGGTACCTGGGCATGCTCAATTTATTACTGGGATGCATCAGCCTGTTCTTCCCCGGTTATGGTTTATATTTCTGGGCTGCAGGGTTTGGTGTGCTCCATATTTTATATGGTGTCTTTATGTGGAATAAATACGATAAATGAGCTGCAGATGACGAACCATATAGGACAACTGAACAAAATATTCGATAGCCGTATCCGTATCGGCATCATGAGTGCATTAATGGTAAATGAAGATGTAAACTTCAATGACCTGAAAGCGCTTATAGATGTTACCGACGGAAACCTTGCATCGCATATAAAAACACTGGAAGATAATAAATACATTAAAGTGCAGAAAGGATTTATTGGCCGTAAAACAAATACTACATACAGCATCACCAAACAGGGTGAAACAGCTTTTCGTGCACACATAGATGCGCTCGAAAAAATAATAAAAGGATTGCAGTGATTTTTTTTGCTCATTTTACTTTGAAATACAAAGCACTTTTAAAAAGCTCATAAACAAACAAAAAACAATAGCTATGCAAACAGAACAAATAATACTCTCCTTCGGAGAACGGAACAAGGTCCTTATCAAAGGCCTCGCAGTGGGTGCACTTACCCTCATTATACTTATACCAACGGTCTTCGTAGCAAACCTTATACAGGAGCGGGAAAACAGGCAGACAGAAGTAATAAATGAGGTGTGCAGCAAATGGGCAGAGGGACAAACCATAACGGGCCCTTTATTGATGCTGCCCTACAAAGACTATGTGAAGACAACCGACGGTAAAGTAACAGAGACCATAAAGACAGCCTATGTACTGCCCGATGAGCTATACATAAATGGCGATATGCAGGCCAAAGAAAAAAAGCGTAGCCTTTACAGCGTAGCGCTATACCATAGCGACATCACCATTTCAGGTAAGTTCAGCTCGCTACCCCTGGCCGCTTTACAGGTAGCGCCGGAATCTGTGATATGGCAGGATGCACGTATAGTAATGAATGTAGCCGATGTACGGGGCATAGAAGACCAGGTGCACATGAGCTGGAACAACAGCAAACAAAACCTTGATGCAGGAGTGCCTGATAATAAATTGATGGACGAAGGTCTTAGCGCCGTAGTTGCAATAGATCAGCAAGGGGTAAATTCATTTTCCATACAGCTGAACCTGCGCGGATCAAAACAGCTCTATTTCACGCCAGTGGGCAAGATCACTGAGGTAGATATAAAAGCCAACTGGAAGTATCCTGCATATGACGGGCAATACCTCCCGGCAACTTCCGAGACAACAGACAATAGCTTCAAAGCGCATTGGAAGATATTACCACTATCACATACCTATCCGCAGTTCTGGAAAGATAATGCGCAGGACATCAAAAAGGCAGCATTCGGTGTAAAGCTGATACAGCCTGTAGATGGATATGCGAAGACCAATCGCTCGGTTAAGTATGCTATCCTCTTTATAGCGCTCACGTTCACCTTCTTCTTCTTCCTGGAAATATTGCAGAAACGCCAGGTACACCCATTGCAATATATTCTTGTGGGCATAGCATTGACCATTTTTTATGCACTCCTGTTATCTATATCAGAGTATACCGGATTTAATATAGCATATCTCATTGCTTCTATCGCTACAGTGTCTCTGATAGGGCTATACGCATGGAGCATGTTCAAAAGTGCTAAGACAGCAGCAGGTTTTACTTGCACGCTATCCGCTTTATATACCTACATCTTCATACTCATACAGTCTGAAGATTATGCACTGTTGTTCGGCAGTATCGGCCTGTTTGTGATCATTGCCATCATCATGTACTATTCCCGCAGGATAGACTGGTATGGCGTAAGCCGCAACACACCCGCACAGTTGCCGGGCAGCAATGCTGGTGGACCTGCATTGTCAGAGTAAGCTATCCATAAAACAAAGAATAAGTGCTATCAGTATACCGGTTGATGACCGGTGTACTGATAGTTGTATTTTTGCATAGTAAGAGTAATACTTTATCTGTGCTCAGAACTATCTATACCATAGGCCATTCTACACGCTCCATAGCCGATTTCATTGCTATCCTTCAGTCATTTCATATACAGGTACTGGCAGATATCCGCAGCATGCCCGGCTCTAAATGGCAGCCACAGTTCAATCAGTCTGCATTGGACAGGTCATTAAAAGAAGCAGGTATAAAATATATTCATATACCAGACCTTGGTGGCAAACGAAAACACATACCCTCAATAAATGAAGATGCGGCGTCAAACAAGATCCCCGGCTATGGTACATATATGAAAACAGAACAATTCTGGTCGGGTATAGAAGAACTGGAAAGTTTAGCAAGGCTGGAAAAAGTAGCATACATGTGTGCTGAGGCCGACTGGCGGCATTGCCACCGCTCTCTCGTTTCAGATTATTTGCACACTCGTAGTTGGGAAGTATTACATATAATGAGCATTGGCAAAAGTATGCCGCATACCCCCACCCAACCACAACAAATACAAGGCAACCTGTTTTCCTGAGCGAAACTCGCAACTAGTGCAATACACTTATATTGGCCCTGCTACAAATTTTAACTTTTACTATTACCTTAAAATATCGAAACCGCTACCGTTTTATTATATTTGCCTCCCTCGAACACCGTAGCATAATGCGCAGCATTTTCATAAAGGAAATAAATTCATTTTTCAGTTCCATAGTAGGCTATGTAGCACTGCTTGTGTTTTTAATAGCATGCGGCCTTTTCTTATGGATCATACCTAATTATAGTATCCTCGGCTACGGCTACGCTTCTATGGAGCGTTTTTTCGAAATAGCCCCATGGTTATTACTGTTGCTGGTACCCGCAGTTACCATGCGCTCCTTTGCCGATGAGTTCCGTACAGGCACCATCGAGTGGCTGTCTACCAAACCGGTAACTGATGTAGATATTATCCTGGGTAAATACTTTGCCACGCTTGCGCTCATTGTTTTTGCTTTGCTGCCAACCATGGTCTACGTTATTACCATCAGCAGCCTCACTTTACCTGATATCACACTCGATTCCGGTGCCATTATCGGTTCTTATATCGGGTTGTTCTTCCTGGCCGCCACTTTTGGCGCTGTGGGTGTTTTCTGCTCTTCACTTACTGCCAACCAGGTCGTTGGGTTCCTTATTTCGCTGCTCGCCTGCTACCTGTTCTATACCGGCTTCGAGCAGCTGAGCAAGCTGCCAAAACTATCAGAAGGGTTCGATTATTACCTTAGCATGATAGGTATGGAGTTCCATTACAATTCCATCAGCAGGGGCCTTATAGACTCACGCGACGTTGTTTACTTTTTGTCAATTATAATTTTGTTCATAGCTCTTACCCGTTTCTCGCTCAACAGCCGCACCAGTGGCGCAGGCAGATAAGGATAGGAAAACTGGCTTATGGCTACTAAAACTACTAAGAAGGACCAAAGGCAAAAGCAGGCCACACTTCGGCTCATTATCATGGCAGCAATACTGCTGTGTGTCAATGTGCTGGCTTCTTACCTCCATACCGGGATCGACCTTACCCACGAAAAAAGGTTTACCCTCACCCCTACTACCAAAAGAATACTGGGCAATATGCGGGAGACTGCAGTGTTCGAGGTATACCTGAAGGGAAAGTTCCCTGCAGGCCTGCAGCGCTTACAGGAGGCAGTGCGCGAGCGCCTTAATTCATTTAAAGATATTGCCGGCAGTAAAATAGTGATCAAATTCACCGATCCTTTTGAAGGCAAAACACCGGAAGAACAAAAACTGATCGCGCACGACCTTGGCCAGAAAGGAATAAGGGTACTGCAGATGGAGAACCAGGACGAAGATGAATATACTTCGAAACCTTTCTTCCCTTATGCACTGGTGCAATACAATAGTAAAGAAGCAGTTGTCATGCTGCTCGAAGATCCTCCGGGCAAAAGCGCTGCTGAAAAAATAAGCTCGGCAGAGGCAATGCTGGAATATAAGTTTACGAATGCCATTAACCAGCTTGGCCGCCGTGAGCGTCCGCGTATCGCCTACATGACCGGCAATGGCCAGGACGTTGGTATCCACTCTATCGACATGCTGTCTTCCATTCCTCGTTATTACGATCTGGATACGGTGGACCTGTCTCATGTACTGAATATTTCACTTGCTTATGACGCTATCATTATAGCGCAGCCAACCATTCCGTTCGCAGGACCTGAAAAACTGAAGATAGACCAGTATGTAATGCGTGGCGGCCATGTGTTGTGGATATTGAATATGCTCAATGCCAATATGGATAGCCTCCGGACATCTCCGCAGCTGATCGCTATGGACTATGGCTTAGGGCTGGACGATATATTGTTCAAATACGGTGTACGTGTAAACAATGACCTTGTTGAAGATCTTCAATGTATGCAGATAGGTCGCATCAGCCAGGTAAACGGACAGCGCGAATTCCCTGATTGGATCTACTTCCCGAGGCTTAACCCGACATCCGAACATCCTATTGTGAAGAACATGGACTTCATACGTGCAGGCTTTACCAATAGTATAGACACAATAAAGACAGCAGGCATCCAGAAAACAATACTGTTACAATCATCCAAGTACAGCCGCAACGCTATGGCACCTGCAAGGGTAAGCCTGAGCACCACCAACTATCCGCAGAAAGAAGAAATGTTTACCAAGTCATACCTGCCTGTGGCGGTGTTACTGGAAGGTAAGTTTCACTCTGTATATCAAAACCTGCTGGCACCTGAATACCTCCGCTTACTGGATTCATTAAAGCAACCCTTCAAGCAGGTATGCGACAGTGCTAACAGTATGATCGTTATTTCTGCAGGAGATATTTTCAGGAATGACTTTTCAGAAAGAGATGGCCCTATGCAGATGGGTTATTATAAATGGACCCGCGAGTTCTTTGCCAACAGGAGCTTCCTGCTCAATAGCCTGGAATACCTTACAGACCATAGCGGCGTACTGGAAGCGCGCTCTAAAGACGTGAAGCTGCGCCTGCTGGATGGTGGCCGCGTAAAGGACGAAAAGACCATGTGGCAGGTGATAAATGTAGGTGTGCCTATAGTACTGGTATTGATATTTGCATCAGCATATTTCTTCTTCAGGAAGCGTAAATACGAAGTAAAACATAACGAAACAAAACCATTGTCTTAATGCGCAAAACAGTCTTATACCTGGTCATCCTTGCAGTGCTTGCTTTTGGCGTATACTACTTCCTGTTCAATAATGATCATGGAGGCCTGTACCCTGACAGCGAAGCAGGCTTTACAATAAAGGATACCGGGTCTATAGGCAAGCTATTTCTTGTAAATAATACAGGCGAAAGTATACTGGTGGAGCGTACTGATTCCGGCTGGATGGTGAACAAAAAATACAGGGCATTACCCAGCACACTGAACTCTGTATTACAAACCTTATATGCTCAGGCTGCATTATCACCCGTTACTAAGAATGCTTACGAGAATGTAGTAAAGCTCTTATCTACGGATGGCATAAAGGTGGAAGTATATGGCAGGGACGGTAAGAAGATGAAGGTATTTTATGTGGGCGGCGCATCAGTAAACAACATAGGCACCAACATGATGATAGAAGGCGCCAAAACGCCTTACGTGGTGCAGGTGCCCGGCTTCAACGGCTACCTCACTCCGCGCTTCACTACAAAGGTGAGGGACTGGCGCGACAGGACAGTGTTCAATATTGCACCGGAAGAGATCAAGAGCGTGTCACTGCAGTATGCAGACAAGCCCATCAATTCGTTCGTAATAACAAGGGAAAATGGTAAGCTGGTAGTAAAAGGTGATCCATCGGTTACTACGCAGATGGGAGAAATGAATACACGCCGGGTGGATGTGTACATGAAATACTTTACCAATGTCAATTGCGAGGGTTACCTGAATGGCTTATCTGACATGGACACTACCATCAAAACAGCGCCAAAACAATCATCACTGGATATAGAAAGTATTCATGGCAAGCGCCAGCATATAGATATCTACTGGATGGCCATAAACAGGCGCAGTAAGAACCAGCAGACATCTAACGCCGAGATACCGGATGACTACGATGCCGACAGGCTGTATGCCGTTATCAACGATAACAAGGACACCGTAATGATACAGCACTTCATATTCAGGAAGATATTCCGCAAGGCATTTGAGTTCTACCAGAAAGATGGCCCTGCACCAACAACTCCTGATAAGGAAATGCCTAGGAATGTATTGATGCATAAGGGTGCATAGTAACCGCTCTGCTGCATGAAATTGGGCATTGCGGCCTTAATTATGCCATAATACCTATGGCAACACTACCTTAGCGGCTTTGCGACAGGCTTCTTAATTGAATTGGAATACCATAACATTTCCTGTTACATACATATGCGTTTAAAAGGCTAATTTTGCACCTGTTCTGCAAATGGCTTCCCGCTATTACTAAAACTTAAAAACATTCAGGATGAAAATGGATAAGGTCCTTAACAAATTAGGTATACAAAAAACTAACGACGGTGCTTCAACAGGCACCAAGTGGCTGAAAGGCGGTGGCGACAAAATAACTTCATCATCACCGGTAGATGGTAAGACAATAACTGTCATAAATGGCGTAGACCGTAAAACATACGATAAGGTAATAGAAAAGGCACAGGAGGCATTCGTGGAATGGCGCATGTGGCCTGCACCAAAGCGAGGCGAAGTAGTGCGCCAGGTAGGTGAGGCACTGAGAAAATATAAAGAGCCGCTGGGCCGTCTGGTATCTTACGAGATGGGCAAAAGCCTGCAGGAAGGCTATGGCGAGGTGCAGGAGATGATAGACATCTGCGACCTTGCTGTAGGTATGTCGCGCCAGCTGTATGGCCTTACCATGCACAGCGAACGCCCAAAGCACCGCATGTATGAGCAGTGGCACCCGCTGGGCGTAGTGGGCATTATCAGTGCGTTCAACTTCCCTGTTGCAGTATGGAGCTGGAACAGCATGATCGCTTTCATATGCGGCAATACCTGCGTATGGAAAC
>JAOQAP010000225.1 GCA_025963465.1 Flavipsychrobacter sp.
AGGTATTTAGAATAATTTTGGGCAGCCCCTTTAGGGGTTTGGGGCTGTTATTACTTATTGAAGAAAGTCATTGCTTTGCCGATGCCCTGAGATGCGAAACATTCTATTGCATCTACACTTTTGAGCATCATATCTTTTACCATTGGTACTTCTGATGGTTTCCATTTACCAAGCACAAATTCTACCTGGCGGCCTTTTGGGAAATCGCTGCCTATGCCGAAACGGAGCCGCTGGTACTTGTCTGTAAGTAGTGTAGTCTCAATGCTTTTAAGCCCATTGTGGCCTGCAGCACTGCCGCCGCCACGTATACGGATAGTGCCTAACGGTAATGCAAGCTCATCAACGATCACCAACATGTTCTCCATAGGTATTTTCTCCTTGTCCATCCAATATTTAATAGCTTTTCCACTCAGGTTCATGTAGGTGGTGGGCTTAATGACAATGAATGTCTTGCCTTTCCATTTTACTTCTGATACGAATGCATGGCGGTCTAAAGCGAATGTGCCGCCATTTTTTATTACAAATGTATCTGCCACATCGAACCCGATGTTGTGACGTGTGGCGTCATATTCAGCACCTATATTGCCTAAGCCGGCGATGAGGAATTTCATGTTGCGAAAATAGGTTAATTAGTTAATTGGTCAGCGGGTTATGAGCACCAATTAACGAATAAGCAGGACATCTCCCTTTGATTCTTCTTTGTTACCTGTGAGGCACTTTGCTTTGAAGAAATAGTAATAGTTGCCCATATCGCATGGTATGCCATTAAAGGTGCCGTCCCAGTACTGGCGAGGATCAGCGGTCTCAAATACTTCCTGTCCCCATCGGTTGTAAATAGCCAGCTTGTATTCGACCAGGTTACCATAAGATATAATACGGAAACCATCATTTACACCATCATTATTAGGTGTGAACGCATTGGGGTATGAGAATTTGCAGCAATACTGGATATCTTTATAACGGTAGGTAGCAGAGTCTGCACATCCAAAAGAGTCAATCGCTTTGATCTGTATCAACACAGGTTCGGTGACCCGTATGTATGGCATATTTGCTGTATCAAAAAGCACCTGGTCCGCAGGTGTCCACGTATACGTGACACCTCCTGTAGCCCTAAGAGCAATGGTGTCACCTATACAAATTGTTTCCGGCTTGCTCGCAGCAAGCAATTCAGGTAGGGGTAGCGGATGGACTACCGCGCTGACAGGTACATTGGTTTTAATACACTGCCTGTATTGTTCTGTATAAGAGAAATGCTGTGTACCCACAGTTTTTGTATCAGGTATAGGAGGATAAAAAAGCAGGTCGCCATTAGAATAGTACCAGGTGATAATAGCTTCGGCGCCTATGGGTTCTATAATGATAGCTGCGGTAGGGCCGTTGATACAGTAGTTTTTCACCAAAGGTAACAGGGGCAGATCCCCGCTATCCGTAATGCCAATGGTGCTTGTACTCTTACAGAATTCATTTGAGCTGGTGACAACGCTATAAAAGCCTAAGGGCAGACTATCTACAATAGTACCTGTACTATCAATATAAGTTTTATAAACATCAGCACCTTGTGAAATGGTCACAGTGCGAGGTGCATAACCATAATTTAAATTATACTGCAATAACGCTTTGTGCAGGCATTGTGTGGAAGAGAGCAAAGTATAACTTAATACAGGGGGAGGCGCTACATTAATGGTATATGCTACGGTAGACCTGTTTGCCAAAGGGCAATGATCGTTGTTGATGTTGAGATAGAAGGTGTAAATGCCTGAGGGGATATTGCCTGTGGCCCAGTCGAAGGTGACTGAAGGGGAAGTAGAATTGTTGTTGATAATATTAAGGGTAGCGCCTGATGGTGTGTTGTTTGTTACCAAAGCAGTATTGTCGTTGTCAGGGTTATCAATGTTAATATTGAAAGTGAGGTGAGGCGTGCCGGCACAAATGTTGATAACATTATTTCCGGTAACAGTCCCGCCGGATACATTGTTTAACCTGGCTGTTGGCGGAACACCCTTACAGCCGTCAATAACAATAAATGTCATTTCGCGTTCGCTTGTACCGACAAGTACCCCTTTCCTGTATTCCGACACCTGGCACACAACCAATGCGTACTGAATAGCATCCGGTGTAAAGGATATTTGCCCGTTCAACGGGCTGAAAATAAACTTACCTGAGGTTGACAATGGTTCAGTGGCAGTATAAGGTGACGTATAGAACACATCAGTTTCTAAATTCCCGTCTCTGCCCGGTACAAGGGCAAATGCCAGCGAATCCCCATCAGGATCAATAGCGCCCTGACTATATTCTCCCTGCAAATTGATGCAATAATATGGCGTAGGAATGGTGGAATAAGCAGGTGAAGAATTGTCTTCAGCCAATGTATTATCCAGCCTGGCTTTAAGCTCCATAATAGAGCTGTTATTGATAGGTTGTATGATGTTGGTTATATTACGGCTACGGCCTGCACCAGAATTGACACTGCCAAGCCCTCCCGGAAAAACAAACACCCAGTTTTTGGATCTGTGTGGAAGCGTTATCGTTTTGGAATACTTAAATCGTTTAACACCGGGTTGTGTGCCTCCATTACATTTGGTATTATGTAACTCAGCTGCACATACCGGAGATACTTCAGTGCCGGCTTCTTCTACGTCAAGGTTGATCTGAGCGCCCTGGACGTTCCCGTCGTAAATTAATATATCGGGCCTTGCGTGATAGAGTGAATCAAATATTCCGGGGTCAGCGCCGCAATCGCCATATAGAGTGAGTGTGAGTTTATATGTGGTACCTCCAATGTGTGTGTATAGCAACTCACCACCAAATATATGACTGGCAAAACTGTCAGGTCCTTTAAGAAGGATAAAGAACAGCAGGAATATTTTTAATGCTTTATTGTTCATTTATATTACCTGGTCTTGTGAACTATTGTTTGTTATCGGATCAGGATAACATCGCCTTTTGATTCCTCTTTATTTCCCGTAAGGCATTTTGCCTTAAAATAGTATACATAGGTGCCAAGGTCACATGGTGTGCCATTCCATGTCCCGTCCCAGTAACGTAGCGGATCTGTGGTGTGAAATACCTCTATACCCCACCTGTTATAAATAAAGAGATCGTATTGTGTCAGATTGCCATAGGAGATTATCCGAAACCCATCATTTACCCCATCTTTATTTGGTGTAAATGCATTAGGATAAGAGAAACGGCAACAATACTGAATGTCTTTGTAATCGTATACAATGGAATCGGCACAACCAAATGAGTCTATTGCTTTTAACTGCATAGAAACCGGAACTGTGATCCTTGCATATGGCTTGCCGGCAGTATCGGAAAGTACCTGGTCGGCAGGCGTCCATACATAGGTTACACCCCCCGTGGCCCTGAGAGGGATAGTGTCTCCAAGGCAAATAGTTTCAGGCATACTTACGGCAAGTAGCTGAGGCTCCGGTAGCGCATGAACCGTAGCAGTGAGTGGTATTTTTGCAGAAATACATTTTGCGTATTCTTCTATAAATGCATAATATTCTGATCCAATCACTTTAGTATCAGGGATAGGGGGGTAAAAGATAAGTCCACCTTTAGTGTCGAACCAGGTGAATATCGCACCGGGACCTATAGGGTCAACACTGATAGGTACAGGGGTGCTGTTGATACAATAATTTTTTATGACAGGGGATAATGGCAGGTCGCCACTATCGCGCACAGATACCGGTATAGATGTGCTACACTGGGGGTTAGAGCTACATGAAACAATATAATCGCCAGTCGGCAGGCTATCAATTAGTGTACCGGTGGAGTCGGTATATGTTTTATAGGTAGTGGTCCCATTCATTATGGTGATGGTCCTGGGGGTGTAACCATAATTCATGTGGTACTCCATAGTGGCTTTATGCACACATTGGGTAGGTGAGAGTAGCTTAGATGATATCTCCGGGAATGGTGTTACATTGATGGTGTAAGCCACTGTTGCTCTTGTAGCAAGCGGGCAGTGGTCATTCTGGATGGTAAGGTAAAAAGTGTATACCCCTATAGGAGTGCTGCCCGTAGACCATTCAAAAGTACCATGTGGCGAAGCGCTGCCATTGTCGTCTATGGAAAATGTGGCGCCGGCTGGTAATGCACTTGCACTGAATGTAGTTTTATCACCATCCGGGTTACTGATGCCGATACCAAAAGAAACGTGAGGGGTATTTACACATACATTTATTATGTTTCCGCCGGTTGCATTGCCCGATGCGACAGCTCCGCCTTCGTTTACCGTAAGTTTACTGGAAGGAGGTGTGCCCTGGCAGTTGCTAAGCACTACAATTGTCAATTCTCTTTCACTTGTGCCTATCAATATACCGTTCCTGTATTCAGATACTTTGCAGACAACCAATGCTTTCTGTGTGTTGGCGGGTGTAAAAGTTATCTGCCCGTTCAACTCATTGAAAAAGAAAGTATTGGGGTCCGTGTCCAATGGTTTTACCGCTGTAAACGGGAAAGTATAATTAACAGAAGTGCCTCCATTATTAGCATCGGCCGCTGCCACCAGGCTGAATGCCAATGAATCTCCATCGGGATCAATAGCGCCATGGTTGTATTGTTGGGGCACCTTTACACAATAAAACGGAGTGGGTATAGAAGAGTATGCCGGTGAGGAGTTGTCTGAAACAAGGTTATTCAGATCGGCTTCCAGCTGAATAACGGAGCTTAGTGAGGCTGGTATTACATTGGAGATACTATTACTTCGCCCTGCCTGTGTGGCCGTGCCCATATTCCCTCTAAACAAAAATGCCCATTTCGCAGCCCTATACGGCAGTTTTACCGTGGCTGAATAGCTAAACCGCCGTACACCCTGTAATTTGCCACCTTTGCAGTTTGTACTATCTGCCTGTGCGGTGCAAACCGGGGATACTTCGGTCCCCGATTCGTCTATTGTTAAAGAAAGGTCAGGCAACGTTGTGGTACCGTCGGTGATATAAATAACAGGAGAAGCTGTATACAGCGTATTAAAGATATCATAAGTGGCGCCACAATCACCATAAACAGTAAATGTAACTTTATAAACACTGTCTTTAATGTACGTGTATAGTAGTTCTCCGCCGAAAATATGGCTGGCAAAGCTATTTGTGCCCTGTACGAGCATGAATAATAATAAAAGTACCCTTATTAACTTTCTTCCCACTTTTTTATGATCTCAGATATGTAAAACAAGGTCTATGCATAAATACAGACCATAATACTAAGCGAATTTCGGGCATTTATAGCGGATTACCTTAAAAAATGTGGAGAAACGATCTTTTCATAAAAAACTCAATGATTGGGTAACATCCCACATTCTATATTATCGCCCTAATTGAAGTAACTAAGCCGTAATATGTTATAGACGTATAAAACCGGTGCAACCTTTGGTTTTGTGACAGGATTATTTTGGTAACTACCTACCCGCAGCAAGAATTGGGAAGGAATATACGATCGGGGCATATCAACGAATGAGCAGGACATCGCCTTTTGATTCTTCTTTATTACCGGCGAGGCAGTTTGCTTTGAAGTAGTAATAATAATTACCCATGTCGCATGGTATACCATTGAAGGTGCCGTCCCAATATTGGCGCGGATCAGTTGTCTCGAATACTTCCTGTCCCCAACGATTGAAAATGACCAGGTTATATTGGGTGAGGTTGCCATAAGATACTATTTTGAATCCATCATTTACTCCATCCCTGTTTGGGGTGAATGCATTGGGATAGGAGAACTGACAGCAATACTGGATGTCTTTGTAATTATAAGTTACAGAATCGGAACAGCCAAATGAATCTATTGCTTTTACCTGTATTGCGACCGGAGTAGTTACTCTTATATATGGATGACCTGCAGGGTCAGAAAGTATGAGGTCTCTAGGTGTCCATGTATAAGTGACGCCACCTGTGGCCTGCAACATTATGGTATCACCCAGGCAAATAGTTTCCGGTTTGCTAGCCGCTAACAGCTCAGTGACAGGTGGCTGATGAACCGTGGTGGTAACGGGTATTTTCGCTGAGAGACACTGGTGGTATTGCTCTGTAAAATAATAATATTCAGATCCAGGCGCTTTAGTATCAGGTATAGGTGGGTAATAAATAGGTGCCCCGGCGGGATCATACCACGTAATAATGGCGCCTGTGCCAATAGGTAAAATTTCAATAGGGCCGGTAGGGCCATTGATGCAATAGTCTTTTATTACGGGTGACAAAGGCAGGTCTCCGCTATCAGGTATTACAATAGCTGCTGATACTTTGCAAACCCCATTTGCGCTTGTGATCATGGTATATGGGCCCTGCGGTAAACTATCTATGATGGTGCCTGTACTGTCGGTATACGTTTTGTAGCTATCATTTCCCGACATAATAGTAAGGGTCCTTGGGGTATAGCCATATTTCAGGTTGTACTGAACAAATGCTTTGTGCAGACACTGGGTAGGGGCAATGAGGTTGTAAGATAATTCAGGCTTTTGGGTAATGTTTATGGTGTAAGCTACTGTTTGCCGGTTAGCAATAGGGCAATGATCATTTTTTATAGTAATGTAAAATGTATAAATGCCGATAGGAATATTGCCGGTGACCCAGTGGAAGCTGGCATACGGATCGGTTGTGTTATCATTAATGATATCCAGTGTGGAAGACCCCGGCAATGTGCTTGTTTCGATGGTTGTAATATCTCTGTCAGGGTTGGCTAATTTGATACCAAAAGACAGGTCTTCAGTGCCGGCACAAACAGTGATTACGTTGGGCCCGGTGATAGCTCCACCCGAGACTGCATTCAATGAAGGTGTTGGAGGTATACCCTTGCAATCGTCCAGTACTACAAAGGTCAGTTCACGCTCACTGGTACCAATGAGTACACCTTTCCTGTACTCAGAGACCTTACATACCACAAGGGCATCCTGTATAATAGAAGGAACGAACGATATTTGTCCATTGATGGCGTTGAATTTAAAAGTGCCGGCATCAGTGGCTAATGGAAGTTCAGCAGAAAACGGGGGAAGATAGGAGATCGGCATTCCGGCGCTGTTGGCATCAATTGCCGGTACCATGCTGAATACAAGCGAGTCCCCGTCGGCATCAATTGCGCCCTGGTTATATTCCTGAGGTACCTTTACGCACGAGAACGGAGTAGGAATTGATGAGTATACCGGAGATGAGTTGTATTCGGTTGTATTGTCCAGGTAAGCTTCCAGTTGCATGAGTGTGCTGCTGCCTGGTAACGGGTTGAGCACATTAGTGATACTACCGCTTCTGCCTGCTGATCCGAAAGAGCCCATACCACCTTTGAATAAAAAGGTCCATTTCGTATCTGGATAGGGTAGGGTTATCGTGTCATCATAGATAAATCTACGAACCCCGGGCAGAGTGCCGCCGGGCGTACATTTTGTATTGCCTATTTCAGCCTTACATACAGGTGATACATCGGTACCCCTTTCTATTATATTAAGTGTGAGTACCATTGGATTGATCCCGTCGGTAAC
Source organism: Flavipsychrobacter sp. (assembly GCA_025963465.1). Taxonomy (GTDB): domain Bacteria; phylum Bacteroidota; class Bacteroidia; order Chitinophagales; family Chitinophagaceae; genus Nemorincola. Next base: position 7,472 of record JAOQAP010000225.1, read on the forward strand.
AGTAACTGTGGGTGTGGCGTCATACAATGATTGAAATAAAGCTTCCGCAGCACCGCAATCGGCGTACAACGTAAGGTATACTCTATATGTGTCGCCTGAAATACGTGTATAAAGGAGCTCACCGCCAAAAATATGGCTGGCAAAGCTATTTGTACCCTGACCCAGGATGAATAGAAACAATAATATCGCAGAAAATTTTCTACTCACTTTGTATTATCTCAGATGCGTGAAGATAAAGGATACATATGTATACTATAATATTAATAAAAAATTGGCATTTATAGCATATCACCCGGAAATTGAAGAAAAAAATAGTAGACTATGTATGTATAAAAATGGTAAAAGCCGGGCATAGAGGGCTATTATTTTGGCAACTTCCCTACCTTGCAGCAAAAAACGAAAACAATATATTTTATGTCAGGAAAGATAAAAACAGTAACGGTAATAGGGTCAGGTACCATGGGCAATGGTATTTGCCATGTATTTGCCCAAAACGGGTTTGATGTGCATATGATGGACATTAACCAAGGTGCACTTGATAAAGCGCTGGCTACAATAGGCAAGAACATGGATCGCCAGGTAGCTAAAGGCTCACTAACTGAAGAAGCGAAAAACGAAGCTGTAGGCCGCATAAAGACCTTTACGGATATGGCATCGGCTGTAAAAGAGGCTGACCTTGTAGTAGAAGCTGCTACTGAAAACGTAGACCTGAAACTGAATATATTCCGCCAGCTGGACGAACATTGTCCGGCGCATTGTATACTCGCCAGCAATACTTCTTCCATATCTATTACCCGTATAGGCTCTGTGACCAAAAGAGCAAACAAAGTAATAGGTATGCATTTTATGAATCCTGTACCTGTTATGAAACTGGTGGAAGTGATCAATGGATATGCTACAGATGCTGAAGTAACCAAAACAGTATATGAATTATCTGAACAACTGGGCAAGGTGCCCTGCGTAGCTAATGATTACCCGGGCTTTGTAGCCAACCGCATACTGATGCCTATGATCAATGAGGCGATCATAACACTGCAGGAAGGCGTAGCGGGCGTGGCTGAGATAGATACTATCATGAAGCTTGGTATGGCACATCCTATGGGCCCATTACAACTTGCTGATTTTATTGGCCTTGATACCTGCCTTTCTATCCTGAATGTATTATATACCGGCATCGGTAATCCGAAATATGCACCGGCCACGTTGCTGGTGAATATGGTGCAGGCAGGCAGACTTGGTGCAAAATCAGGTGAGGGTTTTTACAAGTACACAGCAGGCAGTAAAGACCTGGTAGTAAGCGAGAGCTTTGCAACTGTACAATGGAAATAACACAATGCAACAGGTAGTAATAGCATCTAATAACAAAGGCAAGATCAGAGAAATACGGACAATGATAGAAGAAATAGAACTTCTGTCATTAGCTGATATTGATTTTACTGATGATATACCTGAGCCTTATGATACATTTGAAGAGAATGCGTTGGCAAAAGCATCGGCAATACATGTGTTTTCCGGTAAAAATGTTTTTGCTGATGATAGTGGTATATGCATAAATGCACTGAATGGCGCACCCGGTGTAATAAGCGCCCATTATAGCGGAGTAAGAGATGATGAGCACAACCTGCAAAAAGTACTGAGCGAGCTGAAGGATGCGACAGACAGAACAGCATTTTATAAGGCAGTGATATGCCTGGTTTGGGATGGAGAGGTCTACTATTTTGAAGGTATTTGCGGGGGAAGGATCATTAAAGAGAAAAGAGGGGAGGGTGGATTTGGTTATGACCCCATATTTGTTCCTGATGGTTACATGCAGACATTTGCAGAGCTACCCCTGTCTGTGAAAAATGAAATAAGCCATAGGGGAAAGGCGGTGAAGAAAATGGTGGCTTTTTTGAAAGAAAGAATAAGGGAGGACAGCTCATTTATATAGCACATGAAATTTTCGATAGGAGACAGGATCGTGCTGAACCGCACCGGTGAAGAAGGATTTGTAACGGCTTACATCAACGAGCAGATGCTGGAGGTGGAAGTGGGCGGTACTGTGTTTCCTGTGTACCTGGAAGATATAGACCATCCTTACATGAGGTGGTTTACAGATAAAAATAAAAAGAAAAGTTCCACTCCAAAGGAACAACTGCCCATTGAAAAAATAGCGGAACGCAGGCCGCGGCTTGCGAAGGGTGTTTACCTGTCCTTTCTACCTGTTTTTAAAACAGATGGTATGGATGAAGTAGCAGATGTACTGAAGGTGTACCTTCTGAATGAAATGCCACAGCCTATAAAATATGTGTATGATGTGCGGCTTTCGCAAAAAAGCGAATTCAGGCATGAGGGAACTTTGCATGCATTCGGCAATGTGTACCTGCACAGCGTGAGTTATGCTGATATGAATGACCAGCCAAGGTTTCACTGGCAGATAGCGGACACGGTAAACACTGATCTGCAAACGGAGGAGGGTATACTACGCATAAAGCCAGCCAAATTGTTTGAACATATCAATGATATACAGTTCAATGGCGGGCCAACGTTCAGTTACCTGCTGATAGATGACCTGGTGCCAAAGAAAAAAGCAGAACCGGTGGAGCAATTTGTACCACCCCTGAGATCGCAGGCTATAAACCACGTGACCACCAGGACGATAGAAGCCGCAAAATATGAAGTCGACCTGCACATAGAGGCCTTGCTGGATGACAGAAAGGGATTGACGAATGCAGATATTGTGAACATACAGATGGAGGCACTGCGCCACTATCTGCAACTGAGTATTGTACACAGGCAGGAGCGAATGGTTGTGATACATGGACTGGGCAAGGGGAGGCTGAAAGAAGAGGTGCATACTATTCTGAAACAAACACCTGAGGTAAGCAGGTATAAAAATGAATGGAGTGCTAAATATGGTTTTGGTGCAACCGAGATATTTTTCAAGTTTTAGCAAGTTATGCACAATCCGCCCCAACATTTGTATTCTTAACACTACGGTGACGGTTTGAATACATTTAATTCATATCTTGCGATTCAAATATTCTAATAATTGTGAAGAAAGTATCGTTATTCCTAGTTTCATTAGTTGTGTGCAAGCTCTCTTTTGGTAAGGCTGTGAATGAACAGGCTGCAAAGATGACCGGCTATAATTTCTTAAAGACAGAAGGTGTACAAGTAGACCCTTCCGCAATGTCATTGGTTTACAAAACCACGTCTACTGTAAAAGGTGAAGCAGTGACAGACTTTTATGTGTTCAGTACGGGAAATACAGGGTTTATCATCGTATCAGGTGATGATAATGTAACTCCGGTTTTAGGTTATTCTACCGAGGATGCATTCAGAGCCGATAATATTCCCGGAAGTGTAAATGACTGGCTGAATAATTATAAAGACCAGATCAACTATACTATAGAGCATGATGTAACTGCTACTGACCAGACAATGGCGCAGTGGACCAAACTACAGACAGCAGTAACTACCAGAAGCGCGGCTAAAACAACAGGAACGGCTGTTGCTCCTTTTCTGAAAACAAAATGGGGACAGGGTGCCTACTATAACGATCTGTGTCCGTTTGACGTATCTGCAGATACCAATGTGGTTACAGGTTGCGTAGCTACAGCAATGGCGATGGTGATGAAATTCTGGAGCTGGCCTAACGTAGGCAAAGGTACCCATTCTTACAATTCAGGACCATATGGTATGCTTACAGCTAACTATGGTACTACTACTTATGTATGGGATTCTATGCCAAACTCACTGACCAAGCCCAATAGCTATGTAGCTACATTAATGTCCCAGGCAGGTATTAGTGTAAATATGAGCTATAGCCCTACATCAAGCGGTGCTTTTGTGACAGTGGGATCCAGCCCGATAGTAAACTGCGCAGAATATGCAATGAAAACTTACTTTAACTATAGGTCTACCCTAAAAGGATATTCGCGTTATGCATATGATGATTCAGAATGGGTCGGATTGATAAAAAATGACCTGGACAATAAATGGCCGGTGATACATACAGGTTCAGGTGCCAGTGGGGGGCATTGTTTCTTAATAGATGGTTATACTACCGGTGATAAACTGCATGTGAACTGGGGCTGGGGTGGTTTTTACAATGGTTATTTTGTATTTGATAACTTATCACCAAGCACAAGCGAAACATTTAATGACAACCAGACAATAATATTAGGTGTGATACCGAATAACCCTGCAACACTTGGTGTAAATGAAGTAACAGGCACTACTGCCGCTATTTATCCTAACCCAGCGAAGGATGTCATCAATATAGACATGCAGCAGGTGAAGGCAACCAAAATAACGCTGAGCGATATGCAGGGCAGAATATTAAAGACAATTACTCCCGATAATACTATAATAGCAACAATGAAGGTGAGCGATCTTTCTGCGGGTATTTACTTAGTATCGCTTGAAACAGCGGAAGGCGTAGAAACAAGGAAAGTGGTAATAGAATAAACAAGCGAAATTATATAATTGAAAAAAGCGCTCCGAAAGGGCGCTTTTTTTGTTACAGTCTAGTATCTGCTGATGATATCTTTCAGCTCTTTTGCGGGAACCACGCCGGATTGCCGCCATTTGAGTTGGCCCTGCTTAAATATGATGAGTGTGGGTACACCTTGTACATGAAAGTGATTGGCCACGTCAGGATTTTTGTCTACATCTATTTTTAGTATAGTTACTTTGTCGCCCAGTGCCGATTTTACTTCCTGCAAAATAGGCGCCATCATTTTGCATGGTCCGCACCATGTAGCATGAAAATCGACCAATACAGGTTTGTCAGAGTGAATGATCTCGTTGAAACTACTCATAAACTGTTTTATTGTAAAGACACAAAATCAATGCCAGTAAATTTACAGGCGTGTCATTTCCTGTTCATCTGCAACGATTTCAGCATTTCGTCCGTCATCTCATCGGTATAGATGCCTGCGCCATTGACAAGGATGCCCTTTATGTCGTACTTAGGGCAGGATATAGCGTAAACTGTTGCTTCATCTGCCGGGTCGCTATCACCTTCGAAACGGTACACTTTGTCGATCACAAATTCATTGTGGAACACGCTGTAATGCCCCGTCCTGCATACCAGGCAGTTTTGCTGCAGGTTGAAGTCTTCTACATAGCCTGATTTGCGGAGGTGGTCTATGACCTCGGTCATGGTGGTCATTTCTTGCATATAGTAAAGTTAGGAAAAATGCGGAGAGGGAACAATAAAAGAGGTGTTATATGCAAAAAGAAAAAGCCCCGTTGAGGGGCTTTTTCTTTTAAAGGTCTGTTCAATTATCGGTTGATGGTAAAACGAAGTGTTTTTGTGTGCTCATTATCAGAAATGCGCAGCATATAAACACCGTCAGGTATGTTGTTCAACGATATTGTTTTATTAATGGTATTGTTCTGCGGAACGGTATTGGTAGTATAAACTACCTGGCCCAGAGGGTTCAGCACATCTATAGAAAGGTTTTTAGCAGTAGTGCTGTAGTAATCGCCTTTTACAGAGAAGCTACCATTGTTTGGATTCGGGAAAAGCTCGACGTTGTCAATAGTTGTTGCAAGGTTGGCTACACCCACATTTGTGTTTGCAATGATTGGTTCGCTTGTACTGTAGTTAGGTACAGAGCAAAGCATGGTGCTGGTGAGCTCCAGTGAAATAGTAACAGGACCAGTAACATTGTGCAGTACATAGCTATCGGAGTTTGCACCCGGAATATTTACACCGTTCTTTTTCCACTGGTAAAGAGGAGCGATACCGCCATTGTATATAGCAGATGTAAACTCAATGCTGTCACCCGGTGCAACATGGATCTTGTCTGCAAATATCTTTACAATCGGAGGATTGCTGATCACATTCATTCTGAAGCCATTGCTTATTGCTGTGATAGGTGACGGGCATATAACGCTGCTGGCCATAGTTACATAAACACTATCGGCATCGATAAGCGACGTAGTTGAATACAGATCAGATACAGCACCCACTATAGGTACAATAGTAGTGCCACGGTATATTGTCCATTGATAAAGCGGCGAAACACCTCCATTGAGCGGTGTAGCAGTAAACTTCACCAGTGTGCCTTTGCACACAGTATCGTCAGGAGATATAGCTATGCGTACTTCATCGTGGATCGTATCAGTGATGGTTACTACTATAGTGCTGGTTAGAGACGGACAGCCATTTAAGTAGTCAGTGAGGGAATAAGTGCCTGTATAGCTCAATTTTGCACCTGTTCTCACCGGGTTTTGCAACGTTGACGTGAAGCCTGCAGGGCCACTCCAATTGTAAGTGAGTGGAGCAGTTGTATCAGGGTTAGCAAATAAATTCAGCGGGCTGCCTGCACAGTTAAGCGTTGCAGCTGAAAGTATAGGAGTAGGAGGAATGAGATCGTTCACTTCAATGCTCACAGAATCTACGTGAGCAGGGCAGCCGTTATGGACGGTTGTAACATAATACCTGCCAGAGTCATTCTTAGTGATACCCAGACCTGAAAGGCCGTTATTGAACGGATTCTTCAGATTAGAAGTAAAGCCTGTGCCCGAGAAGCCTGAAAGTGCAGGGCCGGTCCAGCTGTAGCTGGAAACGGTATAAGATGCGTTGTCTGCCAATGAGATAACGCCATCTACACAAACTGGTGTAGACCCTGTGACTGTAGTACCGCCAATAGAAGATACTACGCGGATGTCAAAATAGCTGTCTGGCGATGTAAACGCCGGGTTAGATGCTACGATACGTATACGATATCCTGTACCAAGCGGGGTAGTTAACGGAACAGTGCAGGATATAGTACCAGTAGAAGCATTTGATATAAGAAAACCGATATTAGCAGGTGAAGCAAAGCTGCCGGCTCCATTTGACAATTGAACTGTGAATGTATTAGCCAAATTGAAGTTGCTGCTTGCTGTATAATTTACATTTAAAACGCCACCAGCGCATACCAGGGTATCAGAATAAGGGATGTTGAGCGCAACGAATGTGTCTAAGTTGAATTTTGTGATAAAAGCATCGTAGACGCCACCCGAAAACGTTGTTTGAGGCGCGCCGGTTGTTGCAACGCCGTCGCTGCCATAAATGCCCGATGATGGTGAGCTGGTAGTAAAGCCTGCCAGTACTATCTGGTTGTTGTTGTCTACGGTAACTGAGTTAGCATAATCATAATACAACCCGCCGAAGTAAGAAGACCATATGCGCTGGCCGAGGATATTGAATTTTGCAAGGTAAGCATCATAGTCGCCATACTTGGCAGGCTGTGATGCACTGGCTGAAGAAATACCTGTAGTGCTGAATGTAGCCCCTGCAATAACCACATTATTATTATTATCTATGCAAACAGTTTGTCCGTATTCAGGTTGTGCGCCACCGAAATAAGTACCCCATACAAGTGACCCGTCATTATTGAAATAAGATATGAATGCATCCTGCGGGCCACCGGCATAAACAGACTGGTAAGCCTTAGCGGTAGCAATATTGTCAGGGCTTGTGGTGTTGCCTATTACAGCTATTTTACCTGTTGCCGGGTTACAGGCAACAGCATTTCCCTGGTCCTGGTTTGAACCGCCGAGATAAGTGCCCCATATACGTGCTGTACCGGATGGGTTGAGCATGCCGACAAAGGCATCGTTAGTACCCATGAGCGTGGTATGATAAGCGCCCGTTGTAGAAATATTGATCACACTGTTTGTCTGGCCTGTGATGATCACATTATTTGCATTATCCAACGCAATACCAAACGCATTTTCCTGTGCGGAACCGCCATAGTAAGTACCCCATGTAACCGTACCTGATGCGCCGCTGAGTTTTGCTACGAATGCATCATTGATACCCGAGATGCCTGTCTGGAATGTACCTGCAGTAGCTATGCTGGCAAGGCTGTTTGTCTGACCTGTAATGTAAATGTTGTTGCTGGCATCACATGTGATCGCATTGATCTGATCATTATTTGTGCCGCCATAGTAAGTAGCCCATGAAAGAGCAGTGCCCGAGTTATTAAGTTTTGCTACAAAGCCATCACTCAGTAAATGATAGGCAGTTGTAGTAAAGCCAATTGGTGCAATGGTGGGAGAGTTTGTAACACCGGCTATATACACAAATGGATTGCCGGCACCGGTATTATCAAGTGTGATAGCATTTACTTTGTCAGTTTGTACTCCACCGAAATAAGTCATAAACATTAAAGCACCTGTATTGCTATACTTGGCGAGGAAGCCATCGTAGGTGCCGCCAAGCATAGTAGTATGCAACGCAGGGCCTACTCCTATACCAATTGTCGAAGTAAACCCGCCTACGAATATATTGCCCGTGGTAGTTGATTTAACAGATGTAGCAACGTCTTCATTGGCTCCACCAAGGTAAGTGCTCCACTCAAGCAATGGATCAATAGTAAGCGCGCCCGTGTGTGCACCTGCTTCGAAGCTTACAATATTGTTATGCAGCACAAAATTAGATGCAACAAGCTTGCCTGTTTCTGTTTCGTAGGCATATGGGCTCTTTTCTTTTACTGTACCCAATGGTGTTTCTGCAGCTATGCCTCCGTCTTTGGTGATGTTAAGCGCTGTGGTGCCATCATACTTCAACTGTATATCATGTATGTTGCCACCCGCACGTACCACGAAGTCGTATTCTACCTTATGGTTCTTTACATAGATCATCCAGTCGATATTCGGATATACATCTTTGTATATGATCTTATCAAAGGAATGAACGGTCAGCGCTTCATTGCTGGTCATTGACTGGAAGTAGTTCTCGTAATACTCCTGCTGTTCTGCGCTTATTACTTTAGCATTTGGATTTGCACCCAGCAATGTTACGTCCATCCTGTACGTGGTAGCTTTAGCATCATTAGTGCCCAGCGTGCCTTCGCCTTTTATGAACTGGTAGTGCAACTGCCCGTTACCAACATAAAGACTCATGCCTGGAGCAGATAATTTGTAGTGTATATCGGCGCGCGGGTTATTGTCCTGGTCTTTTACCTGGCCTTTATTTTCCACAAAACACAATGGTTTGTTCAGGCCTTGTGTGTTGATCGTCTTTATATCCTTAGCCGCCAGTGATAGCGATAAAAAGCAGGAAAGTATTAACGCACAGGATTTTGTACCATTAAAATACATATATAATAGTTTTGTTTGTTATTGTCAAGACTGCAAAGTAAGCATAATATCTGGAAACCCCAACCCCTGCGGTAACTAAATAAACGGACGGAAAAAGGCAGTATTTCAGGCTATAAAGACCGATCTTTCGGAGTATCAACTAATGAGTGTCAGGGACATATCTCTTTCTGTAGGGCTTGTTACATTTATGCTGACCCATAAATAAGGAGCATGAAGCAGCTCTTTTGCTTTTTCAGGCCATTCTATAAGACAAAATGCATTTCCTGTCCTGGCCTGGTCTACGCAATCTTCCATACCGGCATTAAACGCCTCCTCGCTGTTGCGAAGGCGGTACCAGTCCATATGGAAGATCATATTATCTGTTCCGCCGGTACCTGCAAAATGATATTCATTGATAAGTGCAAAAGTAGGGCTGCTAACAACATCATGTACCTTAAGGTGATCGCATAAATGATGAATGAAGGTGGTCTTCCCAGCACCCATATCACCGCTAAATGCGAAAACACGATACCTGCCCGCTGTTTTCCAAAACGACCGTACCGCAGTATCGATAGTATCGAGCGAATAAGAAAGGCGCAGCAGTTCTGTTTCCATCGGCGCAAAATTAGTAATTATTGGAAGTGATGAATGGTAAAGAATGGAAATTCTTACAGGCAAATGAATAATATAATTTCGAAATGGTTTAATTTTAGCAACTTTAAGGATAGGTATATAATATAAAGATAATGAGAAGTGTATCTGCTGGAATCATATTGCTGATTGTTTTGTTTAATGTGACTATGGCATCGGGGCAAAACACCTGGACGCTGGTAGATAAACAGCAAGAGGTAAAAGGCAATTCTTCTATAGCTATTGATCGCTATTTTTTATATACTCTAAACGAATCAGTTCTCAACAGTCAACTACGTAACACTTCAGATGTGCCATTGCAAGGCCAATTGATGCAACTGCCATTGCCGGATGGTACGATGAGAAGCTTCAAAGTGCGTGAGACGCCTATGATGCCTGATCAGCTGGCAGCTAAATATCCGGAACTGAGAACATATACTGGAGTAGCTACAGACGATGAACGTGTTACCGCAAAACTGGACCATACAGCGTATGGTTTTCACGCTATGATATTTGATGGTGATCATACGTCTTTTGTCGATCCTTATGATAATACGAACAGCGGATACTATATAGTGCATTATAAAGCAGATGAGCGTACACAATCAATAGTATCGACTCACTGCATGGTAAGACGAGATGGCACAGGTAAAGAAGAGCAGCCTGTGCAGTTGGAGCGAAAACGTGGTGCAGCGAAGACGGTGAATGGTTCACAGTTGCTTACATACCGCCTGGCCCTGGCTTGCGATCATGAATATGCAATAGCATCGACAGGTGCTGCCAGCCCAACGATAGCGCAGGTGATTAGCAAAATGCTGACATCCATGAACCGTATCAATGGTTTGTATGAAAGGGAGCTGTCTGTGACAATGAATTTTGTGGCAAATGAAGATACGCTGATATGGACAGCAGCTACAGGTGGCATAAACGGTGTTGATCCGTTTAACGGGAACGACAACCTTGCTGCGGTCTGCAACACGATAAATCAAGCGACATGCGATAACAGGATAGGGAACGCTAACTATGATATTGGTCATGTATTTACAACAGGTGCCGGAGGTTTTTCACAGGTAGGCTGTGTGTGCCGCACTACTGTTAAAGCTCAAAGCTCTACTGGCCGTCCAAACCCTGTTGGTGACGGGTTTGATATAGATTTTGTAGCCCACGAGATAGGTCATGAATTTGGCGCAAATCATACATTCAACAATGGAAGCGATGACAATTGCGGCGATAATAACCGGTACCAGGAAACAGCCTATGAGCCTGGCAGCGGATCTACATTGATGGCATATGCCGGCATATGCTCACCGGATAATATACAGCCTCACAGCGACGATTATTTCCACACGGCCAGCCTAATAGAGATACAGAATTTTATTGCCAGCTTCGGTGGTGCCTGTGCGGTGAAAACGACATTGAATAACAATCCAAGGTCGGTACCTTCTTTTTCATGGTCATATGATATTCCTTATCTCACTCCCTTTGAGCTGACACCCCCGGACGCAACAGGCACTGATACATCTGTGAGCTATTGTTGGGAGGAATGGGACCTTAGCATAGCAGGTGAACGGCTGGAAGATACACATGCCGAGGGACCATTGTTCAGGTCTTATGGTCCTGTAAAGTCAGTGACAAGAGTATTCCCTAAAATAGACATGGTACTGGCGCAGGTATTAAGTAATGCCGGGAAAAATAATGCAGAAGGAGAAAAGGTGCCTGATGTGTCGCGGAAGATGATATTTAAACTTACTGTGCGTAATATAGTAGACGGGCGTGGTGCTTTTACCGTACCTGACGATAGTATAAACCTTAATGTAGTAAATACGGGCGAAGGGTTTAAGGTGACCAGCCAGAATACCTCGGGGAGCATATATAATGGTAATAGCACGCAACATATCTCCTGGAATGTCGTAGGGACAGATCAGGTGCCGGTAAATACGCCGAATGTAGACATTTACATGTCTGCCGATGGGGGCTATACATGGCCGTACCATATAGGGCGATATGTGAACAATGGCGGGGCAGATGTAACTTTACCAAACCCGGATACGACAATCAGCGCTGCACGAATAAAAGTAAAAGGGGCAGACAATGTATTCTTTAATGTGAACAGCAACAACTTTAGTGTGGTACATAGTGATGCAGGAGATACGGACATACAGATACGCCCTGTGCCTGTACATAGCGTATTGAGGGTGTCGTCAGGTAATAAAGGCGCATTGCAGACAACCGTATTTAATGCCATTGGCCAGGCAATATGGAATGGTGAGGTGAACGGAGAACTGGATATGCGGGTAGCCTATTGGGCTAGGGGAATTTACCTCATCCGCTTCGTAGACGTAAAAGGCAAGCGTACGGTCATGAAATTTGTTGTAGATTAGGGATTGAAACGGTTTTGCACTCCAGATTTTTCAACAAAAGACAGGTTTGTACGCCACATCTAAGGGTTATTTAGCCACAAGATTTTTGTTTACTATGTAGTTACTACGTAACTTTCTGTTTGATATGGCGTTGATAAGATGCCTGGCCAGCGGCCTGGTTTTTTTGCCGTAAAAAACAGATACAATGAAACGATCATTTTTTATACTGACGCTTGCTGCATATCTATGCTGCGCGGCTACTACGCAGGCTGCTAATACATGGGTACCTGTAACTGCTTCGGAAGCCCCGCAGAATCTGCAGATCATGCATCCGAAGAATTTCCTGGTTTATCGTTTCAACAACGAGGAACAGCGGTTGCAACTATTCGCACTTTCTACCAGCCCATCAGAGGGTATGGTTATTTCTTTGCCCTTGCCAGATGGTACTTTCAGGGATTTTAAAGTATGGCAGGCGCCTATGATGCCTGCCGACCTTGCAGCGCAATTTCCGGAGATCAGGACGTTTACAGCAGAGGCGGTAAACGATCCGCGCGTAACAGCAAAGCTGGATTATACATTGTATGGCTTTCATGCAATGATATTTGATGGTGAAAACACTTCTTTTATCGATCCGTATGATAATTTCAGCGATGGCTATTATATGGTCCATTATAAAAGGGACGAGATCCGTGCTTACACAGACATGATGAAATGTGAGGTTCATAATTATGCAGAGCAGGGACCGGGTGGTGCAAGTACAACGATATTGTCTAAGCAACCCGAGAAAGCAGCAGCAAAAACCGTTAATGGCTATGACCTGCGTACCTACCGGCTTGCATTGTCTGCCGATCATTATTATTGCCAGAAAGCTACCGGGGTATCATCGCCTACTACAGCACAGGCGCTTGCCAAAATGACTACCACGATGAACAGGGTGAACGGTGTATATGAGCGTGAATTTTCTGTTCATATGGATTTTGTTTCTGCAGAAACATCTATCATTTTTACTACTTCGACAGGTGATCCGTTTGATGCGATAGACACTGACCCAAATGCATGCACCAATAAAAATCAGACCGTGTGTGATGGTACAATACTTAGTGCAAACTATGATATAGGCCATGTGTTCACAACAGGAGCCGGCGGCTTGTCTTCGTTTGGAGTAGTATGCAAGACGGGCAGGAAAGCGCAAAGTGTGACCGGTAGCTCAACACCAACCGGTGATGGTTTTGATATAGATTTTGTGGCTCACGAAATGGGGCATGAATTCGCAGGAGCGCATACTTTTAATAATGGCACAGATGGCAGCTGCGGCGGCGATAACCGTAGCCAGCCTACAGCTTATGAGCCGGGCAGCGGATCGACCATCATGGCCTACGCAGGTATTTGCACTCCTGATAATATACAGTCGCACAGCGATCCGTATTTTCATGCGGCTAATCTGGCACAAATGCAGGCATACCTTACTGGCAGCGGTAATGCATGTGCTGTAAAAACACCTACAGGAAACAAGCTGGTTGGTTACTCTCCTTTTGCTGCAACCTATTCTATTCCTTATCTTACTCCGTTTGAACTTACTGCACCGGTGCTTACAGACTCGGTAGCCGATTCTGTTGTGCTATATGACTGGGAAGAGTTCGACCAGGGTATTAATGATGTGAATAACGAAGGAACGACTTTTGCAGCTACGCATGATATAGGTCCGTTGTTTCGTTCTTTCAGCCCTACCACATCTGCTACACGTGTTTTCCCCAGGATGAGTATAGTATTGGTGGGAGTACTAAGCAGTGGTGGTGAAAAAGTGCCGGATGTAGCAAGAACCCTGAATTTCAAGTGCACATTCCGTGATATTATCAATAATCATGGCTGCATTACTATACCGGATGATAAGATAACATTGAATGCTATCAATACAGGGGCAGGGTTTAAGGTAACCAGTCAGAATGCAACAGGTATCAGCTATACAGGTGGCAGCACACAAATCATTACATGGGATGTAGTATCCACAAATGTTGCGCCGATCAATGCTGCTAACGTTGATATATTTCTGTCTACAGATGGCGGTACAACGTGGCCGTATACGGTAGGCACCTACCCGAATACCGGCTCAGCCACTGTTATTGTTCCTAATCCTCCTACTACATCTACTGCCCGCTTTAAAGTGAAGGGTGCAGGAAATGTGTTCTTCAATGTTAACGGCAAGAGTTTTAAGATAAACAATAATTCAGACCTGGTGGGTGTAAAACAGGTTAATGTTACAGCAAATGACGCGGCAATATTTCCTGTGCCTGTAAGCAATGTACTGCATGTTGTGTCTGCCGGAACGCAGAAAATGGAGGTGTATAATCTTGTAGGTCAGCAGGTATGGAATGGGAGTATGAATAAGACGATGGATATACCTGTAGCTGAATGGGCAAAAGGCATGTATTACATACGATTAACCGATAGTAATAATCAAAGCGTGGTCAAGAAATTCGTGGTAGAATAATATCAGTCAATTAAATTCTTTTGAAAGGGACGGACTAATTGTCTGTCTCTTTTTCTTTTAGGATAGCGGTGACAGCAGCAGTAATGTCCGGGTAGTTAAATGTAAAGCCTGTACTCAATGTTCGGGCAGCACTTACGGTACAGCTTTTCAGTACTTCTTCGCTTAGTTCTCCCAATGCTGCTTTCAGCAGGAATGCAGGTACAGGAACCGGTATCTTTATTCCGCCTTTTATCTTTGAAATGGTTTTCATTAGTTGCCTGTTAGTAACAGGGTTAGGTGTAACAGCATTAAAGGTGCCGGAAATCTGCTGCTGTTCCAGTGCAAACAAGATAAGCCGTGCAAGATCATCAACCTCTATCCAGCTGATGACCTGGTTGCCGCTGCCAAGTATTGGTACGACTCCAAAAGAAGTTGGATTGGCAAACTGTGGAAAAGCGCCACTTTCCTCACCTAATACGATGCCAAAGCGAAGGATGGTTGTTCGCAGGAATGATGATGCCTTACTACTGGCCGCTTCCCATTTCTGGCAGGTTGTGCCCAGGAAGTCATTGGCCGGAGGCGCTGCTTCTGTAAAAGCAGCTATGCCGGGAACATCAGCGCCATAGATGCCGGTTGCTGATGCTGCTACCATAGTTTTGCAGTTGGGAGCATGTTCTTTCAGCTTTGATATGAGGAATTCTGTTCCTTCTACCCTGCTGTCGACTATCTCTTTTTTTCGTTTTTCAGTCAATCGTTTATCTGCTATGCCGGCACCCGCAAGATGTACTACGGCATCCAGTTGTTTGAGGCCGTTTATGTCGCAGGCTCCCAGGTCTTCATCCCAATGAGCATAGGTGATAGGAGGCTTTGAAGTGGCTTTGGGGAGGTGACGGGTGAAAATGACCACTTTATATCCTTTACTCACAAGCAAAGAGGTTAAATGCGTACCTACGAAGCCGGTTCCCCCTGTTATCCCTATTGTGCTCATGAAAAATGATTTGAAAGCGTGAATGTATGAATGAATATTCTATTTAATCGACAATCGTCTATGCTTTAACATTTATTTTCATTCCTGATACAATAATTGAAAGCCTTTCGACGTTTTTTCTAAAACCACAAATTCAATGGACAAAACTTTACATAAGAAACTTATTGAAAAAAACCATTCCAGCTATATGCACCTGCAGGCGTTCCCTGCGGAAGAAGCCTTGTTGTACGGGCATGCGCATGAAATGAGGATACTGGCAGCAGCTGCAAAAGACCTGATGCAGCCGAGGCCGGAAGCAATAGCGAGATTGCTGCAGCTGGCAAAAAATATATAGTGCAATTAGTGTGAGAGGTGTTTAAAAACAGGAGGCAGTAAGCAATTATTGCCCATCCTGTTTTTCCTTCCATTCGTCGCGATGTTTGCGGAGCGGGTGTTGTTTTGATTTATTAAATACCATCATCCCGTTTTCACGACCGGCACGGCGTTCCCGCTGTTCATCGGCAGGCAGGTTCTTTTCTGTCATACAGTCCTGGCTGCAGCAGCCTTCATATTTAGCGGCACAGTCGGCACACTGAATGAACAGCAGGTGACAGCCATCATTCATACAGTTGGTGTGTGTATCGCATGGTTTGCCGCACTGGTGACATTCGGAGATAATGTCCTCCGTAATACGCTCTCCCAGCCGTTCGTCAAACACGAAATTCTTGCCCTTGAATTTTAATGGCAATCCTTCTTCATTTGCTTTGCGGGCGTATTCGATAATGCCGCCCTCTACGTGAAAAACGTTCTCAAAGCCATTGTATAACATATAAGCACTCGCTTTTTCGCAGCGTATGCCGCCGGTGCAATACATGATGATGTTCTTGTCTTTTTTATCTTTCAGCATTTCCACCGCCATAGGCAGCTGATCGCGGAAAGTATCTGACG
Organism: Flavipsychrobacter sp.; assembly: GCA_025963465.1. GTDB lineage: Bacteria > Bacteroidota > Bacteroidia > Chitinophagales > Chitinophagaceae > Nemorincola. The sequence continues at coordinate 23,910 of JAOQAP010000225.1, forward strand.
GCACTTCTATCGCGTTTTCAAAATGGCCCACCTCGTACTCATAATGATTGCGCATGTCCACAATAATGGTATCAGGCTGCGCTGATAATTCATTGTATTCTTTGGCTTTCAGGTACTTACCCGTTTTGCCAGGGTCGAAATTCGGGTCGTCAATACCATCAGCAACTATCTTCGGGCGTACTTTCATACGTAGTGCCCAGAAAGACTTACCGTCATCGTCTACTGCTATGTTCAGTCTTATGCCATTAAGGTCAGGTGCAGCAGCATAGAGCGTTTCTTTGAACGCCTCAAAATTTGATGCAGGTACACTCATCTGCCCATTAATACCCTCGTGAGCAATATAGATACGCCCGAAAACCTTCAGGTTATTGAATTTGACGTAGAGGTCGTTGCGGAATACAGCAGGATCTGCTATAGAGAAATACCTGTAAAAGGAAACTGTAGTGCGTGGCTCAGTCTCGGCCAGCATCATTTTTTTCAGTTCCTCATTATTTACGCGGTTGTGTAGCACTGGCATGGTGTACCTTCTTTGTTTTTATTGAGAAAGTGCAAAGGTAGGTATCTGCGGCATTTTTAATGCTGATATATATCAGGATTTACGGGAAATAGTAGCTTTATGTGACAATCTAACAAACATGAAAGCAGATTACTGGAATGTAGAAGACGACCAGGTAATAGAGAAAACAGGCAAGAAAATAACCGAGTGGATGGCCATACTTGACAAATTCAAGGCCGCAGACAAGAAAAGTAACGAGGTGGTTGCCTATCTGCAAAATGACCATGCTGTACCCAGATATTGGGCAAGAACGCTGACCACACGTTACCTGAAAGAAAAGGAGTAAGCGGGAACAGTGCTATTGATTGTGTATTTTTGATGCCTTAATACTTACCCATTGCCTACAGAAAAACTGATCATGTTCGAGAACCGCCTGCTGAAGGTGTATAAGCACTTTAGCAAGATTGCCAAACGCCAGGAGGTGGCATGTTACCGTTTTTACGATCACGATCTGCCGGAATTTCCGTTTGCAATAGACTGGTACAATGGGGTGGTGCATGCTGCAGAATACAAACGCAGGCACGGCATGGAGGACGAAGAGCATGCTGTATGGCTGCAAAGCTGTAAAGAGGTGCTTGTAAGAGTGCTGGAGATACAGCCGGAGAACATATTTATGAAGGTGCGCCAGCGAAAAGCGGGCAGGCAGGGCCAGTATGAAAAATTTGACGAAGAAAAGGAAGAGCGTATAGTGCCTGAGGGCGGGCTGAATTTCATCATTAATCTTACAGATTACCTTGATACCGGGCTGTTCCTGGACCACAGGATAACAAGGAATATGGTGCGGGAAGAAGCCAAAGGGCTCAATGTGCTGAACCTGTTCTGCTACACAGGCTCATTCAGCGTGTATGCTGCAGATGGCGGGGCAAGTAGTATTACCTCTGTAGATCTGTCTAAAACCTACCTGAACTGGGCAAAGCGCAATATGCAGTACAATAAGCTATATAAGGACACCCAACACGATTTTGTGCATGGAGATGTGATGGAATGGCTGGACTATATGCCTGCCAATGCCTATGACCTTATCGTGTGTGATCCTCCCACTTTTTCCAACAGCAAACGCATGGAGGATAATTTTGATGTGCAGCGCGACCATGTCTTCCTGCTGAAAAAGCTGCTTAAAGGCTGTACCGATGGCGGGAAGATATATTTTAGTAATAACTACCGTGATTTTGTACTGGAGCGGGATAGTATACCCGCTTTGACTGTAAAAGACATTACCGGCCAAACTACGCCTTTCGACTTCCAGGGGAAACTGAATAGGAAGTGTTATATGATTGAAAAGTAGCAAATGTCATTTATCTTTATTTTATGCGACAATTCTTAATGTTTATTTTCTTTATTGCTCTGTCAACTATAGGAATATGCCAAACAAAACCACAATACGTTAACAGCGCAAGAGAAAAGATAAAGAACAAGTCGTGGGAGTGTGTGAAGGCGTGTATAAATGGCGACTGCCACACTGCAAAGAATAAGGAACATTACATAACTTACTTAGACGAGGCAGATGAACATTGGTTGGGAGAAAAATATAGAGGACTATATAGATATAGTACTGTCATGAAACATGACTACACAATAGACAGTTCTAATAAGTATAAGACAGACTTAGGGACAGATAAGCCGGCATGGTTGTTCATTGATTCGATTACAAGCAGGCCAGGGGAATATTTTTTTGTTAATAGAAGCCCAGTGCCAGCTGATGATGAGTATGATATGGATCACATCATAGAAATATCTTTTTTGTCGGATACTGAATTTGTTAGTTCATATGTAGACGGTATGGGATGGTACAGAAAGGGATATTATAAATTATGTAACACCAGACCTGAGTTCTATAAAGACCAACATGTAACCCCACGTTGATTCGCGAGATCTGTCATTCCATTTTAACCAAAAGCAATAATACCTCTGAAATTCGTTAATTTTATACACAATGGGGAAAAATACCCAACCCTTTAGAGGATGACACAGTCTATTATATTGTTTTGTATAAATAACCGACATACTTGTCTGTAGCTTTGGCATATACCGTACCGGGTCAAACCAGTGAGTTGGAAACACTCATTAACGGATGCATGCGTAATGAGCGCAGTGCACAGGAGAAGTTATACCGCCTTTTTTATCCCAGGATGATGGCGGTGGTGAAAAGATACATAGATCATGATGAGCAGGCAGAAGAGGTATTGAACAACGGATATTTAAGGGCATTTCAGAAGATAGGGCAGTATAATTTCCAGGGTTCTTTCGAAGGTTGGCTGAGAAAAATAGTATTTCATGCGGTAGCAGACTATGTGAAGCAAAACACAAAGTATTCTAACCAGATATTACTAATAGAGAAAGACCAGCAGGTAGAGAATACCCACGCAGAGAAACTTTACTACGACCAGCTGTTGAAACTGGTGCAGGAACTGCCGGATGCCACACGTAATGTGTTCAATATGTATGTGATGGAAGGATTTACACACAGGGAGATAAGCGAGATAGTAGGAATAAGTGAGGGGACATCGAAGTGGCACTTGTCTGAAGGACGAAAAATATTGAAAGAGAAGATAGAACGACTGGAATTGCATTTGAAAATATAAGACCGGAATAAGCGTTATAGAAGAAGCAATAGTAAAAACATTTTTAAAAATATAAATTTATCCACATGGATAAAAATTTCATTAACATCGATGACCTGGTCAGGCAGCGATTAGGAGGGGGAGAGGAGCAGGAGCAGGCAGGTTCCTGGGGGCGTATGCGTGACTTACTGGACAAGGAAATGCCACAGAAGAAGCCAGCCGGTATGTACTGGCGCCGCTCGCTGAGCGCTATAGCATTGCTGCTGTTTGTGGCAGGTGCAAGCGTAGGCGGGTACATGATGGCCAACAAAAAAACCGCACCCGGAATGACCACCGGCGACCTGGCATCTGCTACTATAAATAACAACCATAATACTGCTGCTAATACAGGTAATAATATTGCTACAGAACCAGCTAAAAACAACGTACTATCAGCTAATACTACAACAGCAAGCGAAAACAAGAATTTACATGTAGCTGCTACCGCTAAGCAAATAGAAGATGCAGACGCTAAGCCATATGCGATCAGCAATGAGGTAGTGAAAGAAAAGAAACAGCATAAAGCGCCTGTAACTGTGGCCAATGCCAACAGTAAACCATCTGTTACACATAGAAATATTGCTGTAGCTAAAAATGATGCTACTAAGAAAGACGGCCAGCTTGCAGCTACGGAACCAAAAACTTTGCAGGAGAAAACAGCTAAAAGAGCTGCTGCAGTTCATGAAAAGATATCAGCGCCAACTAAAAGCGTAGCAGGTGTTGCAGATAAGAAGAACAATACAGACAACAGCAACATACCGGCCACTGATAGCAAAGAAACAATGGGTGCTATGGCGCTTGGTAGTAATATGCCATCAAGCACTCCATCGGTTAAATCAACTGCCGGTGTAACCCATAAAACGGCTAATACTCATAAAAAAGCATCGCACGATAAGGTGGCTGCAAATGGTGATAATAAAACTGCACCTGTAGCAAAAAGCAAAGCAGCTACAAATGCACCTGTAGCAGATGCCGACAATAACAGTGCAGATGAGCAAACTGCGATTGCACATAAAAACAACAAACGGACTGCAGCAAAAACAGTAGCGACCGCAAACGTTCCTAAACATAAAACAGCTGCAATGCCTGCGAATGTTGCTACAATGCCACTGGCAAGTGCCGCGCCAACTGCAAATAATACTACTGCTAAAACAGCATCGCTGAAGCCTACGCATAAAGCACAAAGACAAGTACAGAGACTTGTGCTGACACAGCGTATGGTGCGAGTGTCACCTACAGAAGTGAAGTATATACTGGATACTATATCACTGGAAAATGCTACTGAGGAGTATGACCTGGTTTCAGCTCCGGTATATGGCCCGCAGACATACGAAAAATACATCAACAGCATTGATGAGACAAGCACAGTGGCTGTGGCGAAAGAAAATCATGTAAAGAAAGCAAAAGGAACAAGCTCTATCGAGAACCTGAGCGCTGCATTTAACGACATGAAGACCAAGGTAAAGGGTGCAAATTTTGCAACAGGCCTTACTGCAGGTATCAACGGTACATTCTTTGGGCCTAACAGCTTTAAGGGCTTCCAGTTCGGGGCTACGGGTACATTCACTTTCAGCGAAACACTGGCTATCATGGGTGAGCTGAAGTACTTCCACCGTATCAACAGCGATTATACGCTGAACGATAACTACTACACTTATACGCCATCAGCTGCAGGAGGTTATACAAGAGTAATGGTGAATAATCCTTACAGCTTCTCTACGCTGCACAGCATAGAGTTGCCAATATCGGTGAGGTATTGCACCGGTAATTTCAACTTCTTCTTCGGTGGTAATGTTGAGTATTCATTCGCTATCAACACAGGTGCTTACCCGCTGGCTGACCAGACAACAATGACACAGGTAGCCACCATAGGCAATGACAATACACCTAAGATACAGAACGATGACTTTAGCTCACGCTTTGGTTTTGGCTACTTGGTAGGCGCATCTTACAGGGTGAATCCAAATGTAATGATCGACTTCCGCAGCGTGCAGAATACATGGGACAACAGCAAGACCCAGGGTGCCAAAATAATTTCCAGCCAGTTATACAGGAGCCCATCTTTACAATTATCAGTAGGGTATCGCCTGGGTGGTCATAAAGAAAGGAACAAAGACTAAATGATAGTTTGCTTATAATATATAACCCCTGAAAGTTTATGCTTTCAGGGGTTTTTCTTTTTGAGTGGTTTTAATCATTTGCTTTACCCATGGCTGCATTTTTCATTTCTTGTGTAGCTTCTGCACCAAGGTAATTAGCTATGCTTTTTTCAATGAAATAGATAAGTGGTGTAAGGACTAATGCCATCGTGAACTTGTAAGTATAGTTGACCAGCCCAATGGCAATAACGCGCTGGTAAGACCAGCCCTTGCCGATCTTGAAGGCGATAAAAAGTACAATAAAGCTGTCTATCAATTGGGATATAACTGTAGATCCTGTAGCACGCAGCCATACATGCTTTTCTCCTGTTACTTTCTTTATTTTATGAAAGATGTACACGTCTACCAGCTGGCTGACCAGGAATGCAACAAGGCTGCCGACAATGATCCACATGCCCTGCCCGAAGATATTGGAGAATGCGGCCTGCATATCGGGTACGCCATTCTCCTTCTGGCTGCCTGTCCAGAACGAGGTATCCGCCGGTATGTGTATCGCCAGGTAGAACATGAGGAACGCATAGCAGATAAGGCCGATGGCTATGTAAGATATGCGGCGCACTATTTTAGGTCCATAATATTCGTTGACTATGTCCGTCATAATGAACTCTAACGGCCAGAGCAATACACCGCAGGTGAGCGTAAATGTAAGGCCTCCCTCACCCAGCAGGGAGAACGGGTGGGGCACAAAGCCAAAAACGCGCTCCAGCGAGAATAATTTGCCGCCTATACATTCGGCAATAAGGGCATTGGCGACAAAAAACGAGGTAATTATGAGCAGTAGCCTGGTAGGCTTATCGCTGAATGTTTTTTTGATCATAGATGGTAAATGTCCTGCAATATTAAATCTAAATGTCGGGAGGTGCGCTATAGGGTGTTTCTATATGGTCATGCAGAGATTTAGCAGTAACTTTACGAAACAAACATTTTACCAATGACCGTTACAAAGTATGTACTGCCGGTAGTAGTGGGCGCAATGGCTGCCATGATGCTCATAACGCTGGGGGAAACATATGTTGGGACGCTCTATCCATTAAGGCCGGGTACAGACAGGTATGATGCGGCTTCGCTGGCAGCGGGTATGAGAGATATGCCTGATAAAGCGTTCATGCTGCTGCTGGTCAATTATATGGTCTGCTCTTTTGTAGGAGGTATCGCAGGTACATTGTTCATCAAAAGGGAGTCTGCACGGCCGTCTGTGGTAATAGGCATAGTGCTTACGTTCGCCGGATTGTATAATTTCCTGTACCTGCCGCACCCTTCATGGTTTGCGGTGAACCTGCTGGTATATATACCGTTCAGCTACCTTGGTTACCTGCTTTTGCGACGTAAAGAGGCCACTGTTTAAGTGGCGGTTACAATGTTAATACACCCCCTATTGTATACAACTTATTAGAAAAATAGCGTACCTTATCCCTCCGTTTTTGTTGCAGCATGTATAGATCAGTACTTGTCATATTATTCTCCCTTTTCCTTCAGCCTGTTTTTGCACAGCGGGCCAGGGATACCTTTAAACTGTTTTTCGATCTGGGGGTGCCAAAGCTGAATCGTACTACCGAAAAAAAGATAGACCTGCTCATCTATAATGACAAGATCATCAGCGGCAGCACCATAATGATAATAGGCTATGCTGACTACCTGGGCACCGAGTCGAGAAATAAAACACTCTCTATGAAACGTGCAGAGAATGTAAAAGACTACCTGGTGAAATATGGTATAAACGGCAACGACATAAAGCTATGTGAGGGCAAGGGCGAGATAGACCGCATAGGCGCTACAGATAAGGGTGGCATGCCTACAGACAGGAGAGTGGACATAGTGGTAAATAACAGGACAAAAAAGAAGCCTGTAGAAAAGCCAAAGCCGGTAAAGCTTTCGAACCAAAAAGTAGTGGTCAATAATATTGATGAAATAAAGAGCCTGAAGCCAGGTAGTATCTTCCTGCTGAGGAATGTATACTTCCCGCCTGACAGGCATATCATCAAGAATGAATCGAGGGAGACACTGGAGAAGCTATACATATCACTTAGGGATAACCCGGGACTGAAAATAAGTATAGAAGGGCATGTGTGCTGTATTTCGCCCGATGCGCCGGATGCGCAGGACGGTGATAACGGAGAGATAGCGCTTTCTGTGAATCGTGCAAAGGCCATATACAATTACCTGGTAGGTAAGGGTATAGATGCATCACGATTGAAGTATGAAGGCTTTGGTAAAAGAAGGCCGGTGGTGAAAATGGAAATGACGGATGAAGACGCCGAAAGAAACCGGCGTGTAGAGATAAGGATCCTTGAGAATAAATAAATCCTGTAATTGCTGAACTTAAAATGTTAAGCTCTTGATATGAACGTAGGTATTGCTATCGTCTGGTGAGGTATCTTGTACGTTTTCTTGTGGTAGCTTTTTGCAGTTTGCAGCGCCATCTTTACTGCACTTATAATGTTGTCTGCAATGTTGGTCCTCTTTCCTTTGGCAGTCGTCCTCTTCTTGGTTACCAGGTATACATCATCGTCGGCTAACGTGAAAATGACCGGTGTTTGTGTATGAGTTATATCACCCACAAAGCTATTGTAGGCATCGGTGATCATATTGTTGGTGCTGTGCGGGTCAAAAAATACCACATCAGGTTTTATCTCTGCTACCAGCTCATCTATATTCTGCGGATTGAAAGCAGTAAATGGCAACAGGCCACGCTCTCTTAAAAGCTGTGCATCGGCCACTTTATAAGCCGGATCATCCCCGATAAGTAATACCTTGATACGCATACACCATGATTTGCAATAATTTATTAAAAAATCGTGCCACAGTTCTATTCTCCCCATAATGGGGTTATATGGCGTGGTGAAATGTATAATATCTTTGCCCACACACAGTATAGAAATGAAAAATACACAAAAACCACTATTGGGCAGCGTTACTGCCCTTACCATTACTACCCCTGACCTGGAGGCATCTTTATCTTATTACAACCAACTGGGCTTTGTAGAGGTAATGCGTGCCGATTGGCCCTTCCCATGGATACAGGTCAGCGACGGGGTACTGCTCATTATGCTGCGCAAAGACCCGAAGCCTTATCTTGCCCTTACTTACTATGTAAAGGACATAACCGGCGTAATAAGCGACCTGAAACAGAAGGGTATCACCTTTGCACAGGAGCCAAAGAAAGCCGATGCGCTGAAACGCGCTGTCATGATATCTCCTGACGGGCTGAATATAAGCCTGGTGGGTATGGTAGATGGCTTTAAACAACCTAAGGGGCCGGGTATGCTTAATATGCCGCCGGAAGACTACATGAAACCTGAAAAGTATGTGAACAAAACATGCGGACTGTATGGCGAGCTGGCGCATCCGGTAAAAGACCTTGAGGCCTCGCTGGCATACTGGGAGCTGCTGGGTTTTAAAGCAGTATCTAAGTATGAGTCGCCATACCCTTGGGCTATTATTAGTGATGGATTGAGTGTGGTAGGTCTGCATCAAACAGCTACTTTCGATTATCCCGCCATCACCTACTTTGCTGCAGATATGCGCAGCAAAATAGCAAGCCTGAAAAAGAACGGACTAACTAACTACACTGATAAAGGTGCAGGCAGCATAGTGCTCACTACGCCCGAGCAGCAGCACATAAACCTCTTTAGTATGGGTATGGGCGAGGATCCTATAGAGAAAAAAGTGATACAGCAAAACGTAATAGAAACTGAAAGGCTATTGCTGAAAGAGCTGAACCCATCCTTTGTAAAGGAAATAATGAGCCAATGCACAGACGAGGAGCTGATGGGCTGGTTTGGACTGCACACTGCAGAAGCGCTGGAAGCAGAAAAGAATAAGCATACGCTTGGTATAGCCAACTATCGCACATCTTATAAACAGTTTATACTGGTAGAGAAGGCTACCGGCATAGTGCTGGGCAGGGGTGGGTTTCATAACTGGTATGCCATGCACCGGCGTGCAGAGCTGGGCTATGCTATGGACAGCGACTACGGAAAACGGAAAGGCTATATGACAGAAGCGGTTACCGCTATCCTGAAATACGGCTTTGAGCACATGGACCTGAACAGGGTAGAGGCCTATGTAGGCAGACACAATGAACCCTCACTGAAAATAGTGAAGGGGCATGGCTTTACACAGGAAGGTATACTCAGGGAGCACTTTTGCAAGAATGACGTGATAGAAGATTCTGTTTGCTTCGGGCTGCTGCTGAATGAGTATGAACAGGCAAAAAGCAAGGGGTAAGTAGTTGTATTGTCATTTTTACTGCAATATGCGGCGTATAAGATGACTATAATTGCCGCAATGTGCTTTCTTTCCTATCTTATTATTATTTTTGTACGGTACGTAATATACATAATACAATGTCGCAGAACAGATTAGTGACCATGGATGAATTTACCATCCAGGAGACAAGAAAATTTCCACAGGCTACGGGCGAATTATCATCGCTGCTGAGAGACCTGGGCCTTGCCGGTAAGATCATCAACAAGCAGGTGCGCAAAGCGGGTCTGGCTGACGGTATACTGGGTGCTCACGGCGCTACTAACGTGCAGGGCGAAGAGCAGATGAAGCTGGATGTATTGGCTAATGATACCCTCATAGATATACTGAAGAACAGCAACGAGTGTGCAGGTATAGCTTCTGAAGAGAACGACAACCATGTATGCTATGAAGATACCTTCTCTGCCAATTCAAAATATGTAGTGCTGTTCGATCCATTGGATGGCTCATCTAATATAGATGTGAATGCACCGATAGGAACTATCTTCTCTATATACCGCCGTGTGAGCGACCTGGGCAAACCATGCACAGAGGCCGACTTTCTGCAGGCAGGCAACAGGCTGATGGCAGCAGGCTACATCATCTACGGCAGCAGTACCATGATGGTATATGCAACCCGCCTGGGCGTGAATGGTTTTACACTGGAGCCATCTATAGGAGAGTTCTGCCTGTCGCACCCGAATATGAAGGTGCCGGAGGATGGCAAGATATACTCTATAAACCAGGGTAATACCATAAAGCTGGACGACGGCATGAAAGCATACCTGGACTACTGCATGGAAAGCAATAAGGAAGAAGGCCGCCCGTATGGTCACCGCTACATAGGCTCTATGGTGGCCGACCTGCACCGTACGCTCATAAAGGGTGGTATATTTATGTACCCTGCAGACAAGAGCAATGCAAAAGGCAAGCTGCGCCTGCAATATGAGTGCAACCCGATGAGCTTTATAGTAGAGGCCGCAGGTGGCAAGGGCCATACCGGCTACAGCAATGTGCTGGACGTGCAGCCAACAGAGCTGCACCAGCGTGTACCTATCTTCATAGGCTCTAAGAACATGGTGAACAAGGTGCTGGAGTTTGTAGGGGAAAAACAAACAGTAGCGTAAACAAAGACTCATAATAGTTGCAGCCGGGCCATATGGTTCGGCTTTTTTGTTTGTAAGGATTGCAGTTGCAAGCGATTACTTTCGGGATAATAAATGAGTGTTATTTATTGAGATGAATTACTTTGTAATAAGAGGAGTACGTAATGTTCGCAGTATTTAGTGGATCTAAACGAACAATTCTCCTCATGACAAACTCCGAATCTGAAATGAAAGAAACTAATCCTTGTTTCAGCCCTCCCATCCCCATAGTATATATTGGATATAAATTTCCATTTGTGGTTGTATCCATAAAGCAAATCAATGGAATACAATCAAAGCATCGCACATGGCTTGATGTTCCATCGCTGTATTTATATGGTGTAGTAGCAATTGGAGTGATACAGGTTAAACTTTCTCCTCCTGAACCTTTATAATATTCTTTGAAATCATCAAAACTACCATCAAAGAATAGACTATCGTTTGAGACGGAACAGCTGTCATTTTTACAAGATTTGTATTGCCACCATGTTTCCCCCATTATTTTTTCAATAGCCTTATCATACGAATGCCTTTGTTTCTGACAAAACGCCGATGTAGAGACTGTAATGAAAACTAGAAGGAAAATATATAATCGCATCCGACAAAGATAAGAATGAACTATTGTAACATAGTAATAGCAACAAAGGAGCACTATTACTGTTAGGCTGCGTTATCAAGCTTAATTAAAATACCCACTGCTGTGCCAAAAACACAAGTATACCTGCAGCAAAACCAAGCAATGCAAGGCCACCTATTTTTTTCAGGTACCAGCTGAAGCTGATGTCTTCCATGCCCATCACGGCTACGCCGGCTGCGGTGCCTATAATAAGTGCACTGCCGCCTGCACCGGTGGTAAGGGCCAGGAACTCCCAGAAAGGATGATCGGTAGGGTAGGTGGCAAGGTCATACATGCCCTGCGACGCGGCTACAAGGGGCACATTGTCTACCACTGCAGACAATAGCCCCAAAGCGATACCGATGAGGTAGTCATTTTTTAGACAGTTACTTAACACTGTAGCCAGGCCTTTGAGCGCACCAAAGGATTGCAGGGCCGATACTGCCAGCAGTATGCCCATGAAGAAAAGAATGCTGGGTGTGTCCACCCGCTGCAGGGCACGGGCAACAGTGAATCGTTCAGCATAGGCCGCGTCTTTGTCTCTATGCAGAAAAGCGGTGATGAGCCACATAACACCCAACGCAAGCAGCATACCCATAAAGGGAGGCAGGTGTGTAAGCGTCTTGAACACCGGTACGAACAGCAAAAAGCCAATTCCTGCGAACAGCATGATGTTGCCATCCTTTCTTTCCACATCGGTGCACGGTGTTATGGTTGCAGGGCTTATATGCTGGCCCCTGAACCGGTAAGCGATAATAAGGCAGGGCACAAGGCAAACAACCAGGCTGGGCAGGATAAGTTGTTTAATGATGTTCAACGCAGTTACCTGTCCGCCTATCCACAGCATGGTTGTGGTCACATCGCCCAGCGGCGACCATGCTCCACCGGCATTGGCGGCAATAACGATCATACCTGCAAACCAGAGTCTGTCTTCTTTTTCGTTCAGTAGCCTGGAGCATACCGATACCATGACAATGGCCGTGGTCAGGTTGTCGAGCAGGGCGGAGAGTAAAAAGGTCAGTATGGATATGGTGATCAGCAGCCTCGGCTTGGAGGTTGTTTTTATTTTTTGCGTAATGATGTCAAACCCGCTGTGCAGGTCTATCAGCTCTACAATGGCCATAGCGCCCAGCAGGAAGAAAAGGATAGATGCGATGTCTCCTGTGTGATGCAGCAGTTCTTCCGATGCTGTTTCTGTGACCGGGCTTTGTGTGATGTAGATCGTCCAGCAGAGCACACCGGTTACCAGGGCAGATGCCGCCTTGTTTATTTTGAGTGTATGCTCAAAAGCAATAGCTACATACCCGATGATAAAGACACAGACGATCAATACTAGCGCCATAATAAATGCTCCTGTGAGAGCACCTGCAAAATACAACATTAACCGCGGTTCTGTTCTCAAGCTCAGTGCTGCTTGTCTTCGTGATATAATAGCTACAGGGGGAACAAATGAATAGTAACAGTAGTAACAAAAAGCGTAACACCTTTGTTGTTACGTTACGTTATTACTTATCAATAAAATATTATACTATATATTATAATTAAGTATTTAATAGTAACGTAACAGTACTAAGTGTTACGAACTGTTACGTTGTTGTTACGTTTAGTACGTAACGTAACAAGGGGAGTGTTACGGATTGTTACGTTATTCCGTAACAGTAACAAGTGTTACGAACTGTTACGTTGTTGTTACATTTAGTACGTAACGTAACAGGGGGAGTGTTACGGATTGTTACGATATTCCGTAACAGTAACAAGTGTTACGTACTGTTACGTTGTTGTTACGTTGTTACGTTTTTTTAAGTTGGTACGTAACACTATTATTGTTACGTTATTACTTTTGCCGGCTGTTAAACCAGAAATTAGTTACCTGACACTAACATTTTTGCAAAAAAATACGCCTAATTAGTATGAAAACCTTAATTATGAAAAGACTGCTACGATCGTTGATGTTGCTGATCATTTTTTGCTACGCTTACGTTCCCGCTGTTGCGCAGCTGACAGGAAGTAATCGCTTTACCTTTGAGGCTGATGATACTATATGGATTAAGGTGATGCAGATAGATACCGTGAACTACCGCCACAATCAGTGGCAGGCAGGGAAACCACAGAAAACTGTTTTTAATGCCGCTTATGCAGGAACTTATGCATTAGTAACAGATACCATCAATGCCTATGCACCCAACGATACATCTGTATTTACATTGACATTCCCCGGCAGAGTGCATCCATCCTCATATCCTTCCTGGCTGGTGCCATGGATCGATCATTTCTCTTTCTACTACCAGCTAAACATGGATACTACATCTTTTGCGAGGTTAGAGTTTTCACAGGACAGTGGTAAGACTTGGATAGACCTGCAGGATTCTACACCTTTTGCTGTCGTATGTGATACACTGCTAACAACAACGGGGTGGCATTCCTGGTCTATACGTTTTATTAGCCCTGGATACTATATGTATAGTGATTCTTTAAAGTTCAGGTTCACTTTTGTAAGTGGCAGTGACACTATGAGCCGTGATGGGTGGATGATAGATGAGATGTATCTGAACTACATGTTTGAGGGAATAAATGACATACATGCTACTCATGATGTTACACTATATCCTAACCCTGCCTGTGATCAGCTGACCATTATCTCTGGGGAGACCGCAAACAAGGATGGCAGAACCGCAAGCATTTATGATATTGCCGGACGGCTATGGTGTAAGTATTCTTTAACCGGCAATTCAACGACCATTTCTACGGCGGATATACCGTGTGGTGTGTACCAGTGTTTAATAGATGCAGGAGATGCGCAAATAGTCAACAAAAAATTAGTGATTGTCAGGTAAAGGAGCTACGCTATTTCCGTAACTTTAAGCATGCCCGCTTTCAAAGACAACTTCTCGCAACAGGCAGCTATATACGCACAATACCGGCCACATTATCCGGTGGCATTGTATGAGCATCTTGCATCATTAACATCGGCACATGAGACGGTATGGGATTGCGGTACCGGCAATGGTCAGGCAGCGGTGGGGCTTACTGCTTTTTATAATAGGGTAATAGCTACCGACCCGAGTGAGGAGCAGATCAATAACAGCACGCATCATGAGCGGATAGTATACAAAATAGAGCGGGCAGAACAAACTTCTATCTCTGACCACTCCATAGACCTGCTTACCACTGCCAATGCACTGCACTGGTTCAATTTTGATGAGTTTTACAATGAAGCACGAAGAGTATTAAAGCCCGGCGGCATAATAGCTGCATGGTGTTATGAAGTGCCATTTGTAACACCTGGAATAGATAAGATAGTGCGCCATTATCACGATCATACACTTAATGATTACTGGCAGTATGAGAACAGGCTGGTAGAAAAGGCATACACTACTATACCATTCCCTTTTGAGCTGATAGACAGCCCGTCCTTTACTTCAGAAAAGATGATGGACCTGGATACATTCATAGCTTACCTGAACACATGGTCTGCAACACAGCGGTATATAAATGACAAAGGCATGAACCCTACTGAACAACTCAGAGATGAATTACGTACCGTATGGCCGGTCAGCAATAAGGCTCTTAAGGTGACCTGGAAGCTAATACTGAAAACAGGAAGGGTATAAGTGGTTGCAACTAACTGCAACAATTTCATCTGATCAACAGATGTGGTGTATGTCACATTACTGTTACCTTATTACATTGTCGTTTCCTTAACATAAGAATCGCTATATTTACAATAGTTATAGACAATAAAGCGCAATACAGCTTCTTTCGTTTCCACAGTATGATCTGACACTTCTCAGTGGTTTTGTAAAAAATCCGGTTTTTCCGCACTATCTATTTGCTTTTTTAGTTCACTTAAAACTGTTTTTTTTATGATCATCTTCGTGTTTTTCGTTGCCTTGTGGTATTCGTCACTTTTTTGCCAAACATTCTTCCAGCATAGATATGCCGCACATGGCGCCTTTAAAATGAGTAAGCGCATGGAGAAGTTCTTCTTCATCCTGTCTTATATCACACAGGGGTCATCGTACATGAGCCCACGGGCCTATGCTATTATGCACCGTATGCACCATGCGTATACAGATACGGCCCAGGACCCGCACTCGCCGTCATTCTCAAAGAACATCTTTACTATGATGATGCGCACGCGTAATTTCTATACTGCCATTTTTAAAGGCACTATGGAAGTAGAGCCCCGCTTCCTTAAGAACGTACCCGAATGGCCTGCGTTTGATAAATGGGCCAACTCCGGCTTATCAAGATTGCTGTGGGCATTAGCCTACCTGGGTATCTTTATCACCTTTGCGACGTCTCCGTGGGTATACCTGTTGTTTCCTATAGTGTTGGCCATGGGCGCTTTTCATGGCGCGGTCATCAACTGGTTCGCACACAAGTACGGGTATAAGAATTTTATCCTCAAGAATACTTCAGAGAACCTGCTGACTGTAGATATACTGATGCTGGGTGAGTCTTATCACAACAACCATCACAAGTACCCATCGTCACTGAACTTTGGTGTGAAGTGGCATGAGGTAGATCCGATCTATCCGATCATACGCCTGCTGGGCTGGCTGCGTGTCATAAAGCTGCCTAATGTAGCGCCGGTGCCACTGGTAGCTGCAATAAAACCTAAAAAATAAAAGGACCTTCTTAAGGCCCACGCTGCAACATATGACTTAATAATAAGGCGCAGCTATGTTTAAAATTTCAATAATAAAGCTATAGCAATGCCCTTATATTTCTTGTTACTGCAGCTCCAGATGTATTTCAATTCGCTTAAGCCGTTCGTAATAGTAGGAGCGGCAAGGGGAATGAATAGCATCAGGGCTTTTCACAAACGCTTCCTGCGGACGTTTATAATTTTGACACAAGATGCCAGGTACCTGGATACCGGGAGATAGTAGCCTCAAGGCGTAAAGCTATAACGACTAAATAATAATGTTATGAAACGAATGATCATATTCCTGGCCGCGTGCGCTGTAACCGGAACACTGCATGCAACCGAATGGGAATTAAAAAAAGATAAAGACGGTATCAAAGTGTATACCGGCACTGTAAGCAACTCAAATCTTAAAGCAGTAAGAGCGGTATTCACGCTGAATGCGAGTATGTCGCAGCTAACGGCACTGTTGCTGGATACTAAAGCCCACGAGCAATGGGTGTATAACACCAAAACATCTTACACAGTAAAAAAGGTAAGCGCCAACAACCTGGTATACTACTCAGAGGTAAGCATGCCATGGCCGCTGGCTAACAGGGATGTAGTAGTGGAAATGGCCATAACACAACAGCCGGTAACAAAGGTGCTGTATGTTACAGCCAACACGGCTCCGGGATCAGTGCCCGTAAGCAAGGATAAGGTGCGTGTGCCGCTCTCAAAAGTGAGTTGGGTGGTAACACCGATAGGCAAGAACAAACTAAGTGTGGAATATGTGGCAGAAGCAGACCCGGGAGGCGAGGTGCCGGCATGGCTGGTCAACTCTTTTACTACCAAAGGGCCTTTTGAAACATTTAAGAAACTAAAAGAGCTGGTAACGGCCCCTGCCTACAGGGATGTCCATTTCGACTTTGTGAAGGATTAAGCTCCTGTTTTTTTTGCCACAGGTAAATTGTAACTTTAAACTACAATAACTTGTTATGGGAGCGCAAAAGGTTTGTGATCATATCAGCAATATTACGGAGCTTAAAGCGCCGAAAGTATATGAATGCGAAGAATGTATAAAAACAGGCAGCACCTGGATGCATCTGCGTACCTGCCAGACCTGTGGCGTCACGTTGTGTTGCGACAATTCACCAAACAAGCATATGACAGCCCACTACCATAAGACAAAGCATCCGGTAGTAATATCTGCTGAGCCGGGAGAAAAATGGTTGTGGTGCTATCCCGATGAGCTGTTCGTAGATTATGACTAGGCTATATTTCTTTCAGCGGCACCACTTTCAGGTCTGCCACATCCCAGCCGGATAGGGTAGCCCCTGCCATATAGCAGCTCTCCAAAAAATCAAGTAAGTCTTTATGAGGATCGGCAAACGATCTCAGATCATCATACATCAGCAATGCCATAGGGCTGCCGTTAGATAGCTGCCACTTTGCTGCCCTTGGCGCTAATGGTTCTTTATCAAGACCACCAGGAGAAGGATAGGTGTAAGAATAAAATGCGGCACCTCTCACGTTCTCATCGCCAGCCCAGAAGCCAAAGCTGATAAGCTCATGGCTGTAAGCATCCTTATTAGAGATGTTTGCCTCCGGCGACATTGCAGGAGCCCTTCTTCCGCAGAAGCGCGTAACCACAAGGTCCATATGATGCCAGAAGAGCTGGACAGGACTTGTCTTGCCATAGAACCGTCCGCTGAATTCGGTGAACACTTCGCATGTCCACATCAGGATGCGCCAGAATTTCTGCACATACTCCGCATTATAGCTGTTATAGTCAGTAAGCTGTTCAAATGGAGTGGTCATAGGGTTCGCATCAGGCATGCCATAAGGATGGGGTATTATTCTTGCCTGTATATTCAGTTTATCCAGTATGGTAAACATCTTCTTATAAAGATCAGCAACGCTTAGCCCGTCTGTAAGCGGGAAAGACTCATGAATGCCCTTGCTGGTCACCAGTTCCACCTTATGCTCCAGGAAGTTGAACTGGATATCGAAAGTAAAATCATTGGCAGGCATGGTATGGGTAATAAGCCCTTTTGCATTTACCAGGAAGGTAATGTTCCACCAGTGGTTCTTACGCGGCATCAGTGCCAGCTGTATCTTGCCAACTACCTGCAGGTAGAGGTTAAGGGTGGTCTTGCTTTGTTCCCATGCAGCAAGGTCAAGTGATGGTAAGGATGCTGTTTTCATAAGCATGAAGTTTACTACTAAACAAATTTAAGGCTATTTGTACATAAAGCGTAACAGCTATAAGTAACAAAGCGTAACACTTGTTACGGTGTTACGCTTTGTTGTTATGTTACGTTCCTTGTTACGTTTAGCTGAACAGGAATTCGATATCGTCTTTGGTAAGTCGTTTCTGGAATGCGCTGTCGTCACTAACCAGGTCATTGGCCAGTGCGCGTTTATGCTCCTGTAGCTGCAGCATCTTTTCTTCCAGTGTATCCTTACAGATAAGGCGGTAGGCAAAGATGTTCTTGGTCTGTCCTATACGGTGCGTACGGTCAATGGCTTGTTGCTCTACAGCAGGGTTCCACCACGGATCTACTATGTATACATAGTCGGCTGCAGTAAGGTTAAGACCTATACCACCGGCTTTCAGCGATATCAGGAATACACGGCAGTCGTGGTCGTTCTGGAATGTATTGATCGCTGTCTCACGTTCTGCGGTAGTGCTGCTGCCATCAAAGTATACATGGCTTATGTCCTCTTCTTTCAGTTTTTGTTTGATGAGGCCCAGCATACCCAGGAACTGTGAGAACACCAGTACCTTATGGTCGCCCACATTCTCCGTTATCTCGCGCGATAGTTCGTCGAGTTTTACAGAGTAGTTGTGGTAGCGCTCTTCTTCGTTCATGATAGCCGGAGAGTCGCATATCTGGCGCAGCTTGGTAAGGCCCTGCAGTATATGCATCTGCGAGCGTTCCATGCCTTTCTCTTCTATCATGCCCAGTATCTGTGAGCGGTATATATTGCGGTAAGCCTCGTAAATCTTGCGTTGTTCCACGCCCATCTCGCAATACAGGATCATCTCTGTCTTTTCAGGCAGGTCTTTTGCTACTTGCTCCTTGGTACGGCGCAGCAGGAAGGGGTAGGTGAGCTTACGCAATTGCAGCTTCACATCATCTTCCCTGAACTTATCTATAGGTGTTGCAAACTCGCTCATGAAAAATTCCCTGCTGCCCAGCATGCCGGGGTTCAGGAAGTTCATCTGTGCGTACAGGTCAAATGTATTGTTCTGTACCGGCGTACCGCTCAGCGCCAGGCGGTTTTTACTGTTCAGCAGCAAAGATGCCTTAGCTACCTGCGATTGCGGGTTCTTAATAGATTGCGACTCATCGAGCACCACATAGTCAAATGGGATCTCTTTGAACGTCTTTATATCGCCACGCATGGTACCATACGTGGTAATGATGATGTCAAAATTGGTATAACTTCCCGGGTCTATGTTACGCTTAGGCCCGTGGTGTATGATATGGGTAAGTTCCGGTGTGAACTTCTGAATTTCCTTTTCCCAGTTATACATCAGCGTAGTAGGGCATACTACCAGGAAGCGGACATTGCCGTTCAGGTTCTTGTAATGCTGGAAGAAGGTAAGCGTCTGTATGGTTTTACCAAGCCCCATGTCATCAGCAAGTATACCGCCCCATCCGGCTTCGTTCAGGAACTTCAGCCATTGGAATCCCGCCAGCTGGTAAGGACGCAGAGTTGCCTTTAAATGATCAGGAGGAGCCAGCTCAGAATAATCGTTGCTTAATATTGTCTCCAGCTTTTCTTTCTTGGCTTCCAGCTCTTCCTGCAGGCCATCTTCGTCTATCTCCTTCAGCAGCTCATCCAGTACGCTGAAGTGGTATTTTTTCAGTCTTACTTTGCCGCCCTTGGCTTCACCCATCTTCAGCAGCAGGCTGTATTTTTTCAGCCAGTCTTCAGGCAGCAGGCCTATAGAGCCATCGCCCAGCTTTACGAAGTTTTGCTTTTGAGCGAGCGCTTTCTTTACTTCTATTATAGATACACTCTGCTCACCGAATTTTAGCTCAACAGATGCGTCAAACCAATCTATACCACTGCTTACCTGGACTACTGTTTCCGGCTTATGAGTGTTCACACGCAGGTTCTTCAATCCTTCAAAGCCCAGTATGTCCACATTGTTTTCCCGCATCAGTTCTGTGAAACGGTAGAACCAGTTGTTAGCCAGCACCGAAGTGCCGGGCAGGTAGTAAAACTTATCTTTTTTATTTAATTGTACATCAGTGTGCACTGTTGCCAGCAGCTCCATGAATTCCTGTTCTGCAGGTTCGTTGCGCTGCATGATCTTCACTATACCATCATGAGGCTGTATCACATCGCCAAAGTAGCCGGGACGTATCTCTACATCATGGTACATATACGCGGGCTGCAGTATCAGCGACTGATCACGCTCCTGCAGGTACAGGCGGAAGCCCGGCTTATCCTGCACCACATGTTCTATCAGCTCTTCAGAGAAATGGACATGTACTATATCGGCCCATTTCATCACTTTCTCTTTCAGGAAGTCAGGCCATTTGGCTTTAGTTATTGCCATTTTACCATTGGCAGGAAACGACTCAGCAAGCTGTATCTCCTGCTGGCTGCCTACGCAGCATATGTGTCCATTAGATACCAGTAGCGCAGAGTTAAGAAATGTAACCTCGCTTACCGGCACAGAGTTGTTCTCTATGATCCATTCCAGCGTCAGGCTATAGCCTTTTGTTTCCTTGCGTGCTATCAGCTGCGGGTGTACAGGCTTTTCAGAATACTCTACCTGCTCTATGGTTGTTGAAGAAAGCGCTTTGCCCTTCTTCTTGATATATGTAAAATGATGTGCCGAATAACGGTCTAATAATTTCTGGTATTTAGGCAGCAGGTATTCCCATACCTGTTCCTTTACTTCTTCTTCCGGGGTGTCTTTCAGCACACTGTCATAATCATGAAGGAAATCACCGAATGGCAGGTTCTTCTTCAGGTATTTCAGTAGTTCATCCGGCAGGAACTTACGCACAACGGGCAGCAGGTCACGGTCTTCTACTTTGTATCGTGTAGGGTTCACGTATTGTGCCAGTTCCAGCTTGTCTATGCCGCTTATGAACTTCCTGTCAGCCTCATCGGGCGTGCCGGAAACCAGCAATACATCTACAAAAGGGAAAGCCTTTACATCCGGGTCTATTACTATACCCAACCTCTTCTCTTCTATAGGTGCAGGTGCCGCGGCTTCCGCCGCAGGAATCTTTGGAATAACACTCTGTTTGGATTCCAGCTTTTTAATAGATGGATCCAGTACACGCAGGAACGGTTTATTATTCTCGTAAGTGAATGTGAATTTATTGGTCAGGTCATCATCCAGCGTATAGCCATATTGTTCCAGCAGTTTGTTCTTCTGTATATCGAAGTTCTGCATGCTGGTGAAATACTGTGCGCCATATACCTTTAATACCTGCAGGAACACTGTTGCTTTATGCACACAGAGCGGGTGTGTCTTTTCAGCACAGCCGCATGAAGTATCAAAGTAGCGTTCCTCGTTCTGCTTTATAGTAACATGGTAGGTCTTGTCATCATCCGGCACCTCTGCTTCTATCCTGTCGTTCTTGTTCGATATGATGATGGCTCTGCCTGCATTGGCCATACGCTCAGCCATATCCAGCGAGTCGGGCTCGGTGAATATAAGCAGCATCTGCCTGTTGATCTGGCGCATACGTACTACTGTATGTTTCTGATCGTAAGTGATATTAGTATTTTCAAAGAAGCCGCTTTGTAAAATGTCGTTCAGCTGAAAGAGCGCAGCTACCTCGTGTCGGCATATCTCTCCCAGGTTGTAAGGACACTGGCACCTTACCGTCATCTCCTTGGGCTGTAAATATTTGTTGACAGTTACAGTGTAATAGTTCTGGTACAGGTCGTTGCGTACGCGAAACCTTACCTGCTCCAGCAAGTGATCAACATCAAGCATTTGCACGCCTGACGTATAGAAGATCTTTTTACCACGGCGGATAACTTCTTCTGTGCCATGGTTGTAAACGTGTCTGAGTATGGGTGGTAAGGACATTTATCTGTGCTCCGGTTCAAAAAAGGCAATCTGCGAAAGTAGCGAAAAAGGAGCGTACTTCAAGCGGGACGGGTTTAAATATATGTTAAACAGAGCGCTATATGTTTCGGTACAGAACACTTTATGCAGTACGAATAATAAGTATCTGAGTTTACTCTAATACAAACGCACCCTGGGATCAATCCACGCATAAAACAGGTCAGTGAATAAATTGATGACGATAAAGATAAATGCGGTGAGCAGTACAGATCCCATTACAAGCGGAAAGTCAAACTTGTCCAGCGCATCTACCGTTATTTTCCCTACTCCTTTCCAGCCGAAGATGTACTCAACAAAGAACGAGCCCGCCAGCAATTCTGCCAGCCAGCCTGATACCGCAGTGATGACCGGGTTGAGCGCATTCGGCAATGCATGACGGAAAATAGCCCTTGTTTTCGAAAGTCCTTTCGCATATGCTGTACGGATGTAGTCTTGTGAAAGGGCATCGAGCAATGCGCTGCGTGTGAGCTGTGTGATAATAGCAAGAGGCCGGATGCCAAGTGCAAATGCGGGTAAAATAAGATTTCGCAATGCGAGGTGCCTGCCGGTGAAAGGGTCATATTCCCACAGGCTGCCTGTCATATTCAGCCCGGTATAGTTGTGCAGCAGGTACCCGAATACAAAAGCAATAAGCAGCCCTGCAAAGAAAGATGGCATAGAAATGCCGGCTACACTTGCTGCAATGGCAGAGGTATCCATCCACGTCCCTTTTTTCAGTGCAGCCAGTACACCAAGTAATATACCAAACACCGTTGCAAATGTCATGGCTACAATGGCCAGTATAGCGGTTCCGGGCAGCCCTTCTGCAAGCACCGTATTTACTTCGCGTTTAGAACTGTATGAGCGGCCCAGGTATGGCCATTTTAATACCAGGGAGTTGTTATTGCCCACAGGTGCAAGCCGTACATAGTTATACCGTTGTTGGCTAATGCTGTCGCTGTTGTTGATGCTTAGCGGCAGCAGATCGTTGATGTAGAGAAAGTATCTTGTAACGAGTGGTTTGTCCAGGTTCAGCGCTTTACGCGCGTTCTCTATAGATGCCAGATCGCTGCGCTGTCCCATAGTGAGCCGTGCAGGGTCAGCCGGCAACACATTGAACATAAAGAAGACAAAAGTAACTACCCCCCACAGCACCAGCAGGCTATAACGTGCGCGCCGTGCTATGAAACGTAACACTATTTGAATTCCAGTTTACCGTTGTCCAATACCATGTCCTTAGGATAGTCCAGGTAGCTCCACTTCGCCTGTACCACACCATCTTTCATCAGCATTAGCCCCGGATTGGTACGTATCGCTGTTTTGCTAATGGTGTAGTCGAGCGTCATCATTGGTACGCCCATCACGTTCCATTGCTTACGATAAGGTAGAATAACATCGTAACCTGCTGAACTCAGCAAATAAAATGGAATACGCAGGGTCGCAGCCTTGTTCATCAGGTTGCGCAGGTTGTCCATATTGGTAACAGGCATCTTGTCCGGTGCACGTACGAACCAAAGGAATACATAACCCTTGGCTTTAAGTATTGCCTCTGTCTGGTCTGTGCCGTCAGAGTCTGTGAACGCGAAATCATGCGGTATCTTAGGCTGGCCTGTGCCTTCTTTTATCAGCTTACTGTCGCTGCTTACAAATTTCCAGGTAGAGTCCTGCCATGGATAATTCTCTGTAGTGAATTCTTTTTTCACACCATCTTTCTCGTACACAAAAGTGGTCTGGAACACAGGTGCTGTAGCGCCCGGCTCAGATTGCATTTTATCCCAGAGATTGTTGCCTACCCTGTAAGCCAGGCAATCATGCACAGGTAAGTGTTGCAGCGTGTACCACTGGCTGCCAAAGGCAAACAGGACGGCCAGCGTGCCGAGGGAAAAATTGACCGTATAATTTTTGAATACAGGGCGAACTTTATTGCGATTGACAAACAGGATGATAGCTATTATCAGCAGCACTACATCTTTATAGAATGTTGCAGTGTTTGATAAAGGGATACAATCACCGAAACACCCGCATTCTTTTACTTTGCCTGAGTACAGTATATAGGCTGTAAGGAAGGTAAAAAACACGTTAAGCATCAGCAGCAGTGTAACATACGCGCGGAACGCATTGCCCACCAGCATAGCAAAACCACATATGATCTCGAAAGCGATCATGAGAATAGACAGAGCCTCAGAGTAATGGGTCATGAAGTTCATGTTCCATACTTCAAATATTTCGTCCATCTTATAGGTGAGGCCCAGCGGGTCGTTGGCTTTTACAACGCCTGAGAAAATAAATAAAACACCGATAATGATCCTTAATGCCCAGAGAAAATATTTCATAATATGCTGTACTAGTTAAGAGGTTAAAGATATTAGATTTACGGGGTCAAACGATAAAAGTTTAAATACTAACTTTACTCACCAAATATACGCAGTGTAAGGTCAATCTCAAATCAACAATTTAAAATCACAACTAATTTGTCCATACTTCACAGTAAAGGGAGGGTTTTAGATATATCATCACCGGTAGTGATGGGTATACTAAACGCCACGCCAGACAGCTTTTACAATAAGGGGGAGGGTAGTGATATAGATGGTCTTCTGCGAAATGCTGAAAAAATGTTAAAAGATGGTGCGGCCATACTTGACATAGGCGGCGCAAGCACAAAACCGGGACAGGAGCTGATAAATGCCGATGAAGAGCTGCAGCGTGTACTACCGGCCGTTGCCGTTATTCGTCACCATTTTCCCGAAGCTTGGTTATCAATAGATACTTACAATGCAAAAACTGCCCGTGAAGCTGTGGGCGCAGGAATAGATATAGTAAATGATGTGAGCAGCGGTGCATTTGATATAAGTATGCTGCAGACTGTGGCTGCACTAAACGTGCCCTATATAGCTATGCACATGCAAGGCACACCGCAAACCATGCAGGCAGACCCGCAGTATGGTGATGTGGTAGCCGAGGTGAAACAATACCTGTCGGAAGTATGCGATAGATGTAAGGAAGCAGGTATCAGTGAAGTAATTATAGATCCGGGATTTGGTTTTGGTAAAACGGTACAGCACAATTTTGCATTGCTGCGTTCATTGGAAACATTCAAAACCCTTGACAGGCCCATACTTGCAGGAGTATCCCGCAAATCACTGATCTGCAAAGTGCTGAAGGTAAATCCGTCACACGCACTGAACGGCACTACTGCGCTGAATATGGTTGCCTTGCAAAACGGTGCAGATATACTACGCGTTCACGATGTGAAAGAGGCTATGGAAGTTATTGCACTATACAGGAAGTTGAAGGGTTAAGAGTTAATTAGTGAAATATGAAGATTGTTGTCAGGAATTTATTTGCTGTTTTACTATTTTGTTTTGCGCTTTTTTGGAGACAGGGGACACATGCTCAATTCTCAACGGCCTATGTAAGTGTGAATGGGCTTACCTGTTCACAATGTTCCCGAACGGTAGAGCTAAAACTGCGAAAGCTGGATTTTGTAGCAGATGTGCAAATGAACCTGCAGCATACGGAAGCCAAAATAATATTGAAAAAAGATAAGAAAACAGATATAGACAAGATAGCGCAGGCTGTAATAGATGCAGGATTCTCTGTAGGCTCATTAAGGGCTGACCTTGATATGACCGATATCGCATTTGCCCCCACATGTTTTAATTACAATGACGATCAGTACGTATTTATGTTCATGCCGGCAGGTAAGCCAACAGGTGTGGTAACGCTAAGTTTCTTTGGCAAAAAGTATATGACAAAAGCAGCACTGAAAAGTATGCAATTCCCCGCCCCAACAGAATGTGGTAGTCTTGTCGGTAAAAAGTACTTTATAAAAATAGCAGGGTAGTCCTTTATTCCTTTTAATCTGCATAGCGGAACATCGTACTGGCTCCGGCTGACAGATACAAAGAAAGTGCGTGATTTATGGTGTAAGTATCTGTTGTGTCGCCCTGGGGTTTGTTTGGATAAGTTATTCGCTCTAGTATTTTACCATAATCGCAAATAAGATGCACATGTTGTGTGTTCCCGGCTGTTAGTATATATGGTTTGAATGAAGGTATTTGATCTCCCCCTCTTACCGGCAACGATACTTTAAGCAAGCCGTTTGCAGCAGCTCCTATATCAAAAGAAAATCCGTTTTTTGCAGTGCCCGAAGTGCCGTCTGTTGTATAAACGCCTTGCAGCCTGATGAAGTTATAGCCCTTTGTAGTAGAGCCGTACCACATGGACGAGCTGCGTTCGTATCCTGAAGGCGCAAAAATATAAGGAGCCAATGCGTTCGTTGCAGCATCAAGGCCTACATTGAATGATATATTATTGTATGTGCCGATGGGCGCAGTACCTGCCAGATAGATCATTCCGCCGGGCGAAACCAACAGGTGTGCGTCAGGTATTGTATAAGAAGAGCCATTTGCATTTGATAACGTTATCCCTGAAATAAAGCATTGAGCATTTGTTATTGAGAATATATATCCGCTCATGCTATCATGCATGAATGAACCATACGTTATTTTATTGCCTTCAATATTACTTTGAATGTCGAAGTATACAGTTGCTGTCTGGTTTCCGGCTTCCTTCTTTTTGCAAGAGGGGACTGATAGCATCAGAATAGACAAAGAGGAGATAAGCGTACGGCGAGTGGTCATATTCATAGTTGGTGTTTTTAGATGAGTGAAGTTAATGCTCCTTCTTATTTATAGACGTAAAAGCGTTCACTATTCTTTGGTGCAAAAGGAAAATAGCTAAAAAATGAGAAAGGCGCACAGATGCGCTCCTTTCCCATTTTGGGTTGCTGCTGCGACTTACGGCTTTGCCGTAAAATAAGTAAGCCGTTCTGTTCTTTCATCAGAGTTCGCTACAAATACCGTCACCTTCGCGCACAATACAGTGCTGTCTGTAAGTGTGTTCACCCACGATTCATCTATTGAATAATGATCTGTATGCAGGTCATGGTCTTCTGCAAACACTACATCACTTGTAGCAGTATCTATTATCTGTATGCCGACGCCTATTATTTCAGCATTGTAAGATACCTCAGCACTTACTTGCACTGTATCGTTGACGTGAACAACCTGTCCGGCTAAAGGTGAAGCAAATGTTACTGTAACTTTAGACAGGTCCGCAGGTGTTGTGTCTTTCTTCTGGCACGAGGCCATCAAAAGTATGGATGCAAAAACCATAAGGCTTTTGGGAATATTTATCATTGTGGTTAGTTTTAAAATAAGAAAAAGAGGCTTGTTTCCAATCGTGGCTTTACGGTTACGTCGTTATCGGCATAGTGCTGCGCTACCGGTATGCTATACATTACCTTAGCGCCATAGCGTTTGTAGTAAGCCTGCAAACCCACTGTGCCAAACAGTATAGTGCCGCCGCTGCCTTCATTCAGCCATTTACGGCTATAGTTATCATAGTCATGCAGGGAGTATTCATAGCGTATCCCTGCCTGCGGAAGCAGTGAAAAATTATTCTTACGCAGCCAGTAGAAGGCCATCAACCCGCTGTTCAGCCTGTTGCCATACTTGTAGCCGGCCTTGCCTGCGGTGGTTATTGTATATGCAGCATCAGCGTTGAGGCCTACACCGTCATGCCTTACTGTATAGTTGGCATTCACTATAAAGTCCCATGATCCCGTTCCGGCCTGTACATTGGGCAGACCTTCTTCATCAAGAGTGGTAATGCCCGTATACTTGCCTGTGGACGCTTTTATACCTCCGCCAGCCAGCAATGCCTGGTGCCATGTGGTGAAATCTGTATCGTTCCTGTCTTTAATAATTACTGCATTCAGCAGTGCCGAAACATCACCTATGCCCTTTACTTTAAAAGCACTGCCTGCATCGTCGCCGTTATTCGTATGGTAGGGTATAAAGCCGAACAATTGTAATCGGTCGCTGACGTGATACCTGCCCCATACCTGCATGGTATTATTAAAGGAATAAGCCCGCTCATGGCCTGCAGGATCCATGAGCGAAGGCTGGTCGGCCGTAAAGCCTGTGTACTGATATTGTATGCCAATAAAATGTTTGTGGAACTGGGGTAAAATGCCCATGTACTGGCTGCTGGCAGAGCAACCACACAGATCGCAGGCCTGTGCATAATAGCCGCTGCCTGCAATGATAAATATTGCAATTAAAAGGGATCTCATATAATGTGTTTAAGTTAAGCCATGGCATAACCACGCCAATGCTTATTGAATGATAGAATACTACCTGCCGCATTGCCGCAGGTACATAAAAAGTTCCTTAAAACACTATGCAGCAGGAGGATGGAAAACAGTATGATGGTATGATGCCGTATACAGGTCATCATAACTACAATACTGCATAGCAATGAATGCTGAAATATAATGAGGTACTGCCGGCTTGCTGTCTGAACAGAAAAGTGTTATCGAAGACTCTTGTTTCTGGCTTTTAGGTGATGGGGCCTGGTCTTTGCCTTCTTTGGCCAGTTTCTTTTTCAGGCAGCATTTACCATCACAATGCATTTTGGGCTTATCCCTGTTCTCACACAGGTTTTTGGCTATGTAGTTTTTGTTGGCGTAATACTCAGCCACTATTACAACCGGGCTAAAGGTTTGCAACAATATGCCGAAAATGGCAAATATGCCGATCAGTTTTTTCAGGTATGGAGCGGTCTGTCAAAATGTAACTGCGACCATTAAGCAAAATTACCGGTAACCCTTATTATTTCCTAATTTTACATTACAGGTCAATGAAAAAAGCAGGTTCATTATTATTGTTCATCTTTGTTTCACTTTGCGCACATGCACAGGAATTATTTCCTGTGGCAGAGCCGGCAAGCAATGTGCCGAAAGGTGCGCTTGGCGTAAGGGCATTCAGCGAAGGGTATAAGGAAGCCGATGTGTTCCGTAAGCTGCTTGGCGTAAAATTATTGTATGGGGTTACACCTAAGTTGTCTGTATATCTCAGCGTTACTGCATCCGATTATCATGAAAAAACACTGCCGTTCGATTTTATTGAGCATAGTCATGTTGGCGGGCAACTGGTAGGCGGCGCCGGTGCAACGCAAAAAGGCGATGCATACCCTGTAGTGTTCAATAGTATTGATGCTTATGCCAAATATCGGTTCCTGAGTGTGGATGGGCAGAACACACATTATCGTTTGGCTGCTTATGCAGAAGCATCGCATGTTGCAGTGCCTTCACACGAGGCGGAGCCCGATCTGCTGGTGCATACATCGGGCGTAGGTGCAGGTGTCATTGGTACTTACCTATTACATCATTTCGCAACCTCGGTTACTGTAGGGGGTATATTGCCAAAGGAATACCGGGGCAATGCAACAGATCGCTATGGCGGTATATACCCCACTACCATTCAGTATGGCAATGCGCTGGCATACAGCTTGTCTTTTGGCTACCTGTTGTGGCCTAAGAGCTACAAGAGTTATGACCAGACCAACTGGAATATATATATGGAACTAACCGGCAGAAAATATGGTGCTGCAAGCGTTAGTCAGAAAGATGGCCCTGCTACTGATGCATTGTCTATCCCCATATCATCAACTACACATGAGCTGCATGCAGGCAGTTACCTGGATATCAATCCCGGCATTCAGTGTATCATCAATTCTACTTACCGTATCGAGGCGTCAGTGGGGTTTGCATTGCTGAATAGTTCTTACCTGCACCAGTATCCAAAGTATGTGATCGGTATGCAGCGCTATTTTTATTTTAAAACCAGGACATCAGCTAAAGAAGATAAAATGTAGCGTATGGGCAGAGGGATGATATTTGTTGTTGTCTTGCTCGTTGTTGTCGGGTGTAAAAAGCCACAGCAAACAACAAGCATTGGCGGAAAGGGCGGTACTAATACTATTGCTGTTACGCCGGAGCATCATGGTGAGTTTGTAGACACCTGTACGGTGTATATAAAATACAATACGCTGGATGCCCCTGCCGATGGCATATACGACGATTCTGCAGCATGTGTGCAGGTAGATACTATTCCTGTCGCCACATTTACAGGATTGAAACAGGGTAACTATTATTTATTCGGTAAAGGCATACATGCCACGTATACGCCGCCCAATGTAAAGGGCGGTCTGCCTTGCACTATCAGTAATGTTGCTACTGTAAAAGTATACTTGCCTACTTATTCTTACTGATTATACTTTCCTTCTGGCTATTTCCCTGCTTATCAGCATCAGCTCACGGCCTGTCTGTCCCGCTACCGATGTATTTTCCTGTGCACGGCGCATCAGGTAGGGCAGCACGTCCTTTACCGGGCCATAGGGCAGGTACTTGGCTACATTGTAGCCGGCATGCGCCAGGTTGAAAGAGATATTGTCACTCATACCGTAGAGCTGGGAAAAATGGACCCTGTCAGTACCTGCAGGTATATGGTGCTCGTGCATGTATACTGCTGCCAGCAGGTTGCTTTCCTCATTGTGCGTGCCTACGAATAGAGCCAGGTCATCAAGATGTTGCAGGCAAAAGAGCACGGCATCATTATAATCTTTGTCGGTAGCTTCTTTATTGGGCTGTATGGGGGAGGGGTAGCCTTTTTCCGCTGCGCGGTTGCGTTCTTTCTCCATATAAGCGCCGCGTACCAGCTTGGCGCCAAGTATAAAGCCCTTACTACGGGCAAACTCGTAAGATTCCTTGAGGAACACCAGCCTGTCGTGGCGATACATCTGGAATGTATTGTAAACTACCGCTCTGGTTTTGTTGTAGCGGTCCATCATGGCATCAGCCAGGTCGTCTACCGGTTTTTGTATCCAGCTTTCTTCCGCATCTACCAGCACCATTATTTTATTGTCTGCCGCTGCCTTGCAGATACGGTCTATACGCAGGAATACCCGTTTCCATGCTGCGTTCTCTTCTTCAGTAAGCAGCGTTTCTGCATGTATCTTTTCCAGCAGCGCAAAATGGGCGAACCCTGTTATTTTGATGCTGATGAACGGTATGTTCTTGTTTTTTGCCGCATATTCTATTGCTTTTATGAATTCAGGCACGGCGGTATCAAAATCCTCTTCACTTTCTTTCCCCTCTACACCATAGTCAAGTATAGTATCTACGCCATATTTGCCTATTACTGCCGCAGTCTTTGCTGCTTCGTCCATTGTTTCCCCGCCGCAGAACTGGTCGAACAGGGTGTGCCTGATCAGCCCTTTTACAGGCAGGTTCCATGATATGGCCAGGCTGGTCATTTTCATGCCTATGCTGGTAAGTACAGGCGAACCCATGGATGAGAAGAGAAAACGGGCGCGTTTCAGTTCTTTGTCACTACGGTATTTAAAAGCAATTTCTGTATTGTCGAATTCGGGAAGCATAATGAATGAATAAAGGGCTGCAAAGGTAGTTGTTGCAATCTGAAAAAGTGCGTGTGATCGATCGTTGTGTTCGTTTTTAAAGAAATAACAGGGGATGAAGCGGGTGATATCTGTATTATTCAGTAAGACAAAGCCATTTTTATAGGAAAAGTTAAAATATGGCACACATTTTGCTGCATTTATGACGAAAGCGATCCACTAACGTTGCGTTCCTGTAAAAAAATATTTTAGGTATTTGGGGGCTCAAATTTTTTTTTAAAAAAAAAGGTATGTACTTTTAACGTTCAAAATTAAGAATCTCTAAAACAAACATAGAATTATGAAAAAGTTACTTTTACTCTTAGCTGCAGGCTCTATCGCGATGAACGTAGGAGCGCAGGACCGTCGGGTAATATCGACAATGCAGGGCCAGGAAGTTCCTGGAGATCATAAGATCAATATCTCTGCTCTTCACAATGATGCAAAGTATATGCCTCAGGCAGTTACTCCGGGCGCACACAAAACTACAGGTGTTGGTAAGCGTTGGTACAACTACGGTATTTACATGGGTTTAAAATCACAGTATGAAGTAAGTATTGGTAATTCTCTTTATGTTGACCAGTATTTTATGCCTATCTGGAATGATACCAACGTGTTTATAACCTATTCAACAGGTCCTGCTCACCTGAATATGCCATCTACTGGTAATGTTCTTGACCCTACGTTTGTTGGCTTCAACTCCAGCCTTTTGTATGGTACTGGCGCTATGATGCAGGTTAATGCTTCTAACGCTTATTCTGTCGATTCAGTAGTAGTACCGGGTGTTTATTATGGTGGTAGCAATGCTACTTCTCCTACTACAGAGGTAGATACATTGCGTCTTGTATTTGTATCTGGTGCCGGTGGTACCCACGCAAGTGGCGATAACATATTTGTTGCTTCTACAAGCGGTGGTCACTATGGTTCTATCTCTTTCCTGGATATTCCTTATGATAGTATCGTCAATACAGCTGTTTCTAACAACGGATCAGTAGCTATTGCAGGTAAAATGGATATCCTGCTGAAAGTTGGTGATACTTCTACTTCTAAGGTATATGCTAAAGCTTATGAAATAAGCCCTGCAATTCCTGTTGCAGCAGGTAACTGGTTTGCTACAAGTATTACTTACAAATCAAGCGAGGTTAAACCAATTATCCATTCACTTCCTGGTGATACAGTTATCGGTGCTGTTGCTCCGTACACAAGGTATAACATCTTCCGTCCTGTAGTTAACTTCTGGACAGCTACAGATCCTACTACTACTACATCACTTCTGCCAGCCTGGGCTCCATTCGTATCTACAGATAAGAACGAAGGTTTGTTTAAAAACTGGCCTAACTATTACAATGGATGGAAAGACATCTATGTACCAATGTGGGCATGGTCTACAGGCGGCGGTACAGGTGCATCTGTTCTTCAATATACTGAAGTTGGTTACCACCTGGTATGTCCATCATGTGCTGACGTGAACGTTGGTGTTACTACTATCGCAAACGAAAACAGCATACAGGCAGTACCAAACCCTGCTAACAATGAAGTGAACATCACTTTCGCACTGGCAACAACTGCCGATGTAAAGGTTACACTTACAAACGTACTGGGCCAGGTAGTTGCTACAAAAACTATCAGCAATACTGCTACCGGTAAAGCAACATTCAATACTGAAGCACTTTCTGCAGGTGTATATGTTTACACACTTACAGCTAACGGTGAAACTTCTACAGGTCGTGTAGTAGTAGCTCACTAAGCTTTATAAATTATCTTTTTAAAAGAGGGTAGCGTTTTCGCTACCCTCTTTTTTTGTGGCTACCACGCTACGTTATTCATTAGTTATTGTAAAGAATGATATAATACATTCGTTGTTTTGTTATAACTTTATATTACCTGAAACTTGTAATATGAAAAAGATACTTTTACTCTTGGCTATTATCTGCATAGCATCCAACCTATATGCACAGAAGCGCAGCACACTGAGTACTGCAAGACTTGTAAATGACCGGGTAATAGATGTAGCTGTCATGCGGGCCGAAATGCAGAAAAGGTATGCAATGCCTGCAGGCGCTCGCAAAACAACTGCCACCCTTTCCCGCTGGTTCAGCTATTCAGATGCAATAGATACGAAGGCACTTTATGAGCAGACTGTTGGTGTAGATGTAGCAACAGCGCTTACGAACATAACAATATGGAATGATACTAATGGCACAGCGCTGAATACCTCAGGTTTCGCGCACAATACAACCGTAAGCCAGGCGGATATTTTCGATCCTTGCGCACCATTGTTGAATAATAGCATGTTTTTTGCCGGGCAAATGGGAGTAGACACTCTGGATGCCTATACCTGCGACTCTGTGGATATATTTGGTCTTTATAGTTTCAATAAAACGAAGACAACGGTAGTAGATACTTTAAGGATATTATTCACAAAAGGTGATCTGGGATTTCCGGCTACAACTAATGTCTGGGCAGATACCACCAGTGGCGGGCATTATGGCCCCATATATTTTTCCGGTATTAGCTATGACAGTACTGCTAATAAAGGAACAGGCTCGCAGGTGGCAGACCTTCACTACCAGGATGTGATCCTGGACAACAGCGGGCTTACACCGGCATGGGGCGATACAATGGCTAATGGTATATGGACTAGAAGAATAGCTGTGAATGGCAGTGCCGGTATCAATGCTGCGGCGAAGGATAAACTTGGCTGGACGTTAACATTCATTAGCGGTGACCCCGAAACAAAAGGTGCAGGCAAACTGGCCAGCCCTACGCCGGGCGATACCCTGGTCACATCGTCATTCGCCGGGCAGAACGAATACAATGTATGGCGCCCGCTGGTAAGATATTATACGATGCCAACAACGAGCCCTGTTCCGTCATGGGCGCCTTTCTATACTAATGATAGGAACGCGGGTTTATGGAAGGACATCCCTAACTATTATAATGGTTGGGTGAACATCTATGTTCCTATGTGGTCATGGAGTGAAAAAGGAGGCGTTGGGGCGACGGTAAAACAATTCCCTGCCGTTTCCTGGCATGTTACCTGCACTACCTGCAAATTACTGAAATCAGGATCTACAGCCTTTACAGAAAACAGCGAACAAAACAATATAGTAAATGTATACCCTGATCCTGCAAACAATGAAGTGAATATTACTTTCTCACTGGCAACTGCTGCAGATGTAAAGGTGACACTTACAAACTTACTTGGGCAGGTAGTGGCTACAAAAGCAGTTGATAATACAGCTGAGGGTATCGCAACATTCAATACTGCATCATTATCGCCGGGTGTGTATGTATATACGCTGCGGGCTAACGGAGAAACGGCTACGGGACGGGTGGTGGTAGCTCATTAAAATAAGACCTTAAACCTATTGTATGAAAAAAATACTTTTATTCTTGGCTGTAGTTTCTATCTCTATGAGCGTGGGAGCACAGGAGCGTAACGTGATGCTCATGCAAGGCCGTGAACTTATTGCTGACAGTAAGCTGAATAAGGCAGCCCTTAGGAATAGTCTTGGTAACAGCAGATATATGCCACAGGTGGTTGCTGACGGTGCGCATAAAACCACAGGTATAGGCAAACGCTGGTACAATTACGGTGAGTACATGAGATTAAAGTCTGCCTATGATGTAAGTGTTGGCGTTACTAATTATGTAGACCAGTATTATATTCCTATATGGAACGACACGAATGTTTGGGTAAGCTATATGGGCAGCCCTGCACACCTGAATATGCCATCTGTTGGTAATGTGCTCGACCCTACGTTCCCGGGTTTTAACTCCAGTCTTTTATATGGTAGTGGCTTTACCTTACAGGTAAATGCTTCAGAAGCATATAGTGTCGACTCAATAATAGTGCCGGGTCTTTATCAATACGGCAGCAAGTCTACACTTGCTGCTGCGGAGGTAGATACACTTCGTCTTGTATTTGTAACAGGTGCAGGTGGTACTTATGCCAGTGGCGATAATATATTCGCTGCTACTACAGTTAGCAGCCACTATGGTACTGTCACCGTCCTGGATATTCCTTATGACAGCATCATCAATACATCAGCGTCTAATAACGGAATGGTTGCTATTGCAGGTAAAATGGATATTCTGTTGAGAAATAGTGATACATCTTCGACAAAGCTATATGCTAAAGCGTACGCAATAACTCCGGAAATACCTGTCCCTGCAGGTAACTGGGTGGCTACAAGTATCACTTACAAGAGCGGCGAACCGGATCCTGTTATTCATTTGCTTCCCGGTGATACTGTGATCGGTTCTGTTGCACCATACACCTATTATAATGTATTCCGCCCGGTAGTTAATTTCTGGACTACTACTGATCCTACAACAGTTACGGGTTTAGCCCCTGCGGCTTGGGCGCCATTCGGTACATATGACAAGAACGAAGGTTTATTTAAGACCTGGCCTAACTATGAGGGCGGATGGGGGGATATGTATGTTCCTATGTGGGGATTGGCTACCTCAAGTCCATCTAACCTGCAGTATCCTGAAGTGGCTTATCACGTAAAATGTCCATCTTGTTTAGACTGGTCACCTGGAGGGGACAATGTCAGAATAGTTGCGAACGATAACAAAATTAAAGCACTACCAAACCCCGCAGACAATGAGCTGAATATATCATTTACATTAGGCAGTTCGTCAGATGTAAAAGTATCGCTCACCAATATGCTGGGGCAGGTAGTAGCTGCTGAACATATAAATAGTACAACGGAAGGAAGTATAATATGGAACACAGGCAGCCTGCCAGCCGGTATGTATATATATAAGGTACAGGCAAATGGCGAGGTAACGACAGGGAAGGTAGTAGTAAGGCACTAATTATTAGGCTTAAGCACAGTATATGAAAAAAATACTTTTACTCTTAGCTGTAAGTTTTATCACCATGAACATGGGAGCGCAGGAGCGTGGAGTGATGCAACTGCAAGGTAGGGAGCTGCCCGGCGACCGTAACATAAATAAAGTAGCCCTGCGCAATAATGCTGATTACATCAGCAGGTATATGCAACAGGTCCCTACTAATGGTGCCAGCAAAACTACAGGTGTACTCAAGCGCTGGTATAACTATGGTGAGTACATGAGATTACGGTCCGCATATGATGTAAGTGTTGGTATATCAAACTATGTAGATCAGTATTATATTCCTATATGGAACGATACGAACGTTTGGGTAAGTTATACAGGTAGCCCGGCTCACCTGAACATGCCTTCTGTAGGCAATGTACTTGACCCTACATTCCCCTTCTTCAATTCATGTATTTTATTTGGTACCGGTCCTTTGATGCAGGTCGGATCTGTCGATGCCTACATTGTCGATTCTGTGATAGTGCCGGGCCTTTATCAGTATGGCAACAAGTCTACACTTGCTGCTGCAGAGGTCGATACACTTCGTCTTGTATTTGTAACAGGTGCTGGCGGCACCCATGCAAGCGGCGATAATATGTTTGCTGCTTATACGGTTAGCAGCCACTACGGTTCTATTGCCTTCCTGGATATTCCTTATGATAGTGTAGTCAATACATCAGCGTCTAATAACGGTTCGGTTGCTATTGCCGGTACAATGGATATTCTGCTGAAAAATAGTGATACTTCTGCTACTAAGCTATATAACAAAGCTTATGAAATAAGCCCTGCAATTCCTGTTGCAGCAGGTAACTGGATAGCAACAAGTATCACTTATAAAAGCGGAGAGCCCGATCCCGCTATTCATTCACTGCCTGGCGATACTGTAATAGGCTCTGTTGCACCATATACATATTACAACATCTTTCGTCCTGTGGTCAATTTCTGGACAGCAATAGATCCTGCAACTATTACAGGATTAGCTCCTCCTGCGTGGGCTCCCTTTTCTACATCTGATAAGAATGAGGGATTATTTAAGACATGGCCTAACTATGAAGGTGGGTGGGAAAACATATATGTTTCCATGTGGGGATTAGCGTCATTAAGTCCCTCTAATCTCCAGTATACTGAAGTTAGCTATCATTTAATATGCTCTGCCTGTGATCACATTTGGTGCTATGAGAATGTTAGTGCAATTGAGAACGAAAACAACATTAAAGCATTTCCTTCTCCTGCCGATAATGAGCTGAAAATAACTTTCGCATTGGGTACAGCATCTGATGTTACTGTTGCACTTATCAATGTACTGGGGCAGGTGGTAGCTTCTGAACATATAATGAGTACAACAGAAGGAAGTATTATATGGAACACAACCCGCCTGCCTGCCGGTATGTATATATATATGGTGCAGGCAAATGGCGAGGTAACGACAGGGAAGGTGATGATTGAGCATTAATACCTATTAATTAGTTACATAAGAGGCTTTCCTTCCGTTTTGGGGTAGTCTCTTTTTTGTTTTTCAAAACAATATTCTATTATTGCACACGCTTGGCCTGAATTTAGGCCTGCCGAAAATGTAAAAAACAGGAATGGCAAAACATTTATTAATAGTGGAGTCGCCTGCCAAGGCCAAGACCATAGAGAAGATACTGGGCAGTGATTTCGAGGTGAAGTCTTGTTATGGCCATATTCGTGACCTGGAAAAGGAGAATATGGGCATAGACCTGAAAAATGGTTTTAAGGCTAAGTACAAGGTGTCGGATGATAAGGTGAAGGTGGTAAAGGAACTGAAGGCAATTGCAAAAAAGTCTGAGGACGTATGGCTGGCAACGGATGAGGACCGTGAGGGTGAAGCCATATCATGGCATTTGTGCGAAGAACTCGGACTTGATCCGTATACAACAAAGCGTATCGTATTTCATGAGATCACCAAACCGGCCATACTGAAAGCTGTGGACAACCCGCGCCATGTGAACATGGACCTGGTGAATGCACAGCAGGCACGCCGTATATTGGACAGGATCGTAGGTTTTGAATTGTCGCCTGTATTATGGCGCAAAATGAGCATGCGTAACAACCTGTCTGCGGGTAGGGTACAGTCGGTAGCTGTAAGACTGATCGTAGAGCGTGAGCGCGATATTAATAAGTTCAACGTAGTGAGCAGCTTCAAGGTAGAAGCATTGTTCGCGGCAGATGATATTAATAAGAAGAAAGTAACCTTTAAAGCAGAAGGGCCGGATAAGATAGCAGACGCACAGGGAGCAAATGCTTACCTGGAAAAATGTGTAGGCGCTACCTATACAGTAAAAGATGTGCAGGTGAAGCCGGGCAAAAAATCGCCGTCAGGGCCATTCACCACATCTACCCTGCAGCAGGAAGCCAGCCGTAAGCTGGGCTACTCAGTATCAAAGACCATGTTGCTGGCACAAAAGCTGTATGAGAACGGGCATATCACCTATATGCGTACCGACTCTGTGAACCTGTCTGAAACAGCAATAGACGCAGCAAGAGAAGCGATCTACTCGCAGTTTGGTGAGAAGTATCACCAGAAGCGCATCTATAAGACTAAGAATGATTCAGCACAGGAAGCGCATGAAGCCATCAGGCCTACGGACATGAACGTAAATACCGCCGGTGATGCGGACACAAGCCGCCTGTACGAGCTGATATGGAAACGTACCATGGCCTGCCAGATGGCAGATGCAGTATTGGAGCGTACCATAGCTAAAATAAATGTATCTACCCAGGCCGACCCGCTGACCGCAACAGGTGAAGTAATGCGTTTTGATGGTTTCCTGAAAGTATATAGTGAAGGAAAGGACGATGAGGATGGAGAAGATGAAACAGAAGGCATGCTGCCGCCGCTGGTAGCAGGGCAGGTGCTGGACATGCAGCGTATGCTGGCTACAGAGCGCTTCAGCCGCCCGCAGCCAAGATATACGGAAGCATCTCTGGTAAAGAAACTGGAAGAGCTGGGCATAGGCCGCCCGTCTACCTACGCACCTACCATCAGCACCGTGCAGCAGAGAGGATACGTGGAGAAGAGAGAGAAAGAAGGTGTAAGGCGTGAGTTCCAGATACTTACGTTACAGAATGATAAAATAACAGCAGATAAGAGCAGCGAGAATGTAGGCGCTGAAAAGAACAAGATGTTCCCTACCGACCTGGGCATGGTGGTTACGGATTTCCTCCGCGAACACTTCCATAAGGTAATGGACTATGACTTTACGGCCAAGATAGAAGCTGAATTTGATAATATAGCAGAAGGCAGACTACAGTGGAGCAAGATGCTGGCGGATTTCTATACTCCGTTCCATGAACTGGTAGAGCATACCATAGAAAATGCAGGCAGGGCAAAAGGCGAGCATGAGCTGGGTATAGACCCCGTGAGCGGCAAGCCTGTAGTTGCCCGGTTAGGCCGTTTTGGCCCTATGGTGCAGATAGGTGTGGCAGAGGGCGAAGAAAAGCCCAAATTTGCCAAGCTACGTGCCAACCAGAGCATTGAGACCATAACTATGGAGGAGGCTATGGAGCTCTTTAAGCTGCCAAGGAACCTCGGCCAGTTTGAGAACGAGGACGTGACGGTGAATATCGGCCGCTTTGGTCCATACGCACAGCACGCAGGCGCGTTCTACTCCCTGAAGAAGGAGATGGACCCTTACACGGTAGCTATGGAAGAAGTTGCCCCGCTGATAGAGGAGAAACGGAAAGCGAAACTGGAAAGCGAGATCAAGGTATTTGAGAAAGAAAAGATAAGGATACTGAAAGGCCCTTACGGAGCATATATAAAACAAGGATTGCGTAACTACAAGATCCCTAAGGAGAAAATAGAAACTGCCGCAGCGCTCACCATAGAAGAGGTAAAGGCCATAATAGAAGAGGTCAAAGCAAACCCTCCTAAAAAAGCACCGAGAGGCAAAAAGAAATAGAGTATAAAGCATCATGCAGTGGTAAGCCGCATGATGC
>JAOQAP010000234.1 GCA_025963465.1 Flavipsychrobacter sp.
CGATAAGTATGAACTGATAGCACATCTCAAACTGCCGGTACATTGGCATATTTATTCTTTAAAGCCAGGAGGAGATGGCATGGAGCTTCCCCCGGCGATGACCTTTGATAAAAATCCGATGCTTATCCTCAAAGGTGATTTAAAGGAGAGAGGCAAGTTACTTAGTGAAACCTTTCCTGGGATAGATGGTAAGGTAAATATGTTCAAAGACCATGTTGATTACATTCAGACAGCTGTAGTAAAAGGCAATACAAAAATTACAGGCACTTATAGCTACCAGATATGCGATGACAATATGTGCCTGCCGCCTGCCACAAAGAAATTCTCGATAGTAATAACAGACGCAGGCGGAAGCACAGATACAACAACTTCTGCTCTTACAGCAAAAACAGATTCAACAACAAAAGAAAATACTACTAAAAATGACGGCACCGTAAATGCAGATACTGCAACTGCAAAAGCAACGATAACGGCTACTCTCCCATTGTCAGACAACAAAACAACCCCGGCTTCAAATAACGGAGTTGAGCAGCAATCAATGTTGATGCTGTTCCTCATCAGCTTTGGCGGTGGTATACTGGCCATTTTCACACCGT
Organism: Flavipsychrobacter sp.; assembly: GCA_025963465.1. Classification (GTDB taxonomy): domain Bacteria; phylum Bacteroidota; class Bacteroidia; order Chitinophagales; family Chitinophagaceae; genus Nemorincola. The sequence continues at coordinate 597 of JAOQAP010000234.1, forward strand.
GCATTTTCTCTATGATACCCATCACCATCAGCTTCTTTACCAAAAGAAGCAAGACCCGTGCAGAAGGTATAAAGAATGCGATCTTATACTCACTCTCCATCATAGTTATCTTCACCGTACTTGGCGTGTTGATATCTGCTATCTTCGGTTCAGCAGCATTAAATACACTGTCTACCGACTGGCGTGCAAACCTTTTCTTCTTTATCATCATCACTGTATTTGCAATTTCATTCCTAGGAGCCTTTGAAATAACACTACCTTCTTCCTGGACAAGTGTTACCGATTCAAGAGCCGGGGTAGGCAGTTTCCTCGGAATCTTCTTCATGGCGCTTACATTGGTTATCGTTTCTTTCTCCTGTACAGGGCCTATTGTTGGTCCATTGCTCGTATTGGCAGGCAAGGGCGGTATAGCCGGACCTACTATAGGTATGCTGGGCTTCTCTATAGGGCTTGCGCTGCCATTTGCACTGTTTGCCATATTCCCTGGCATGATCAATAAGCTGGCGCAATCAGGTGGCTGGCTCAACCAGATCAAGGTAGTATTAGGCTTTATAGAGTTAATGCTTGCCTTGAAATTCCTTTCCAATGCAGACCTTGCTATGGGATGGCGCCTGCTTGATCGTGAGCTGTTCATTGCTATATGGATCGTATTGTCAGTTCTGCTTGGTTTCTACCTGTTGGGCAGGCTAAAGCTTTCTCATGATGACGCGCCTGCTAAAAACATTTACGGACAGGAGTATGTGTCCCTGTTCAAATTATTCCTCGCTATTACATCATTTACATTCGCGGTTTACCTGTTGCCGGGCATGTGGGGTGCTCCGCTGAATGGCGTTAGCGCATTCGTTCCTCCTATCGGCACGTTTGATGCCTTTGGCGGTGGCGGACATGCATCAGCAGCAAATACGGAGACCAAAAGTGAACTTGCCCCTGTAAAGTATGTGAACGACATGAAGATATACGAGCCGCCAGTGGTGAAGAACTTAGGATTGGTTACCTACTTCGATTATGATGAGGCGCTGGCTGCATCTAAGAAGTTCAAAAAACCGATCATGCTCGACTTTACCGGTATCAACTGCGTGAACTGCCGCAAGATGGAATCGCAGGTATGGTCTAAACCTGAAGTAGCTAAACTACTGAAAGAGGATTTTATCGTTGTTTCCCTTTACTGCGATATGAACCGAATACAGCTGCCTAAAGAGCAACAGTACTTCTCTAAAGATCTGAACGCACAGGTAGTAACACTCGGCAACAAAAATGTTGACCTGCAGGCTTCTAAGTTCGGATCTAACTCACAGCCTTACTACTTCTATGTAGATGAGCAGGGCAACAAACTTGCAGATGAAGGATATTCTTATGACCCTGATGTACAAAAATTTGTTGACCATCTCGAGAAGGTAAAAGCAAATTTCAAGAAAGCACATTCCTGATTTTTCGCCTCATAGCTTTTAGGATAAACACCTAACGCAAACATGACAAAGACCATTACCATTTCACTGTCCCCGGCTGATGCAGCCGATGAACAGCTCCTCAGAAAAGCTATCGCTGACGAATGCGCCATTAGCCCTAAACGTATTAGCGGTTATACCATTCAGAAACGCTCTATAGATGCGCGTGGAAAACAGGTTCGCATCATTCTACTGCTGCAGGTATTTATTGACGAGCAAGAGGTCTCCCCTCTTCCATTCGACCCACAGCTGAAGGATGTAACTAACGCCCCTCATATCGTCATAGCAGGTGCAGGACCCGCAGGACTATTTGCTGCATTAAAGCTCATAACACTTGGCTACAAACCAATAATACTGGAACGTGGAAAAGATGTGCGCAGCCGCCGCCGCGATCTTGCCGCTATGAATAAAGAAGGCATTGTGAACCCGGAGTCGAATTATTGCTTCGGTGAAGGTGGCGCAGGCACATACAGCGACGGCAAATTATACACCCGCTCTACTAAGAGAGGAAATGTATTGAACATCCTTCAGCTGTTCTGCCACTTTGGAGCAGAAACAGAAATACTCTTTGACGCCCACCCGCATATAGGCACTAACAAACTCCCGCAGATTATTACCGCTATGCGGGAGCAGATAATAGCATGTGGTGGCCAGGTATTATTTGAGCAAAAGCTCACAGATATATTACTGGATAAAGATGCCATTGCCGGAGTAAAAACTGCCGATGGCACACAGATAGACTGCAAAGCCCTCATACTGGCCACAGGCCATTCAGCCCGTGATATATTCACCCTGCTGCACGACAAAGGGATAGCAATAGAATGCAAGCCCTTCGCTTTAGGCGTGCGTATAGAACATCCGCAATTAATTATAGACCAGTCCCAATACCATTGTACTGCCCGCGATCCATTTTTGCCACCTGCAAGCTATTCTTTGGTAGCACAAGAAAATGGCAGAGGTGTATTCTCATTCTGCATGTGCCCGGGAGGCATTATAGCTCCCGCCGCTACTGCCCCCGGCGAGATAGTCGTTAACGGCTGGTCGCCTTCAAAACGTAATAATCCTTACGCCAATTCAGGTACCGTAGTAGCTGTAGATGAGCGCGACTTTGCAGCATACGGTTTTACATGCCCGCTTGCAGCTATGCACTACCAGCAAATGGTGGAACAAAGCGCATTTAAGATAGGAGGCGGTAAGCTGGTAGCACCTGCGCAGCGTATGACAGACTATGTAAACAACAAAGTGTCCACCACCCTGCCCGACTGCTCCTATCTTCCGGGCATCCATAGTGCATCCATTAGCGAGGTGTTGCCCAAAGAAGTGCATGCTGCGCTAAAAAAAGCAGTAGTAGATTTCGGCAAAAAAATGAAAGGCTATTATACAAATGAAGCAGTACTGGTTGCTACCGAATCCCGCACAAGCTCTCCTGTTCGCATCCCACGCGATAAAGAAACACTACAGCACACACAAATAAAAGGATTATACCCTTGTGCTGAAGGCGCAGGTTATGCAGGCGGTATAGTATCTGCAGCTATAGATGGAGAACGCTGCGCCGAAGCCGCAGTTCAATGGCTAAAACCACTTTAGCTAATTCATATCAATAGGCAGGTTGTACCACATAGATACCGGCGTTCCGTTCTCTGTTGCAGGATTCCATGGTGGCATTACTCTGAGCGCACGCACTACTGCGCTATCTATCTCAGCGCTCAGGCTCTTCACTATCTTGAATTGTGATAAAGCACCGGCGGTATCAATAAGGAATCGCACCTCTTCGTCACCTTTGACCTGCTTCGTGAATTTGACATTCTTGAACAGGAATTCCCCAATATCACCGGGATAAGTGGGCATTACAATGTTCTTTTTTGCAGTGTCATCTACCGCCAGTACCTTGATCTCTTTCTTTTTCTGGCCACAGGCCGAAAAGCATAAAAGCAAGAGAAGAAGAGTTAGGGTATTCCTGTTTATTAGTATCATAATTATTGTCTGTAATATTTAAGATCATTCCCCATTCTGTGGTATTTCTACCACACGGCCCACTTGCTCATCTTCCAGTCTTACCTTTATACCCCGTGAATGATATGGTGCACTCGTGAGCAGGTCTTTCACTATTCCGGTTGTTCGTTTACCGGTCCTTTGGTCTTGTTTTAGTATTATTTCCACCTCTATACCTGGGTGTATATCAGCACGATGCTGTCCGTTCATGATGCAAAGTTAGAACATTAAAAACAACCTTCCTCAACTACACAGCCAACCCAGTTAATAATTTTTCATTTGTTATTGAAATGTTGGCATGATTTTCGCTATACATCAAGTATATAAATCAGATATTTTTTCCATTAAATAATTTAATAATGACAAAATTCCTTAACGCGATCAGGCTTTCTACTATTGTCGCTACAATATTTTATCATCCACTTATTAAACTTTATCATTACCTCGAAAACAATGCAATGGAGGCAACTGATCTTGAAGAACAGGAGTGCAAGTAACCTTGGCCTGATTTTTTTCATACCTATTTCAGAAACCTTTGATAACTATTAAAACAAGAACTCATGAAAAAGTATTGGCAGGCCATCGGAATTACAGTAGTTGCTGCAGGCATTTTAGTTTATCCTGCAATTAGATTATACCAGTACATAGCAAAACGCAGAGCTGAGGGAGCTCCTGAAGAAGAGGAAGAACATCATATAAAAGCATTCGCTCCTGCATACAGAGGTAAACACAAACCTCATCACAGGCATACACACAACGGCCACGCCGGTCCGGATATAGCTTAAGAGCTTAAAAACAAAAAAAAGCTGGTGAATACTTATCTCAAGTATTCACCAGCTTTTTTACATTGATTCCGTTTAGAACAATTGCTTGAGCACGTTGTAAATAACACTTGGCTTACCTAATGTATAGAAATGCAATATCGGCACTTTGTTTTTCAGCAGGTCGCGGCATTGATGCAGCAACCATTCTGTGCCCACCTGCTCACAATCTGCATCGGTTTTGGCTTTCAGCATCTCATTGCATAGCTCCACAGGTACTTCTACATTGAATGTACGTGGTATAATAGTAAGCTGTTTCTTATTGGTAAGTGGTTTCAGTCCCGGCAGTATGGGTACATGTATACCATGCTCCCTGCACTTATTGATATAGCTGTAATAATGTTCGTTGTTGTAGAACAGCTGTGTGGTCACATAATCTGCACCAAGGTCTATTTTCCGTTTCAGGTAATAGATATCAGTGTCCATATTAGGTGCCTCAAAATGCTTTTCAGGATAGCCGGCTACACCTATACAGAAATCAGTTTTAGCCCCATCTATTATGTCTTCCTCCATATAGTGCCCCTTGTTCAGCGTCACTATCTGTTTCACCAGGTCTTCTGCATACCGGTGGCCATTAGGATGAGGGTTAAAGAATTTTTCATTAGCTGCAGCATCACCACGAAGTGCCAGTACATTTTTTATACCCAGGAAATCAAGATCTATCAACGCATTTTCGGTTTCTTCTTTGCTGAAACCACCACATATAAGATGTGGTATTGCCTCCACCTTGTACTTGTTCATGAGTGCAGCACAGATACCTACGGTTCCCGGGCGCTTACGAATCTCTACTCTTTCAAAATTACCATCGGTGCGTTTCCTGAATACTTGCTCTGCACGGTGATAAGTAACATTGATAAATGCAGGCTTGAATTCCATTAACGGATCAAGGTGATTATATATAGACTCAATACTTTTGCCTTTTGTAGGTGGCAGTATCTCTAAAGAAACGATCGTGTCTGTTGCCTCTGAGAGGTGTTGTGTTAATTTCATAATAGCACCGCAAAAGTATAAATAATTGTTTTATAGCGGCTATAGTTGCTTAAGTATTTACTTTTTGACAAATACCCTGGTACCTATCTTGACTCCATTCTTTGTGAATAGCACCATATAAACCCCTGCCGGCGAATCAGCCAACTGTATGCTACCCTTCCCTGCTTCAAGTATGCCTATGCTTCGCTCCTTGCCCAATATATCATATAGTTTAAAGCCTATCCTGTCACTCTTGCGCATGCCGCTAACTTCCATATTTACGGAAGCATCAGCAGGGTTTGGGTATAGTTTAATATCAAGATCATCACCGGGCCCGGGTACTACACCTGTCGGTGTATTATAATACGACTTCTGAAGGCAGCCATCGTGATAGGTAAGCACCCAGTAATTCTTCTTTGTAACTTCAAGCTTCGGTTCATAGTAATTCTGGTTCACAGCGCCATTTATTATCACAGAGTCCAGGGTCTTTACATCATCATATCCCCACTGGTAGCTATCCGCTGTATGGTCCATACATACCAGTTCGGGTTCATAATACACAACCTGTGGCACAGGTGACTCCTCATTACTGATATGAAATGTAAGGCCTTCCTCACTTGCACAATCAGAAGTAAGGAACTGCGATGTCAGCCTGACAATACTTATACCCGGCCAAGGGAAAGTAATAAGGCAATTCTGTTTATCGGCAGATACAGCATATACTACCGCATTATCTGCGCTCCATACATAATGCCCACCCGGAGGTTCAGGGCTGTCAGCACCAAAATTCATGAACATGATATTGCTGCACAAACTGGTGTCCGGGTGTATAATGATCTGCGCGCTCGTAGCAGCCTGGCTTATTAATATAGCCTTGCTGGTCATATCCGTTCCGCACCGGTTGGTATAAGTATAGTATATCGTATCCATACCTTGCGCCACACCCGTTACAATACCAGCTGTGTCTACCATAGCAAGTAAATTATTGCTGCTTGTCCATACACCCCCTTTTACACTATTGGAAAGTTGTATACTGGCGCGGGTACACACATGATCACTTCCCTTTATTGTATCAGCATATGGCTGAGGGAACACAAACAGCTCCATGGCTGCAGTATCACAACTATTGGCCAGCGTATACGAAATGATCGTAGTACCTGTAGCCCTTCCGGTCAGTACACCTGCCGTATCTATAACTGCTATATTAGTATCTGTACTGCTCCACACACCCCCAGGTACTGCTTCTGACAGGGTAGCTTTAACACCTATACACACAATTGTATCACCCACAAGTGGTGCAAGCACCGGGTAAACGGTAACGGTGGTCATGGCCTTGCAATTACCGGCAGATGTAAATGTAATATCAGCCGTTCCCAACGCCATTCCCGTTACAGCACCGCTACCATCCACAGAAGCTATAGAGACATCACTGCTGCTCCATGTTCCCGGTATCAGGTCGCTCAAAATATTTGCAGCACCAAGGCATATACGTGTTGAGCCGGTTATAGCCGATGGCAATGGATAGACTGTAAAAGAAGTTACAGCCAAACAGCCTGTAGCCAGTGTATAAGTGACCGTTGCAGTACCGGCAGAGATACTTGAGACAACACCCGTATCTGAAGGGACAAATGCAATTCCGGGACTGCTGCTGCTCCATGTGCCGCCTGTTGTAATATCCGATAACACTGCAGTATCTCCCAGGCATACATACACAGTACCGGTGACCGCAGCAGGTACTGGGTTTACAGTAACTACAGCCGTTGTAGCACACCCGGTGCTTAGCGTATAAGTAATGGTTGCTGTGCCGGGATTATTTCCAAAAACAATTCCTGACATCGGATCGATACGTGCTACTACAGTATTGCCAGATGTCCATTGCCATCCGCCACCTATAGCATCGCTTAGTTGTGTCCAGGTATCGGCACACAGGTCCGGTTTGCCTTTTATTGCACCCGGCAAAGGATTAATGCTTACAGATGCTGTTTTAAAACAACCTGTAGTCATCATGTAAGTAATAGTTGCAGTGCCAGCAGCGAGGCCTTTCACGATACCGGCTGTATTAACTGTCGCAATGGCTATTGCGCTGCTACTCCAGGCACCACCGGGCATAGCATCACTAAAGAACGCTGAATCATTCACACATATCCGGCTGACAGCTGCTATATTAGGTGGTACCGGATCTACAGTTACCACTATAGTGGCCCTGCACCCTGATGATGCAATTAAGTAGGTGATGGTTGCAGTACCCGAAGACAACCCATTCACAATCCCCGAGCTTATTCCCACCGTTGCAACTATTGTATTTGCTGAGCTCCAGGTACCACCACCGGTATCAGTCAGCGTAATTGTATTTCCCGCGCAAAACTCAGGCGTACTTGTCACAGGTGGCTGTAAACTGACTACTGTAAACGTACGGCTGGTAAAACAGCCAGTACTGAGCATGTAAGTGACTACAGCTGTACCAGCGGATACCCCCTTCAGGTCTGCAGAAGCTGAACCAGTTGATACTACAGTCAGTATAGTTGTATTGCCACTGCTCCACACACCACCGGCTGTTACATCTAGTATTGTTATAGGGTTACCTCCTGCACATGCCGGGCTGAACGTGGTGATACCAATACCCGCAGGTAAAGGATTTACAGTTACGGTCGCAGGTATTTTACAACCGGTAGCTATTGTATAAGTAATAGCAGCAGTCCCCGCTTTTATCCCGGTAACAATACCTGTACTGCTACCCACAGTTACAATTGTTGCCGATGTACTCCACGTTCCGGCCGGGCTTGCGTCACTTAATAATGTCGTCGAGCCGGCGCATACATCTTTGATACCTGAAATTGGGGGCGGCAGCGTATCCACAGTTACTGTAGTCGAAATAGTGCACCCCTTTACACTGGTATACGTTATGGTAGTAGTTCCCTGCGATACTCCTTTCACAGTGCCTACTCCAAATAATACACTCGCTATCGTGGTATTAGCACTGCTCCAGGTACCCCCTAACGATGCATCCGACAAGGTGGTTGTACTGCCTACACATACATTTCTTGGCCCTGTTATCGGAGGCAGGGCAGGATTCACTTTTATTATTACAGAACTAGGACATCCGGAAGGAAGTGTATAAACAATAACTACTGAAGTATCTACCGATCCTGACACCACGCCTGTTACAACCCCGGTAGCTGACCCTATGGTTGCCAGCGATACATCTCCGCTCGACCAGGTACCTCCTGCATCCAAGTCACTAAGCACAATAGTCGTTCCCACACACACGCTTGTTGGCCCTACCGGCACGGCAGGGGTACGGTCTATAGTTACTGTGGTAGCTGCATAGCATCCTGTCCCCAGTTGATAAGTAATGATCGTTGTATTGGCAGCTATCCCCTTTATCACACCTGTACTTGGGTTTATGGTTGCAGCCGCAGTATTCGAGCTGGTCCATGTACCGCCGGATGTTCTGTCGCTGAGTGTATAAGTATAGGTTTCACATACCTTATGGGTACCGGCCAGTATTGTATCAGGCATTGGATTTACAGTTAGCGTAGCAGCCGCAAAACAACCTGACGACAATTTATACTGGATAGAGACATTCCCGGCGCCAACTGCATTTACCACTCCTGTCACAGAGTCTATCGTAGCTATCGTACTATTGCCGCTTGTCCATTTTCCACCGCCTGTTGCATTACTTAGTGTTGTTGTCTGCCCAGCACATAGGGCCAGTGCGCCCATAACAATCCCCGGGGGTGGTGTTATTTTCAAACTCCGCGTAACCTTTCCTTTACAGCCCGTACCATTGGTCACCGAAAGGGTTACTGTATAGGTAGCTGAAGTGGTATACGTATATGCCGGTGACTTAAGGGTACTTGTGGCACCATTCCCGAACTGCCACAACCATGCAGTGCTTGCAGAACTGAAACTGTAGGAAGAGTCGGCAAATGCCACACTATTGTTCTGGCACGCAGGGTTAGGGTTTATGCTAAGGCCCGGAACAAGGGTGTCTACTCTTATTGTGTCTGCA
>JAOQAP010000235.1 GCA_025963465.1 Flavipsychrobacter sp.
GGTACTAAACAGTACATATTATACGGAGTGTGGCTGGTGGTGCTGAGTGTTGTATTTGCGGCTTTGCAGTCTGCATTCCTGCATATAGGCTTTTTTATACCAATGCTGTTCCTGCTGCTGTTTTCAATGAGCATCATACTGGAATCTTTCCTTATTGTTTTTAAGAATTTTATCAGCCTGTCTGCAATTAATTTTTGCTACGCAGCGGGCTATGTAATAATTCATAAAGTAGTGCTTGACGAGGGGTTTACCTACAATAGCATATTCCTCTACTTGTTTGTATTGACGGCAATAAAGGTGGTTGCATACGCAATACTGACAGTAAAAAGCATAGCCGCACATAAGGGTGATGAGCACGTGGAACTAAGGCCTGCGGCAGAGGTACGCAAGTTATGGATAAACCTGGGACTGTATGACATACTACAAACGCTGGAGTCGTGGGTGGATAAATTTATCATTTCGTTGGTGCTTACCTCCACACTGTCTGCCATATATTATAATGGCTCTCAAAACATTCCGTTCCTGCCGGTGGTGTTGGGCGCAGCAGGCAGTGCGGTGCTGATGCAGATGCATAAAGTAAATGCTGCTGATGAAAGAACGTCCCTGTTGCACCTGATGAATTATTCATCCAGGTTATTATCTAACATAGTATTTCCTTTGTTCTTTTACCTCGTTTTTTTCAGGTACGAATTGTTTGCTGCCTTGCTTCCTGATTATAAAGCGGCAGTGCCTGTGTTTTTTATTTTCCTGTTCCTGATACCGCTGAGGGCATATAATTTTACTATTGTATTCCAGAAGATGCATAAAGGACATTACAGCAATATAGGTGCGATCATAGACCTGGTACTGGCAATTGTATTTATGTATCCCCTTTATTTATGGCTGGGACTGCCGGGCGTGGCACTTAGTTTTATTATTTCCTGCTACCTGCAGGGGGCATATTATTTTTATCATATCAGCAGGTTATTGCAGACTAGCTGGGTGAACCTGGTGCCATTTAGCAACTGGGCTTTAAAGCTTGTAGTTTTCGGGGTATTGTTCAAAATTGTTCATTCTGTTGTAATTTCATTCTTCAATGAACGCATTGCGCTTACAATAGGTGCTATGTCCATGTTTATCATCATGGGTGTTTCATTGATGATAGAATTGAAAAATCACAGAAAACATGGCAACGCCTAATCAAAGACACCGCCTCAGAGATATAGACAATACGGGTTTTGGCCCTAACAGCAGCGTAGAAGGTGGCAGGCTCATTAATCCGGACGGTACAGCAAACCTTAAGAAAAAAGGTATCCCGATATGGGAGCGTATCAGTGTTTATCATACGTTGCTGAGGATGAAAGGAAAGCATTTCCTGTTGGGTATCTTTCTCTATTATACTGCTATCAACCTGATCTTTGCATCTATCTATTTTTCGATAGGAGTGGAGCATCTCCTTGGTGTAGATGGCGCTCATACCCCGTTCGAGCGTTTCATGGATGCGTTCTTTTTCAGCTCACAAACGCTCACTACAGTGGGCTACGGCCATGTAGCGCCTACGGGTATGATGACCAATGCAGTAGCTTCTATAGAATCTCTGGTTGGGATACTGACCTTTGCATTGGTAACCGGTCTTATATACGGGCGTTTTTCGAGACCACGGGCCTACCTGCTCTTTAGCCCTAACGTATTGATCTCGCCATTTAAAGAAGGTAAAGCATTGATGCTACGGGTAGCAACCTATAAGAATAACCACCTGACCGATGTGGAGGCCAACCTGACCCTGGCAGTGCATGAGCAGGAGAACGGGAAAACACAGACCAAATTTTACCCGCTGAAACTTCAGTTTGCCAAAGTAAACTCCCTGCCGATAAGCTGGACACTGGTACACCCGATAGACGAAGAGAGCCCATTGTATAATTACAGGAAAGAAGACGTGGCAGAGCTGAAAATGGAGATAATAGTCAACATCAAAGCATTTGACGATCATTTTTCCAATATTGTGCAGCAGCGTACCTCTTATACGTACAACCAGTTGGTCTATGGAGCCAAATTCCTGCCGATGTTTGAAAGGGCTGAAAGCGGTGATCATACCATACTGGAGCTGGACAGAATAAACGAGCACGAAATGGTGCAGCTGCAAGAGCCTGAGCCGACAAGCGCGTAAAGAACCTTAGTTAATTTTGACCTTGATAAAACCCTAAATGGCCCTTAATTGCTTTAAAAGCCAATTATTTGGGCGCAAAATCTTAAATTTGCATTATGTCAATAACTACAAATATCACATCTAAGACACAATATTTCCTTGAAAAAGAAGAATTATATGGCGCGCATAACTATCATCCGCTGCCTGTAGTGCTTACTAAAGGGAGGGGTGTTTTTGTGTGGGATGTGGATGACAAACGCTATTATGATTTCCTGTCGGGTTATTCGGCTATTAACCAGGGACATTGCCATCCCCGGATAATAGAAACATTTATAGAGCAGGCACAAAAGCTGACACTTACTTCCCGTGCATTTCATAATGATGTGCTTGGTGAGTATGAAGAATTTATCACGAAATTTTTCGGTTATGATAAAGTGCTACCGATGAATACCGGGGTAGAGGCAGTAGAAACCGGATTGAAACTGGCACGCCGCTGGGGCTATGAAGTGAAGGGAGTTCCACAAAATAAAGGCAAGATCATTACCTGCGAGCAAAATTTTCACGGACGTACGATCAGTGTTATTTCGTTCAGTAGCGATGAAAGCTCAAGGCGCGATTTTGGCCCGTTCACTCTGGGGTTTGAAACGATACCTTATAATGATATAGCTGCTTTGCAGGAAGCTTTACAGGATGGCAATGTTGTAGCATTCCTCGTTGAACCCATACAGGGCGAGGCCGGGGTAGTGGTGCCGGATGAAGGCTACATCTCTAAGGCAGCCGCTATGTGTAAAGAAGCTAATGTGCTTTTTATAGCAGATGAGATACAAACCGGGCTGGCTCGTACCGGAAAAATGCTGGCATGCGATCATGAAAATGTTCGCCCGGATATATTGCTGTTAGGCAAAGCTTTGTCAGGTGGTACTATGCCTGTATCGGCAGTGCTGGCAGATGATGAGATCATGCTTACAATAAAGCCGGGAGATCATGGTTCTACCTATGGCGGTAATCCTATAGCCTGTAAGGTTGCTATGACCTCATTACAAGTGCTGGTGGATGAGAAAATGGCTGAAAACTCTGAAATACAAGGCGCTCACCTACGCAAAGAATTACTGGCAATGGGGCATGAGCATATTTCAGTAGTAAGAGGCAAGGGTTTGTTCAATGCAATAGTTATAGAGCATCCTAAAAAAGATACGGCCTGGGACATATGCATAGCCATGAAACAAAACGGACTGCTTGCCAAGCCTACTCACGGCGACAGGATACGTTTTGCACCACCATTACTGATAACCCGTGCACAAATAGATGAGTGCATAGGTATCATTAAGAAGAGCATGGATAACTTCTGATACTATAGGTGGAAGGTGTTTTTATCTATAGGTGCATTTAACTCTACCTTGTCGAGGTACTGAGGGCCTGCACCTTCATTGAAGGTCATCGGGTACATAATACCTTCCGGTAATTGTTTATAATCAGACCAGAATATCAGGTCTATTTCACCATGGCCTTCTGACGCCATAGCTGTTACTTTATTAAAATAAGTGCTTGTATCGAGGTACATAAACTCTGTAAAGTCTTTGTCAGCAGCGTTAGTGATCTGCATCTTATAGCATTTGCTGCCTTGTTTCATTTCCTTACCTATGTAAGTAACTACATTACCTTTTGCTTTATGATTGATCAGGGGGTCCTGGGCATCAAGGAAAAAGTGGAATTTACGAACAGTGACGGGCGGTAACGCCTCAGGCCTTACCTTAAAACCGATCTGGGGAATTAACGACCAACCTTCTGTAGGTGTAATGACCACATATGCGGTCGCATCAGACGACGCTGCATAAGTATATTCTTTTCTTATCCCTTTATGGTCTGCAATCGTGTAATTGAACAATACTTTAGCAGCCTCACCTTCAGTAATGAAAGAGCCAGAGATCTTTACGGACTTGATATTTTTCCATTTGTCAGCGCCGCCCATAGCTTCTACGTGTTTCTTAATGATCTCGTCTGCGGTCTGGGCCTTTACCTGGCAGGTGATGCCTGCCAGTAAAAAAAAGGCAGACGTGAGTGTACAACGGATAGTGTTCATTGTCTGTAGATTTAAGTTTACGATATACTGCAAGTTAAGAAAAAGTTGATAGTTAAAGTGCGGTGGTCTAAGCTACATATTATATTTTAACGTTTTAGTTTTCGGGTGAGTCTGTGTCAGTTCTCAATTCTAGCAAGGCTACATTTTCAATGTGGTGCGTATGCGGGAACATATCTACAGGTTGTAAACGTGTAATTTTATAGGATTCATTTAATAATTGCAGGTCTCGGGCCTGTGTAGCAGGATTACAGCTTACATAGACCACCTTAGGCGCCCGCATTTTCAGCAGTTGTTTGATGAGCTTTTCCGTCATTCCTGCCCTTGGAGGATCTGTGATGATCACATCCGGGTGGCCATGTGCTGCGAAGAAGTCATCATTGCAGATCTTCTCTACATCGCCCGCGTAAAATGTGCAATGATCTATATTGTTCATCGCTGCATTCTCATAAGCATCTTTTATGGCATCTTCCACTACTTCTATACCTATTACTTTTTTAGCGCCCTTAGAGCAGAAGATACCTATGCTGCCTGTGCCGCAATACATGTCATACAATACTTCATTTCCGGTGAGACCTGCAAACTCGCGAGTGACACGGTACAGCGCTTCTGCCTGGTAGGTATTGGTCTGGAAGAACGACTTAGGAGATATCTTGAAGCGAAAATCTTCCAGCTTTTCTTCGATATAGCTTTTGCCATAATAGCACACTACTTCCTGGTCGTGAATGGTGTCATTCATCTTGCCATTAAGCGTGTAGTTAAGAGAGGTTATGCCGGGTATATTTTCAAGCATGTGTTGCAGTATGCCTTCACGTGCTTCTTTATCTTCATGGTGCATGATGAGGTTTATGAGTACCTCACCTGTAGTAGCCACACGAATAATAACATTGCGCAGCCAGCCGTATTGGGCCTTAAAGTCGTAGTAGGGGAGGTTATGTGCCAGTGAATATTCACGCAGCACTTTAAGTAACAGGTTGGTAGGTTCGTGCTGCAGGTAGCAGGTATGAATCTCTACTATCTTATCGAACAGGCCGGGAGCATGAAAACCTAACGCAGGTGAAGGTGTGAACTTTTCCTCACGATCTGATATTTCTTCAAAGGTGCGGTAACGCTGGGTAGAGAAAGTGAATTCTAATTTATTGCGATAATGGCGATCGTACGGACTGCCGATTATAGGAGATATTTCCGGTAGAGCAACATGGCCTATGCGCTGCAGCTGATCTGTTACCTGTTGCTGTTTATACACTAGTTGCTGAGGATAGGGGAGCATTTGCCATTTGCAACCGCCGCATACTCCGAAGTGCTGGCAAAACGGCTCTACACGCTGAGGGGATGGTGTGACCAGTCTCACCATCCTGCCTTGTGCCCAGCTCTTCTTGTCCTTTGTGATACCTACATCTACCACATCGCCCGGTATGGCATTATCTACAAACAGTACTTTCCCGTCATCAAGACGTGCAATACTTTTACCTTCTGCAGCATAAGATTCTATCTTAATGTTTAAAAGCGGGCCGGATTTCTTCTTCTTACGGGACAAAATTTGTTATAATTTTTATAATAAGCTGCAAATTTAGTCCTTACATGGTGTGATACACCAACTTTATGATTTATTTTTAGCTTTTAAACCAAACTGATAAACTTTACCATCCGTCTTGTTCACGGAATCAAACAACTAACTATTTTACGTATGAAAAAAACATTACTGCTCGTAGCCCTTTTGTTCATAGGTATTTCGCAGGTATTAGCTGCCCCCACTTACAAGTCGTATCATATCAAGTTGAAAATAACTGATATTAATGACACAATAGCTAATCACGACACCCTGATCTATCTACTTCACTATTATGGAAAAGGTCGCCCCACTATCTTTAAACTAGACTCTGCACGGATAGATAAAGCAGGTAATGCAGAATTTAAGAGTAATGACTCTGCTTTCACAGGAGGTATTTACATCATGCTTTTGTCTAACAGGAGAGCTGATTTTGAATTCCTGCTTAACAAAGGCGATGATATGGGCATTACAGTTAACCTCGGTAAACTGCCTGATGCTGTTGTTTTCAAGAACTCTCCTGAAAATGAGCGTTTTGAAGAATATATCGGTTTCCTGAAAGACTATAGCAAAGGACAAGAAGCACTGAAAAAAGAGCTGACAAATGCAAAGACAAAAGCAGATACGAACGTGATCCGCGATAAGTCTATAGCCCAGGCTAAAAAGCTGACCAACTACAGGCGTGATTATATGAAGAATAACCCGGGCACATTGCTTGCAGGAATATTTGGCGGCATGGAAGTTCCGGAAGTTCCGGAAGGCCCGCATTTCCTTGCAGATGGTGTAACAAAAGATTCTGCGTTTGCTTACCACTACTATAAGAGCCATTTCTGGGATGGCTTCAACTTCCAGGATGACAGGATGATCTATACGCCACTTTACGACCAGAAGCTGGAAGAATATTTCAGCAAACTGGTAGTACCGGTGCCTGATAGCATGAACCATGAGGCAGATATGATCCTGAAAAAAGCAAAAGGCACTAAGGATGTATTCCATTACTCGCTCTGGTGGCTGACACGTAACGCAGAGAACAGCAAGGTGATGGGCATGGACGAAGCATTCGTTTATCTTGTGGAGAACTATTATATGAAGGGTGATGCATTCTGGCTGAAACCAGATGAATTATCTAAATACCTGGAGCGTGCGCAGAAGATAGCACCAAACGTAATAGGTAACCTGGCACCTGAAATAAAAGTGCCGAACGTGGTAACAAAGAAGGAAGAAAGCCTGCTGGGCTCAAAGGGTAAGTATACTATTGTTGTGTTTTACTCTCCATCATGCGGCCATTGCCAGCATGAGATACCGGCGCTGGACTCTGTGTACAACGAGGTACTGAAAGCCAAAGGTGTGAAGATATTTACAGTGGCTACCGAAGGTGAAGAAAAAGCGATCACAGACTTCATTACCAAGAACAAACTGGAAAGCTGGACAAATACATGGAATCCTGACCACACAAGCGACTACCATAGTAAGTATGACGTATACAGCACACCAACCATTTACCTGCTTGATGAAAAGAAGATCATTCGTGGTAAGAGACTTGATCACACAAATATTGCCGGCCTTGTAGAAATGCTGGAAAAGAAAGAGAAAGATAAGAACAAGGCAAAGAAATAGCCTTTGAAAAGTTGATATTGAACGCCTGCCTGGTTCTCATAAACGGGCAGGCGTTCTTAATTATATACTGTCATTAGGGCATTGCTCTATTTTTATTTATTTTTGACCGCAGATGGGCACCCGTATAAATTATTTATTATTTATTGTTGTTTTATGTATTGGTGCAGGGTGTGCTAATATTACCAGCCCTACAGGAGGGAGAAGAGACACAACGCCACCAAAGCTGGTAGATATTACTCCGAAAGATTCGTTGCTGAATACAAGGTTGAAACGCATAGAAATGGATTTTGACGAGTACATTACAATAAGTGATGTGAGTAAGGAAGTCCAGATATCGCCTATCATAGCTATATTACCAACGGTGAACGGAGTAAATAAAAAAGTAATAGTAAAAATAGTAGATACCTTACTGGAAGATAATACTACCTACCGGATATCTTTTGGCAATGCGATAAAAGACCTGCATGAGGGGAACCCGTTCCCGAAATATAATTACACATTCAGTACCGGAAACTATTTTGACTCGTTGATGCTGAAAGGCAATATACTTAATGCCATGACGGGAAAGCCCGATGGCGGTACGGTAACAGTCGCATTATATAGTGCAAAGGATGACGATACCGCAATATCGCGACACAAGCCTAAGTATGTAACAAGAACAGACAGTAAAGGTGATTTTATGTTCAAAGGGCTTCCTAAAAGGAGTTTCAGGATATATGCAATGAAGGATTCTAATAATAATCTTACCTATGATGGCCCTGTACAAGGGGAATGGATAGGATTCAGAGATAGCATGGTAGTAGCAGGGGATACCGGGCAAGTGCCGATAGCAATGAAGATATTTCCGGAACTGCCAGACACGATCACCCAGAAAAAGATGGATTCCCTGTCCAAAAAAGGTGGTAAAATGGGTGGGAATAAAAGCAAACAAAATACAAAAGACAGTACGTTCAGCTACGCGGTGAATTTTGATACAGGTAATGTTGACAAAAGGACTTTTGACATAAATGGCTTTATAAAAATGACCTTCAATAAGGCACCGGTATTGAATATGGATAAGATAAAGCTATTGTATGATAGCTCTGATAATACCGTTACTCCTGAAGTGGAAAT